>NZ_JBSFKQ010000022.1:56537-110726 GCF_053598615.1 Kitasatospora sp. NPDC001095 | reverse complement strand
CTCACCGAGAACACCCCCTGGCCCGCCACCGGCCGCCCCCGCCGAGCCGGCGTCTCCTCCTTCGGCATCAGCGGCACCAACGCCCACGTCATCCTGGAACAGGCCCCGGTGGAGCGCGTGGCGGCCCGGGCCGCCACGCCGCCGCGCCGCACCGACGACTCGGCCGTCCCGTGGCTGCTGTCCGCCCGCAGCGCCGACGGGCTGCGCGCCCAGGCCGTCCGGCTGCGCGAACGCCTCGACGAACGCCCGGACCTGCGCCCGCTCGACCTCGGCTACTCGCTGGCCACCGGACGGACGGCCTTCGAGCACCGGGCCGCGCTGGTGTCCACGACCCGCGCGGACTTCCTGGAGCGGCTGGACGAGCTGATCGCCGACCCGGCGCCGCCCGGGCGGCGCACCGGCGGGCGGCTGGCCTTCCTGTTCGCCGGCCAGGGCAGCCAGCGGCTCGGCATGGGCCGCGGCCTCCACACGCGTTACCCGGTGTTCGCCGCGGCCTTCGACGAGGTCTGCGCCGAGCTGGACCGGCACCTGCCGCGCCCGCTGCGGGAGGTGCTCGACGCCGCACCGGACTCCGAGGCGGCCGGGCTGCTGGACCGCACCGAGTACACCCAACCCGCCCTGTTCGCGGTCGAGGTGGCGCTGTTCCGGCTGCTGGAGTCCTGGGGCGTACGGCCGGACGTGCTGGCCGGCCACTCCGTGGGGGAACTCGCCGCCGTGCACGTCGCCGGGGTTCTGGACCTGGCCGACGCGGCCGTGCTGGTGACCGCCCGGGCGCGGCTGATGCAGGCCCTTCCGCCGGGCGGGGCGATGGTGGCGGTGGCCGCCGCCGAGGCCGAGGTGTCGCCGCTGCTGACCGAGGGCGCGGCCCTCGCCGCCGTCAACGGGCCGTCCGCCGTGGTCCTCTCCGGCCGGACGGACGCGGTGCTGGCGATCGCCGAGCAGCTGGCCGGGCGCGGCCGGCGGACCACGAGGCTGCGGGTCAGCCATGCCTTCCACTCCCCCGCCATGGACCCGATGCTGGAGGAACTCCGCGCGTTCGCAGCCTCGCTGACGTACCATCAGTTTCGGATCCCGGTCGTCTCCACGGTGACCGGACGCCCGGCGACGGCGGAGGAGCTCGGCTCGCCGGACTACTGGGCGGAGCAGGTCCGCCGGCCCGTCCGGTTCCACGACGCGGTACGGCAGCTGGCCGAGGACGGCGTGACCACCCTGCTGGACGTCGGCCCGGACGGCTCGCTCGCCCCCCTCGCCGCCGGCGAGGAGGCCGGCCGGGCGGTCGCCGCACTGCGCCGCGACCGGCCCGAACCGGACGCGCTGGCCGACGCGTTGGGCCGGCTGCACGTGCGCGGCACGGCCGTCGACTGGGCGGCGTACTTCGCCGGCTCCGGCGCGCGGCGGGTCGACCTGCCGACCTACGCCTTCCAGCCGGAGCACTACTGGCTGCCCGCCTCGCCCGACCCGGACCCGGACGGCCCCGGCCCGGCGAGCGCCGGCCTCGACGCCTCCGGCCACCCGCTGCTCGGCGCGTTCGTCGAACTGCCCGACAGCGACGAGCTGGTGTGCACCGGACGGCTCTCGCTCGCCACCCACCCCTGGCTGGCCGACCACGCCGTGCGCGGCGAGGTCCTGCTGCCCGGCGCCGCCTTCGTGGAACTCGCGCTGGAGGCGGGCGCCCGCCTGGGCTGCGACCGACTGGCCGAACTCACCCTGCGCAGCCCGCTGGTGCTGCCCGAGCGGGAGCAGGACGGCGTCCGACTGCGCATCCGGGTCGCCGAGCCCACCGCCGACGGGCGCCGCCCGCTGTCGGTGTACGCCCGCCCCGACCGGGCCGCCCCGGGCGCGCTCTGGACGCTGCACGCCACCGGTGTCCTCGCCGAGGGGACACCCCCCGGAGCGGAGCTGGCCGAGTGGCCGCCGCCCGGCGCCGTCCCCGTCGAGGTCGACGGCCTGTACGAGCGGACGGCGGCCACCGGGGTGGGGTACGGCCCGGCCTTCCGGGGCCTGGGCGCGGCCTGGATCCACGACGGCCGGGTCCTCGCCGAGGTGGCGCTGCCCGAGCAGGCCGCCGCCGGGGCCGGCCGGTACGGGCTGCACCCCGCCCTGCTCGACGCCGCCCTGCACGCCGCCGTGCTGCTCGGTCCGGACGCGGACGCGGACGCGCCCGCCGCCGTACCGCGGCTGCCGTTCACCTGGTCCGAGGTGGCGCTGCACGCCACCGGCGCGGACCGGCTGCGGGTGCGGACCACCGTCGACGGCGACACCCTGGCGCTCGACGTCGCGGACGCCACCGGGGCGCCCGTCGCGACCGTCGGCTCGCTGCTGCTGCGCCCCGCCGGCCCCGGCACCGCCGACCGCCCGCTGTACGAGCTGCGCTGGCGCCCCGCGCCCGCCGACCCGGCGCCCGCCGAGGAGAGCTGGGCCGCGATCGGCCCGGACGCCCCGGCCGGACCGCCCGGCACCAGGACCGTCCGGTACGCCGACGTCGACGCGCTGTTCGCCGCCGTCGAGCACGGCACCCCGGCGCCGGACGCGGTGTCCGTCCGGGCCGCCGCCGGTACCGGCGGCAGCGTTCCTGAGCGCACCCGGACGGCGGTCAACCACACCACCGCGCTGCTCCGCTGCTGGACGTCCGACCAGCGCCTGGACGCCACCCGGCTGGTCCTGGCGACCCGCGACGCGGTGGCCGCCACGCCCGAGGACCCGGTGGTCGATCCGGCCGCGGCCGCGGTGTGGGGCCTGGTGCGGTCCGTCCAGAGCGAGCACCCCGGCCGGGTCGTGCTGGTCGACACCCGCCTCGGCGCCGACGCGGCCCTGCCCGCGGCCGTCGGCTCCGGTGAGCCCCAGTTCGCCGTGCGGGCCGGCGCCGCCCTGGTGCCCCGGCTCACCGCGGCGCCCGGCCCGTCCGGCCCGCCCGCCGCACCGGTGTTCGGGCCCGAGGGCACCGTGCTGGTCACCGGCGGCACCGGCGGCCTGGGCGCGCTGCTCGCCCGGCACCTGGTCACCGGGCACGGCGTCCGCTCCCTGCTGCTGGTCGGCCGACGCGGCCCGGACACGCCCGGCGCCGACCGGCTGGCCGCCGAACTCGGCGAACTGGGCGCCCGGGTGCGGATCGCCGCCTGCGACGTGTCCGACCGCACCGCCCTCGCGCGGCTCCTCGACACCCTGCCCACCGACCGGCCGCTCGCCGCCGTGGTGCACTGCGCCGGGGCGCTCGACGACGGTGTGCTCGAGTCGCTCACGCCCGGAAGCCTCGACCGGGTGCTGCGCCCCAAGGCCGACGCGGCCTGGCACCTGCACGAACTGACCACGGAGCTGAAGCCCGCCGCGTTCGTGCTGTACTCCTCCGTCGCCGGCATGCTCGGCTCCGCCGGGCAGGGCAACTACGCGGCCGCCAACGCCTTCCTGGACGGCCTCGCCGCGCACCGCCGCGCCCTCGGACTGCCCGCCACCGCGCTCGGCTGGGGCTGGTGGGGCGGCGGGGCGGGCATGGCCGGCGCCTTCGACGAGGCCGACCGGGCCCGGCTGGCCCGGGCCGGCATCGCCGCCCTGGAACCGCCGGAGGCACTGGCCCTGTTCGACGCCGCACTCGGCCTGGAGGCGGCGGCGCTCGCACCGGTCCGGCTCGACCCCGCCGTGCTGCGGGCCCGCGCCGACCAGGGCGTGCTCTCGCCGGTCCTGAAGGAACTGGCCACCGGCGGCGCCCGCCCGCTCCACCGCCGCGCCGCCGCCGCCCGCCCGGCTCCCGCCCCCGCGTGGCGGGAGCGGCTGCGGGACACCGCGGCGGGGCAGCGCGAGCACCTGCTGGTCGACCTGGTGCGCCGCGAGGTGGCCAAGGTCCTCGGCCGGCCCTCGCACGCCGCCGTGGCGGCCCACGACCGGCTGCTCGACCTGGGCTTCGACTCCCTCACGGCGGTGGAACTGCGCAACCGGATCGGCGAGTCGTGCGGCCTCCAGCTGCCGACCACGCTGGTCTTCGACCATCCCACCCCCGCGCGCCTGGCCGCCCACCTGCTGGAGCGGCTCGACGACGGCCCGGCCGGGACCGCGGCCACCGCCGCCACGGGGCCCGCACCCGCCGCCCCACCCGCCGCCCCCGCAGCCGAAGAGGCACCCGACCACCCGGCGGCCGGCCCCGCCCTCGCCGACCCCGCCCTCGCCGGTCTCGGCCGGGACGAACTGCTCGCCTTCATCGACGAGAACCTCAGAAGGCCCTGACCACCACCCACGACCACCCCCGGGCCGGCACGCCCGACCCGTTCCCCGCGACATGACGACGAGTGAGGTTCCGATGGCCGACGACGAGAAGGACGAGAAGCTCGTCGACTACCTCCGATGGATGGCCGGCGACCTGCAGCAGACCCGCCGGCGCCTGGACGAGATCGAGGAGGCGGCCCACGAGCCGATCGCCGTCGTGGCGATGAGCTGCAGACTGCCGGGCGGCGTCCACTCGCCCGAGGAGCTGTGGCGACTGGTGGCCGACGGCACCGACGCCGTCTCCGGCTTCCCCACCGACCGGGGCTGGGACCTCGACGCGCTCTACCACCCGGATCCGGACCACGCCGGCACCTCCACCACCCGGCACGGCGGATTCGTCGACGGCTACGCCGACTTCGACCCCGCCTTCTTCGGGATCAGCCCGCGCGAGGCCCTGGCCATGGACCCCCAGCAGCGCCTGCTGCTGGAGGTCGCCTGGGAGGCCTTCGAGCGGGCCGGGCTGCCCGCCGAGCGGCTGAGCGGCAGCCGGACCGGCGTCTTCGCCGGGGTGATGTACAACGACTACGGCAGCCGCGTCCGCCGGCCGGACGAGGACACCGAGGGGTACCTCGGCACCGGCAGCGCGGGCAGCGTCGCCTCCGGCCGGGTCGCGTACACCTTCGGCTTGGAGGGCCCGGCCGTCACCGTCGACACCGCCTGCTCCTCCTCCCTGGTCGCCCTGCACCTGGCCACCCAGGCGCTGCGCCAGGGCGACTGCGACCTCGCCCTGGCCGGCGGGGTGTCGCTGATGGCGACGCCGGCCACCTTCGTCGGCTTCAGCCGCCAGCGCGGCCTGGCACCGGACGGCCGCTGCAAGGCCTTCGGCGCGGACGCGGACGGCACCGGCTGGTCGGAGGGCGCCGCGCTGCTGCTGCTCGAACGGCTGTCCGTCGCCCGTGCCAACGGCCACCCCGTGCTCGCCCTGGTCCGCGGCAGCGCCGTCAACCAGGACGGCGCCAGCGGCGCGCTGACCGCGCCCAACGGGCCCGCCCAGCAGCGCGTCATCCGCCAGGCGCTGGACAACGCCCGGCTGCTGCCCGCCCAGATCGACGCCGTCGAGGCGCACGGCACCGGCACCACCCTCGGCGACCCGATCGAGGCCCAGGCGCTGCAGGCGGTGTTCCGGGAGGGCCGGGCCGCCGACCGGCCGCTCTGGCTGGGCTCGCTCAAGTCCAACCTGGGCCACACCCAGGCCGCGGCGGGCGTCGCCGGGGTGATCAAGACGGTGATGGCGATGCGCCACGGCGTCCTGCCGCGCACCCTGCACGCCGACCGGCCGTCGCCGCACGTGGACTGGTCGGACGGCCCGCTCGAACTGCTCACCGAGGCCCGCCCCTGGCCCGACTCCGGTGAGCCGCGCCGGGCGGGCGTCTCCGCCTTCGGCATCAGCGGCACCAACGCGCACGTCCTGCTCGAACAGGCCCCGGACGCCCCCGCCGAGGAGGCCGCTCCCGAGCAGCCGCCCGTACCCGCCGCCGAACCCTCCGGCCTTCCGCCGCTGTGGCTGCTGTCCGCCCGCAGCGCCGAGGCCCTGCCCGCCCAGGCCGAGCGGCTGGCCGCCCACCTGCGCGCCGAACCGGAGCTGGACCCCGCCGGCGTCGGCTGGTCGCTGCTGCGCACCCGGACGGCCTTCCCCCACCGGGCCGCCGTGACCGGCCGGGACCGCGCCGAACTCCTCGCCGGACTGGACGCGTTGGCGACCGGCACGGCCCCGGGCACGACCACCGCCAGGGTCGCCCGGTCACTCGCCGGCTCCGGCCGGGCCGCCCTGGTCTTCCCCGGCGCCGGCAGCCAGTGGGCCGGCATGGCCGCCGAACTGCTCGACTCATCCCCCGCGTTCGCCCGCCGCCTGGCGGAGTGCGCCGAGGCGCTTCGCCCGCACGTGGACTGGTCGCTGACCGACGTCCTGCGCGGCGCACCGGGCGCGCCGCGGCCTGAGCGCACCGACGTCGCCCAACCCGCGCTCTGGGCGGTGACGGTGTCGCTGGCCGCGCTCTGGGAGTCCTGCGGCGTCGAGGTGTCCGGGGTGCTGGGCCACTCCCAGGGCGAGATCGCTGCCGCCGCCGTCAGCGGCGCGCTGTCGCTGCCGGACGCGGCCCGGGTGGTGGCGCTGCGCGCCCGGGCCCTGGTGTCGCTCGGCCGGCTCGACGGCGGGATGCTCGCGGTGTCCGCCACGCCCGCCCGGATCCGCGAGCAACTGGCCGAATGGCAGGGCGAGTTGACCGTCGCGGCGGTCAACGGCCCGCGCTCGGTGGTGGTCGCGGGCCCGAACCGGGCGGTGGAGGAGCTGCGGGCGCGCTGCGAGGCGGAGGGCGTCTGGGCCCGGCGGATCCCGCTGGACTACGCCTCACACACCCCGCAGGTGGAGTCGGTCCGGGACGAACTGACCACCCTGCTCGGGACGGTGACGGCACATCAGCCGCGGCTTCCGATGTACTCGCCGGCCACCGGCGGGCTGCTCGAACCGGGCGCTCAGGACGCCGGGTTCTGGTACCGAAGCCTGCGGCAGCCGGTGGAGTTCGAGCGGGCCACCCGCGCCATGCTGGCGGACGGCTTCGACCTGTTCATCGAGTGCGGTCCGCACCCCGTGCTCACCCAGGCCCTTCAGGAGACCGTCGAGGAGGCCGGCACCGAGGCCGTCGTCGTCGGCTCGCTGCACCGCGGCCACGGGACCGAGGACCGGTTCGCCGACGCGGTCGCCGAGGCGGTGGCGGGCGGCGCCCGGCTGGACGCCGACCGCTACTTCGGCCCGGCCCGGCGCGTCGGCCTGCCCACCTACGCCTTCCGGCGCAGCCGCTACTGGCTGGCCGCCGACGAGCCCACCCCGGCCGACGGACCCACCCCGGCCGACGAGTCGTCCGGTACCCGGGCGCCCGGCGGGCCCGGGGCGGCCTGGCGGCTCGCCGTCACCGAGCCCGGCGACCTCGCCACCCTCGCCCCGGTGCCGTCCGCCGAGGCGGACCGCCCGCTCGGACCTGGCGAGGTCAGGGTCGCCGTCCGCGCCGTCGGCCTGCACTTCGGGGACGTCCTGGTCGGCCTCGGCCTGGCCCTGCACGGCGACACCGGCGGCGGGCTGGGGCTGGAGGCGGCGGGCGTGGTCCTGGAGGTCGGCGCCGAGGTCGGCGGGCTGGCCCCGGGCGACCGGGTGATGGGCCTGTTCCCGGACGGAGCGGCCGGCCCGGTCGCGGTCACCGACCACCGGCTGTCCTGCGCCCTCCCGGCCGGCTGGACCTTCGAGCAGGGCGCCGCCGCGCCGCTCGCCCACCTGACCGCGCACCACGCCCTGATCGGTCTCGCCGGGCTCCGGCCCGGCGAGACCGTCCTGGTGCACGCCGCGAGCGGCGGCGCCGGACTGGCCGCCGTCCACCTGGCCCGCCACCTGGGGGCGAACGTCCTCGCCACCGACCTTCCCGAGCACCGGGAGGCACTGTTGGCGCTGGGCCTGCCCCGGGAGCACCTCGCCTCCTCGGCCGATCCCGGCTTCGCGCCGGAGCTGCTCGCCGCCACCGGCGGACGCGGCGCCGACGTCGTGCTGAACTGCCTCGCCGGGGAGTCCACCGACGCCTCGCTGCGGCTGCTGCCGCACGGCGGCCGCTTCGTGGAGACCGGACGCACCGACCGGCGCGACGCCGGGCGGGTCGCCGCCGACCACCCGGGCGTGCGGTACCTGGTCGCCGACCTCGCGGACGCCGGTCCGGACCGCCTGCGGGCCGTCCTCGGCGAGCTGGCCGCCCTGTTCGCGGACGGCACGCTGCCCCCGCCGGCCGTCCCCGACTGGGACGTCGAGCGGGCCGCCGAAGCGTTCGAGCACCTGGGCCGGGCGCGGCACGCGGGCCAGGCGGTGCTCACGCTGCGGTCCTCCTCGCGGCCCGACCGTCCCGTCCCCGCCCCGGCCCCCGGGACCGCGCTCGGGGCCCTGGAGCCCGCCGCCCGCCGGGAGTTCCTGCTCGACCTCGTCCGCACCGAGATCGCCGCCGTGCTCGGCCACGCCGACGCCCGGTCGATCGGCACCGACCAGCGCTTCCAGGAGCTCGGGCTCGACTCGCTCACCGCCGTCCAGCTGCGCAACCGGCTCGGCGCGGCGACCGGCCTGCGGCTCACCGCGACCCTGGTGTTCGACCACCCCACCCCCCGGGCCGTCGTCGACCACGTCCTCGCGCTCACCGGCGCACGGGACGACGAGGACGCCGACACCCCGCCGAGGCCCGCCGACGACCCCGCCGAACCGCTCGCGATCGTCGCGATGGCCTGCCGCTTCCCCGGCGACGTCCGCTCCCCGGAACAGCTCTGGGAGGTCCTGGACACCGGCGCGGACGTCATCGGCGACTTCCCCACCGACCGCGGCTGGGACTTCGCCGGCCTCTACCACCCCGACCCCGACCGGCCCGGCACCACCTACGCCCGCCAGGGCGGCTTCATCGACACCGTCGCCGACTTCGACGCGGCCTTCTTCGGGATCTCCCCGCGCGAGGCCCTCGCCATGGACCCGCAGCAGCGCCTGCTGCTGGAGACCTCCTGGGAGGCGTTCGAACGCGGCGGCATCGACCCGGTGGCGACGGCCGCCGAAGGGCCGGTCGGCGTCTTCGTCGGCACCAACGGCCAGGACTACCCCCGGGTGCTGGCCACCGGCAAGGACGACCTGGAGGGGTACATCGGGACGGGCAACACCGCCAGCGTGCTGTCCGGCCGGCTGGCGTACGCCTTCGGGTTCGGCGGACCGGCGGTCACCGTCGACACCGCCTGCTCCTCCTCCCTGGTGGCACTGCACTGGGCCGGCCAGGCCCTGCGGCGCGGCGACTGCGACCTGGCGCTGGTGGGCGGCGTCACCCTGATGACCAGTCCGCTGCTGTTCACCGAGTTCAACCGGCAGCGGGTGCTCTCCCCGAGCGGCCGCTGCCGCTCCTTCTCCGCCGACGCGGACGGCACCAGCTGGAGCGAGGGCGTGGCCGTCCTGGTGGTGGAGCGGCTGTCCGACGCCCGGCGCAAGGGCCACCGGGTGCTCGCGGTGGTGCGCGGCTCCGCCATCAACTCCGACGGCGCCAGCAACGGCCTGACCGCGCCCAACGGCCCGGCCCAGGAGCGGGTGATCCGCCGTGCCCTCGCCGACGCCGGGCTGACCCCCGACGACGTGGACGCGGTGGAGGCGCACGGCACCGGCACCAAGCTCGGCGACCCGATCGAGGCCCAGGCGCTGCTCGCCACCTACGGCGCGCGGCGGGCCGCCGACCGGCCGCTGCTGCTGGGCTCGCTGAAGTCCAACCTCGGCCACACCCAGGCCGCTTCGGGCCTCGCGGGCATCATCAAGCTGGTCGAGGCGCTGCGCCACGAGCGGCTGCCGAAGACCCTGCACCTGACCGAGCCGACCCCGCACGTCGACTGGTCGAGCGGGGCGGTGCGGCTGCTCGACGAGGCCCGGGCGTGGCCGCGCACCGGCCGCCCCCGGCGCGGCGGGGTGTCGTCCTTCGGGATCAGCGGCACCAACGCGCACGTCGTCATCGAGGAGCCGCCGGCCGTCGAGCCGCAGACCCCGCCCGCCGCCCCGGACGACCGGGTGGTGCCCTGGACGCTGTCCGCCCGGAGCCCCGAGGCGCTGCGCGGCCAGGCGCTGCGGCTGGCCGAGCACCTGGCGGCCCGCCCGGACGCCCGCCCGCTGGACGTGGCCTGGTCGCTCGCCACCACCCGCGCCGCCCTGCGGCACCGCGCCGTCGTCCTGGCCGAGGACGGTCCGCGGGCGCTGGCCGCGCTCACCGCGCTGCACGAGGGCCGGGACGCCGCCGGGGTGGTGCTCGGGCAGGCCGGGGAGGGGCGCCGGACGGCGTTCCTGTTCTCCGGGCAGGGCAGCCAGGCCGCCGGCATGGGGCGCGAACTGCACCGCGGGTACCCGGTCTTCGCCGACGCCTTCGACGCCGCGTGCGCCGCCCTCGAACCGCACCTGGAGGCCCGGGCCGAGCGCCCGCTGCGCGAGCTCGTCCTGGCCGAGCCGGGGAACGCGCGGGCCGAGGAGCTGATCGACCGGACGGAGTACGCCCAGCCCGCGCTGTTCGCCTTCGAGGTGGCGCTGTTCCGGCTGCTGGAGTCCTGGGGCGTCGTCCCGGACCTGCTGGCCGGGCACTCGGTCGGGGAGCTCGCGGCCGCGCACGTGGCGGGCGTCCTCTCGCTCGCCGACGCGGCCGAACTGGTCGCCGCGCGGGGCCGGTTGATGCAGGCGCTGCCGGACGGCGGCGCGATGGCCGCGGTCGAGGCGGCGCCGGCCGAGCTCGCCGACCTGCTCGCCGGCCGGGCGGGCGTGGTCGCGGTCGCGGCGGTCAACGGCCCCCGGGCGAGCGTCCTGTCCGGCGAGCGCACGGCGGTCGCCGAGGTGGTCGACGAGCTGCGCGGACGCGGGCGCCGGGTGTCCTGGCTGCGGGTCAGCCACGCCTTCCACTCCCCGATGATGGACCCGATGCTCGCCGAGTTCGAGCGGGTCGCGCGGAAGCTGACGTACCACGCCCCGCGCGTCGCGCTGGTCTCCGCCCTCACCGGGCGGCCGGTGACCGCCGAGGAACCGGCCGCCGCCGAGCACTGGGTCCGCCACGTGCGGGACGCGGTGCTCTTCCACGACGCCGTGCGCGGCCTGGCCGGGGCGGGCGCCGAACTGTTCGTCGAGGTGGGGCCGCAGGGCGCGCTCAGCTCGATGGCCGCCGACAGCCTGGCCGGGCAGGGCGTCGTCGTCGCGGCGCAGCGCCGCAACCGGCCGCCGGAGGCCGCGCTGCTGCTCGCCGCCGCCGAACTGCACGTCCAGGGCGTCCCGGTGGACTGGCGGGCGGTGTTCGCCGGGCGCGGGGCGCGCGCGGTGGAGCTGCCCACCTACGCCTTCCAGCGCAGCCGCTACTGGCCGCAGCGCGGCTTCACCTCCCGGCGCGGTCCGGGCGGCGGCGGGCACCCGGTGCTCGACGCCCTGGTGCCGCTGGGCGACAGCGACCGCCTGGTGGGCACCGGCCGGCTCTCCCCCGAGACCGCGCCCTGGCTCGCCGAGCACCGGCTGTTCGACGCCACCGTCGTGCCCGGCACCCTGTACGTCGAGCTGGCCGCGCAGGCCGCCGAGGCCGCGGGCCGCACCCGGGTACGGGAGCTGACCCTGCACGCGCCGCTCGTCCTCGGGCCGGAGGAGGAGGCCGAACTCCAGCTGCTGGTCGAGGAGTCCGACCCCTCCGACAGCGCCGGAAGCCGCGCCCTGCGGCTCTACGCACGCCCGCGGGACACCACCGGCGCGGCGCCGTGGACCCTGCACGCGAGTGGCGTCCTGGCCGACGACGAGCCGGCCCCGGCGGGCCACGACCTGCGCGCCTGGCCGCCCGCCGGAGCCGAGCCCGTCCCCGTGGACGGCCTCTACGAGGCCTTCGCCGCCCAGGGGGTGGCGTACGGCCCGCTGTTCCGGGGCGTCCGCGCCGCCTGGCGCGACGGCGACACCCTGTTCGCCGAGGCGGCGCTGCCGGACGGCGCCGACCCGCAGTCCTTCGCCCTGCACCCCGCGCTGTGGGACGCCGCCCAGCACCCGGCCGCGATGGACGGCCTGGGCTCCGCCTCGGGGGCGGCGGTGCCGTTCTCCTGGTCGGGCGTGCGGGTGCACTCCACGGGCTCCAGCCGGCTGCGGGTGCGGATCGCGCCGGCCGGTCCTGGGGCCGTCACCATGGCGATCGCCGACGACCGGGGCGAGCCGGTGGTGGACGTCGAACGGCTGGCCGCCCGGCGGGCGGAGGCGCGGGACCTCGACGCCCGGCAGGCCGAGGCGGCGGGGGCGCTGTACCGGATCGACTGGGTGCCGGGCGCTTCCGTCGCGGCGGAGCCGGTCGCGCTCCGCTGGCTCGGCGACGGCCCCGCGCCGGCGCCGCTCGCCGCGCTCCCCGCCGGCGGGGACGCCGAGGTCGCCCTCGTCCCGGTCACGGTCGACGCGGCCGCCGGCCCGGCCGCCACGCTGGCGGCGGTGGAGCGGGCGCTCGCCGTGGTCCGCTCCTGGCTGGCCGACGGCGGTTCCGCCCGGGGCCGGCTGGCCCTGCTCACCCGCAACGCCGCCGACTGCGCCCCGGCCGGGGCGCCGGCCGCACCGCCGCGGCCCGTCGATCCGGCGCAGTCCGCCGTCTGGGGTCTGGCCCGCGCCGCCCAGGCGGAGTACCCGGGCCGGATCGTGCTGGCGGACCTCGACGACGAGGACGCCTCCTGGCACGCCCTGCCCGCCGCCCTCGCCGGCGGCGAGCCCCAACTGGCCCTGCGGGACGGCGCCTTGCTGCTCCCCCGGCTCGCCAGGACGGACGCCCACAGCGAGCCCGCCGGGCTGGATCCGCAGGGCACCGTCCTGATCACCGGCGGCACCGGCTCACTCGGCGCCCTGCTCGCCCGCCACCTGGTCACCACCCACGGCGTCCGCCACCTCCTGCTCACCAGCCGCAGCGGCCCCACCGCCCCCGGCACCGAACAACTCGCCGACGACCTGCGCGCCACCGGCGCCCACGTCACCATCACCGCCTGCGACACCGCCGACCGCGAAACCCTCACCACCCTCCTCCACACCATCCCCACCGACCACCCCCTGACCGCCGTCATCCACGCCGCCGGCGTCCTCGACGACGCCACCCTCACCACCCTCACCCCCGAACACCTCCACCACACCCTCCGCCCCAAGGCCGACGGCGCCTGGCACCTCCACGAACTCACCCGGCACCACGACCTCACCGCCTTCGTCCTGTTCTCCTCCGCGTCGGGGGTCCTCGGCTCCGCCGGCCAGGGCGCCTACGCCGCCGCCAACGGCTTCCTGGACGGCCTCGCCCAGCACCGGGCCGCCGCCGGGCTGCCCGCCGTGTCCCTCGCCTGGGGCCTGTGGGACCAGACCGACGACGGCATGGCGGGCGGCCTGACCGAGGCCGAACGCGGCCGCATCGTCCGCTCCGGGTTCGGGGCGATCGCCTCCGCCACCGGCCTGGCGCTGTTCGACGCCGCCCTCGGCCGGCCCGAACCCCTGCTCGTCCCGGCCCGGTTCGACCTGCCGCTGCTCCAGACCCGCGGCGGTGACCCGGCCTTCCCGCCGGTCCTGCGCGGCCTGGTGCGCCCCGCCCGCGCCCGTACCGCCCCCTCCGGCGCCCCCGCCCGGCAGGACGCCGCCTCGCTCGCCGAGCGACTGCTCCCGCTGGACGACGCCGAGCGCGAGAGCCTGCTGCTCGACCTCGTGCTCACCCAGACCGCGACGGTGCTCGGCCACAGCTCGCCCCGCGCCGTCGCCCCGGACCGGCCGTTCACCGAATCCGGGCTGGACTCGCTCGCCGCCGTGGAGATCCGCGGCCGGCTCGACGCCGCCACCGGCGTGCGCCTGCCCGCCACCGCGGTCTTCGACCACCCGACGCCCGCCGGGCTCGCCGCGCACCTCAGGGACGTCCTCGTCCCCGCCGCACCGAGCCCCGCCGACGCCGCCCTCGCGGACCTCGACCGGCTGCGCGAGTCCGTCCCGGACCTCGCCGGGGACCCGGAGAACGCCGAGCAGGTCCGGCTGCGGCTCAAGGCCCTGCTCACCGCCCTGGAGCAGGCCACCGCCGACCGGGCCACCACCGGACCCGGCGGGGACCCCGACGGCGACGGGGACGACCTCGACGCCGCCGGCATCGACGAACTGCTCGCCATCATCGACGACGAACTGGGGGACGCCTGATGACGGGCACCGACGAGAAGGTCCTGGACTCGCTCAAGCGGCTCACCGCCGAGCTGCGGCAGACCCGCAGGCGGCTGCGCGAGAACGAGGAGGCGGCCCACGAGCCGATCGCGATCGTCGGCATGGCCTGCCGCTACCCGGGCGGCGTCCGCACGCCCGAGGAGCTCTGGCAGCTCGTCGCCGGGGGCCGGGACGTCGTCTCCGCCTTCCCGACCGACCGCGACTGGGACCTCGACGCCCTGCGCGGACCGGACGACGCGGCCGGCACCAGCACCGCGCACGCGGGCGGATTCCTCTATGACGTCGCCGACTTCGACCCCGCCCCGTTCGGCATCAGCCCGCGCGAGGCGACCGCGATGGACCCGCAGCAGCGGCTGTTGCTGGAGACCTCCTGGGAGGCCTTCGAGCACGCGGGCATCGACCCGGCCACCCTGCGCGGCAGCCGCACCGGCGTCTACGCCGGGATCATGTACCACGACTACGCGGCCCGGCTCCGCGAGCTGCCCGAGGACGTCATGGGCTACCTCGGCACCGGCACCTCGGGCAGCATCGCCTCCGGCCGGATCGCGTACACCTTCGGCCTGGAGGGCCCGGCCGTCACCATCGACACCGCCTGCTCCTCCTCCCTGGTCGCCCTCCACCTGGCCGCCCAGGCCCTGCGCGGCGGCGAGTGCACGCTCGCGCTGGCCGGCGGCGCCACCGTGATGGCCTCGCCCCTGCCGTTCGTCGACTTCAGCCGCCAGGAGGGCCTGTCCTCGGACGGCCGCTGCAAGTCCTTCGCCGCCGCGGCCGACGGCACCGGCTGGGCCGAGGGCGTCGGCATGCTCCTGCTGGAGAAGCTGTCGGACGCCCGCCGCAACGGGCACCCCGTGCTCGCCGTGGTGCGTGGCACCGCCGTCAACCAGGACGGCGCCAGCAACGGCCTCACCGCCCCCAACGGCCCGTCCCAGCAGCGCGTGATCCGCCAGGCGCTCGCCGACGCCGGCCTCGCCCCCTCCGACGTCGACGCGGTCGAGGCGCACGGCACCGGCACCCGGCTCGGCGACCCGATCGAGGCTCAGGCCCTGCTCGCCGTCTACGGCCAGGGCCGCCCCGCCGACCGCCCGCTGCGGCTCGGCTCGCTCAAGTCCAACCTCGGCCACACCCAGGCCGCGGCCGGCGTCGGCGGGATCATGAAGATGGTCCTCGCCCTGCACCACGGCGAACTCCCCCGCACCCTGCACGTCGACGAACCCACCCCGCACGTCGACTGGTCCGCGGGCGCCGTGGAACTGCTCACCGAGCCGCAGCCGTGGCCCCGCCGGGAGACCCCGCGCCGCGCCGGGGTCTCCTCCTTCGGGTTCAGCGGCACCAACGCGCACGCCGTCATCGAGGAACCGCCCGCGCCCGCAGCCGACCTCCCCGCGGACGGTCGCCCCGCCCCCGACGGCACCGCCGCCGGGGCGAGCGCCGCGCCCGCCGCGCTGTGGACGCTGAGCGCCGCCACCGAACCCGCGCTGCGCGCCCAGGCCGGCCGACTCGCCGCCCACCTGCGCCGCGGTCCCGCGCCGGACCCGGCCGACGTCGGCCACGCCCTGCTCACCACCCGCACCGCGCTGGAGCACCGCGCCGTCCTGGTCGGCCGCGATCGGGAATCCCTGCTGCCCGAGCTGGACGCCTTCGCCGCCGGGCGTCCCACCGCCGGTGTGCTGCACGAACGCGCCGGCACCGGCGGCCTGGCCGTCATGTTCACCGGCGGTGGGAGCCAACGCCCCGGCATGGGGCGGGAGTTGTACGCCGCCTTCCCGGCCTTCGCGGACGCCTTCGACGCCGTCTGCGCCGAGCTGGACCGGCACCTGCCGTCCCCCCTGCGCCCCGCCGTCTTCGGCTCTTCGACCGGCGGCTCTTCGACCGGCGGCACCCCGCCGCTCACCGGCCAGGCGTACGCCCAACCCGCGCTGTTCGCCGTCGAGGTGGCGCTGTTCCGGCTGTTCGCCTCCTGGGGCGTACGACCCGACCACGTCCTCGGCCACTCGGGCGGCGAACTCGCGGCCGCCCACGTCGCGGGCGTCCTCGACCTGCCGGACGCGGCCGCCCTGGTCGCCGCCCGCGGCCGGCTCACCCAGGCGCTGGCCCCGGGCGGGGCGATGGTCGCGGTCGCCGCCGCCGAGGCGGAGGTCCGCCCGCTGCTGACCGCCGGCGCCGAGATCGCCGCGATCAACAGCCCGGACGCGGTGGTCCTCTCCGGCGACGAACAGCCCGTCCTGGCGCTCGCCGCGCACTTCGCCGCCCTCGGCCGCAAGACCCGCCGACTGAACGTCAGTTACGCCTCCCACTCGGCCCGGGTGGACCCGATGCTGGCCGAGTTCCGGCAGATCGCCGCAGGCCTGGAGCTGCGGCCGCCCCGGATCGGCTTCGTCTCCACCGTCACGGGCGAACCCGCCGGGGACGAACTGCGGACCGCCGAGTACTGGGTGCGCAACGCGCGCCAGGCCGTCCGGTTCGCCGACGCCGTCCGGCACCTGGAGGCCCAGGGCACCCGTACCTTCCTGGAACTCGGCCCGGAGGCCGCCCTCACGCCCATGGCCGAGGCCTGCTTCACCGAGGCCGGCTCCGCCGCCGTCGCCGCCCAGCGCGCGGACCGCGACCAGGCCGCCGAGGCCGCCACCGCCCTCGGCCGCCTGCACGCGCGCGGCACCGCCATCGACCGGGCGGCCTACCACGGGAGCAGCGGCGGCCGCCGGGTCGAGCTGCCGACCTACGCCTTCCAGCGGCAGCGGCACTGGCTGGAGGCCCCGGCCGGGAGCCGGCTCGACGTCACCCCGGCCGGGCTCGGCTTCCCCGACCACCCGCTGCTCGGCGCCAGCATCGTCGTCGCCGACTCCGAGGAGTTCCTGTTCACCGGACGGCTGGACCTGCGGGCCCAGCCGTGGCTGGCCGACCACCGCGTCGGTGACGCCGTGCTGCTGCCCGGCACCGCCTTCGTCGAACTCGCCCTGCGGGCCGGCGAACAGGCGGACTGCGACCACCTCGACGAACTCACCCTCACCGCACCGCTGGTCGTCCCGGCGCGGGGCGCGGTGACCCTGCAGATCCGCCTCGGCGCGCCCGACGGCGCCGGCCACCGCGCGGTCGAGGTGTACGCCCGCGAGGAGGACGCCCCGCCCGGGCGGCCCTGGACCAGGCACGCCTCCGGGTCGCTGTCGGCCGGTTCCCCGTCCACCCGCCCCCCGCTCACCGCCTGGCCCCCGGCCGGCGCCGAAGCCCTCGACCCGGACGGCCTGTACGAGCGCCTCGCCGCCGAGGGCCTGCACTACGGACCGGCCTTCCAGGGGCTGCGGTCCGCCTGGCGGGGCGAGGGGGAGCTGTTCGCCGAGGTCGCCCTGGACCCCGAACAGGACGGCGCGGCCGGCGCGTTCGGGCTGCACCCCGCCCTCCTGGACGCCGCGCTGCACGCCCTGGGCCTCGGCGCGCTCCCCGGCGCCCCCGAGAGCGCGAGCCTGCCCTTCGACTGGCACGGCGTCGCCCTGCACGGCGTCGGCGCCACCGCCCTGCGGGTCCGGCTCGCCCCCGCCGGGCCGGGTGCGGTCGCCCTGGAGGCCACCGACACCTCCGGCCGCCCCGTCCTCACCGTGGAATCGCTGCTGCTGCGGCCCGCCGGCCGGCTCGCCACCACCGGCAGCACCGCCCGCGAGCCGCTGCTCCACCTGATCTGGACCGATCCGCGGGCACCGCACGCCCTCGCGGCGCCGGGCCGCACCGGACTGCTCACCGACGCCCTCGGCTCCGCCGCGGCGCCGCCCGACACCCTGGTGCTCCCGCTCCTCGACGCCCCGACCGCGCCGCGCCCCGACCGCGCGGCCGCCGAGTCCACCGCGCGGACCCTCGGCCTCGTCCAGGCCTGGCTCGCCGACGACCGGTTCGCCGCCACCCGCCTCGCCGTCGTCACCAGCGGCGCCGTGGCCGTCGGTCCCGACGAGGACGTCCGCGACCTGCCGCGCGCCGCCGACCGGGGCCTGCTGCGCTCCGCCCAGTCGGAGCACCCAGGCCGGATCGTCCTCGTGGACACCGACGCACCGGACGACTGGCCCGCGGAGCTCCCCCGGGCGCTCGGTCCGGAGGAGCCGAGCGTCGCCCTGCGCCGGGGCCGCCTGCTGATCCCCCGGCTGGTCCCCGCCCCCGCCGCCGACCGACCCGCCACCGGGCTGGATCCGCAGGGCACCGTCCTGATCACCGGCGGCACCGGCTCACTCGGCGCCCTGCTCGCCCGCCACCTGGTCACCACCCACGGCGTCCGCCACCTCCTGCTCACCAGCCGCAGCGGCCCCACCGCCCCCGGCGCCGAACAACTCGCCGACGACCTGCGCGCCACCGGCGCCCACGTCACCATCACCGCCTGCGACACCGCCGACCGCGAAGCCCTCACCACCCTCCTCCACACCATCCCCACCGACCACCCCCTCACCGCCGTCATCCACGCCGCCGGCGTCCTCGACGACGCCACCCTCACCACCCTCACCCCCGAACACCTCCACCACACCCTCCGCCCCAAGGCCGACGGCGCCTGGCACCTCCACGACCTCACCCGGCACCACGACCTCACCGCCTTCGTCCTGTTCTCCTCCGCCGCCGGCCTCCTCGGCGCCCCCGGACAGGCCAACTACGCCGCCGCCAACGGCTTCCTGGACGCCCTCGCCCAGCACCGGGCCGCCACCGGGCTGCCCGCCCTGTCCCTCGCCTGGGGCCTGTGGGAGGGCGACTCCGGCATGGCCACGGGCGTCGACGACGCCTCCCGGCGCCGGCTCGCCGCCCTCGGCATGCGGCCCATCCCCACCGCCGAGGGCCTGGCCCTGTTCGACGCCGCCCTCGCCGGCACCGAGCCGCTGGCCGCACCGCTCCACCTGGACCCGCAAGGCCTCGACGCCGACACGGCGCCCGCCCTGCTGCGCGCCCTGGCCCGGCCCCGGCGCCGGGCGGCCGCCGCGGCGCGCCCCGTCCGCACCGGCCTCGCCCAGCGGCTCGCCGCCCTGCCCGCGGCCGAGCGGCTGCGCGAACTGACCGAGCTGGTCCGCGCCGAGACCGCCGCCGTCCTCGGCTACCGGAACCCGCAGGACGTCCCCGGCGACCGCGCGTTCTCCGAGCTCGGCTTCGACTCGCTCGCCGCCGTCGACCTGCGCAACCGCCTGGGCGCCGCCACCGACCTCCGGCTGCCGGCCACCACCGTGTTCGACCACCCCACCCCCGGCGCCCTCGCCGTACGGCTGCGGGACCTGCTCCTCGGCGCCGCCGACCGGGCCGCCCCCGAGCCCGCCGCGAACGCCGCCCGGCACGACGACGAGCCGATCGCGATCGTCGGCATGGCCTGCCGCTACCCCGGCGGGGTGGCCTCCCCCGAGGAGCTGTGGGAACTCGTCCTGGCCGGCCGGGACGCCACCGGTGACATGCCCCGCGACCGCGGCTGGGACATCGACGGGCTCTACCACCCCGAGCCCGGCCGCCGCGGCTCCTTCTACACCCGCCGCGGCGGCTTCCTGGCCGACGCCGCCGGGTTCGACGCCGGGTTCTTCGGCATCAGCCCGCGCGAGGCCCTCGCCATGGACCCGCAGCAGCGGCTGCTGCTGGAGGTCTCCTGGGAGGTGTTCGAGCGCGCCGGCCTGGACCCGCTGGCGATGCGCGGCAGCGACACCGGGGTCTTCACCGGCGTGATGTACCACGACTACGGCTCCTGGGCGCGGCGCACCCCCGAGGACGTCGAGGGCTACCTCGGCGCCGGGACGGCCGGCAGCGTCGCCTCCGGCCGGGTCGCCTACACGCTGGGCCTCGAAGGACCCGCGGTGACCGTGGACACCGCCTGCTCCTCCTCCCTGGTCGCCCTGCACCTGGCCGCCCAGGCGCTGCGGGCCGGCGAGTGCTCGCTCGCGCTGGCCGGCGGCGCCACCGTGATGGCGACTCCCGGCCCGTTCGTCGAGTTCAGCCGCCAGCGCGGGCTCGCCCCGGACGGGCGGTGCAAGTCCTTCGCCGCCGGCGCCGACGGCACCGGCTGGGCCGAGGGCGTCGCCGTGCTGCTGGTCGAGCGGCTCACCGACGCCCGCCGCAACGGCCACCCCGTGCTCGCCGTGGTGCGCGGCACCGCCGTCAACCAGGACGGCGCCAGCAACGGCCTCACCGCCCCCAGCGGCCCCGCCCAGCAGCGGGTGATCCGCCGGGCCCTCGCCGTCGCCGGACTGACGGCGGGCCAGGTCGACGCGGTCGAGGCGCACGGCACCGGCACCGTCCTGGGCGACCCGATCGAGGCCCAGGCGCTGCTCGACACCTACGGCCGCGAGCACACCGAGGAGCGGCCGCTGTGGCTCGGCTCGCTCAAGTCCAACCTCGGCCACACCCAGGCCGCGGCCGGGGTCGGCGGCGTGATCAAGATGGTCCAGGCGATGCGGCACGGCGTCCTGCCCCGCACCCTGCACGTCGACGAACCCACCCCGCACGTCGACTGGTCCGCCGGCGGGATGCGGCTGCTGACCGAGCCGACCGCCTGGCCCGCCACCGGAGAGCCCCGCCGGGCCGGGGTCTCCTCCTTCGGCATCAGCGGCACCAACGCCCACGCCGTGCTGGAGCAGGCCCCGGACGACGCCCAGGACGCCGCCCGGAACGCCGCCCCGGACGCCGCGCCGGCCGTCACCCCCGTGTCCGCGCCGTGGCTGCTGTCCGGCCGCACCCCACAGGCCCTGCGCGGCCAGGCCGGGCGCCTGCTGGAGCACCTCCGTACGCGCCCCGACACCCCCGACGCCGACCTCGCCCTCAGCCTGGCCACCACCCGGGCCGCCCTGCCGCACCGCGCGGCCGTCCTCGGCGCCGACCGGGACACCCGCCTGGCGGCCCTGGCGCGGCTCGCCGACGACGGCGCCGCGACCGGCACCCCGACCGGGCGCGCCGACGGCGGCCGGGTGGCCTTCCTGTTCAGCGGCCAGGGCAGCCAGCGCCCCGCCATGGGCCGTGAACTCGCCGCCGCCGACGCCGAGTTCGCCGGCATCCTGGACGAGGTCTGCGCGGTCTTCGGCCCGCTGCTCGACCGGCCGCTGCGCGAGGTCCTCGCCGCCGAGCCCGGCAGTGCGGCCGCCGACCTCCTGGACCGGACGCAGTACACCCAGCCCGCCCTGTTCGCCGTCCAGGTGGCCCTGCTGCGCCGCCTCGCCGCCTGGGGCGTACGGCCGGACGTGCTGGCCGGCCACTCCGTCGGCGAACTCGCGGCCGCCCACGCGGCGGGCGTCCTCGACCTGCCCGACGCTGCCGCCCTGGTCGCCGCCCGCGGCCGGCTGATGCAGGCACTGCCGGACGGCGGGGCCATGGCCGCGGTCGACGCCCCGGAGGAGGAGGTCCTGCCGCTGCTCACCGACCGGATCGCCCTCGCCGCCGTCAACGGCCCGTCCTCGGTGGTGCTGTCCGGCGACGCCGACGCCTTGGAGGAACTGCTCGCCCGGCTGGCCGCCGCCGGCCGCCGCACCCGGCGGCTGCGGGTGAGCCACGCGTTCCACTCCCCGCGGATGGACGGCATGCTCGACGAGTTCCGGCGGGTCGCCGAGGGCCTCACCTTCCGGGAGCCCGCGCTGCCCGTCGTCTCCACCGTGACCGGCCGGAGCGCCACCGCCGCCGAGCTGTGCTCGCCCGAGTACTGGGTGCGCCAACTCCGGCAGCCGGTCCGGTTCCGGGACGCCGTCCACCGCCTGGAGACCGACGGTGTGACCACCTTCGTCGAGCTCGGCCCCGGCGCCACGCTCACCGCCCTGGTCCGGGACTGCCTGACCGACCGGGAGCGCGCCTCCGTCCCGCTGCTGCGCCCCGGCACGCCGGAGCCGCGGGCGCTCACCACGGCCGTCGCCGAACTGCACGTGCGGGGCGTCGCCGTCGACTGGGCGGCCGTCCACGCCGGTTCGGGCGCCCGCCCGGTGCCGCTGCCGACGTACGCCTTCCAGCGCCTCCGGTACTGGCTGCCGGCCGGCCCGGCGCAGGGCGACGACCGGCACCACCCGCTGCTCTCCGCCGCCATCGCCGCACCCGGCCTCGACGGCACGGTGTTCACCGGCACGCTGGACGCCCACGACCTGCCGTGGCTGGCCGAGCACCGGATCGGCGGCACGGCGGTCCTGCCCGGCGCCGCCTTCGTCGAGCTGGCCCTGCACGCGGGCGGCGAACTCGGCTGCCCCGCCGTCGAGGAGCTGGTGGTCCAGGCGCCGCTTCCGGTGCCGGACCGCGCCGCGGTGCCGCTGCGGCTGTCCGTCCGGCCGCCGGACGAGACCGGCCGACGCGCCTTCGGCCTCTTCGCCCGCACCGCCGACGACGCCGACAACGCCGACAACGCCGGCGACGGGGCCGCCGAGGACCGGTGGACCCGGCACGCCACCGGCACCCTGGCCCCCGCCGGCCCGCCGGCCCCGGCCGACCGGGACGCGCCCTGGCCGCCCGCCGGGGCGGAGCCCGTCGACCCCGCCGACCTCGCCGACCTGTACCGGCGCCCCGCCGAGGCCGGCCTGTCGTACGGTCCGAGCTTCCAGGGCCTGCGCACCGCCTGGCGCCGCGGCGAGGAGCTCTACGCCGAGGTCGCGCTGCCCGACGACGGCTCCGGCCCGTACGCCCTCCACCCGGCCCTGCACGACGCGGCCCTGCACGCCCTCGGCCTGCCCCGGGACGGCGCGGCCGCACCGGCCGTCCTGCCCTTCTCCTGGCGCGGCGTCCGGCTGCACCGCACCGGCGCACGGGCGCTGCGGGTCCGGCTGACCCCGGACGGCGACACGGTGGCCGTGGAACTGAGCGACCCGACCGGCGCCCCGGTCGCCTCGGTCGAGGCCCTGACCCTCCGTCCGGTCTCCGTCCCCCGCGCCGTCCCCGACAGCGCCCTGCGGCGCCTCGTCTGGGAGCCGCTCACCGCCGTCCCCGGCGCCCCGGCGCCGGACACCTGGACGGTCCTCGGCTCGGGCGCCACCCCGCCCGGGGCCTACCGGCGCGCCCACGCCCTGGACTCCGTGCCCGACGACGCCGAGGGCGTCGTGCTGGTCCCGTTCCTCGACGCGCACCGGCCTGACGACCCGGCCCCGGTCTCCCGGGCGCTGGACCTGGTCCGGGCCTGGCTGTCCGGCTCCCGGTGGAAGAACTCCCGGCTGGTCGTGCTCACCCGACGCGCCGTCGCCGCCTCACCCGCCGAGGACGTCCCCGACCTCACCCACGCCCCGCTCTGGGGACTGCTGCGCTCGGCCGCCTCCGAACACCCGGGCCGCTTCGCCCTGGTGGACGTGGACGGCACCGAGGCGTCCTGGCAGGCGCTGCCGACGGCCGTCGCGGCCGAGGCCGCCCAGGTGGCGATCCGGGACGGCGCACCACGCGCCCCCCGGCTCACGCCCCTCGACCCGCCCGCCGCCGTCGACGGTCCCGCCGACACCGGCACCCCGGGGTTCGCCCCCGACGGCACCGTGCTGATCACCGGCGCGGCCGGCGCCCTCGGCGGACTGGTCGCCCGGCACCTGGCCTCCGCCCACGGCGTACGGCACCTGCTGCTCCTCGGCCGCCGCGCGGACGACGCCCGGCTGACCGCCCTCACCGCGGAGCTGGAGCGGACCGGCGCCACCGTCACCGCCACCGGCTGCGACGCCGGCGACCGCGCCGACCTGGCGCGCGCACTCGCCACCGTCCCGGCCGGGCACCCGCTCACCGCGGTCGTCCACTGCGCGGGCGTCCTGGACGACGGCGTGGTCGCCTCCCTCACCCCGGACCGGCTCGTCCGCACCCTGCACGCCAAGGCCCGGTCGGCCTGGCACCTGCACGACCTGACGCTGCGCGACGACCTCGCCGCCTTCGTCCTGTTCTCCTCCGCCGCCGGCGTGCTCGGCGCCCCCGGACAGGCCAACTACGCCGCCGCCAACACCTTCCTGGACGCCCTCGCCCACCACCGGCGCCACCTCGGGCTGCCCGCCCACTCCCTCGCCTGGGGCCCCTGGGACCAGGACGGCGGCGGCATGGCGGGCGCCGGGGAGCTGGAGCGCCTCAGCCGGGGTGGCGTCGAGGCCTTCACCCCCGCCCAGGGCCTCGCCCTGTTCGACACCGCCCTCACCGGCGCGAGCGCGGACCCGCTCCTCGTCCCGCTGCGCACCGACCCCGCGCACCGCCGCCCCGACACCGGCCCCGGACGCCCGCGGCAGCCCCGCGGCGTCCCGGCCCCGGCGACGGCGGCGGACCTGCCGGCCGTGGTGCGCACCGAGGTCGCGACCGTCCTGGGCTTCCCGTCCCCCGAGGTCGTCGACGAGCACAGCACGCTGCCCGAACTCGGCCTCGACTCGCTCACCGCCGTCGAACTGCGCAACCGCCTCGACGCGGCCACCGGGCTGCACCTGGCCGCCACCGTGGCCTTCGACCACCCCACCCTCCCGGCCCTGGTCGAGCACCTGCGCAGCCGACTGGCCACCCGTACCGCCGACGCCCCCGCCGACGCCCCCGCCCCGGCTGCCACCGACGCCACCGACGCGACCGCCGCCCTCGCGGCCCTCTTCCACCAGGCCCGCGGCGCCGGCCACACCCTGGAGGGGATCGGCCTCCTGCGCACGGCCTCCCGCTTCCTGCCCGCCTTCCGCACCCCCGCCGAGTTGCCCGCCCCGCCCCGGCCCGTCCGGCTGGCGGCCGGCCCGGCCGAGCCCGTGCTGGTCTGCCTGCCCGCCGTCGTCGCCCACTCGGGGCCGCACCAGTTCGCCCGGTTCGCCGGGGCCCTGCGCGGCCTGCGCGAGGTGGTGGCGCTGCCGCAGCCCGGATTCCTGCCCGGCGAACCGCTGCCGGCGGACCTCGACGCGGTCGTCGCCGCCCAGGCCGAGGCCGTCCTGCGGTACGCCGACGGCGCCCCGGTCGCGCTGCTCGGCTACTCCTCCGGCGGCTGGGTCGCCCACGCGGTGGCGGCCCGGCTCGAAGCGTCCGGCCATGGGCCGCGGGCCCTCGTCCTGCTCGACACCTATCTGCAGGGCGACACCGACGACGCCCTCGCGACCGCCTTCACCGACGGCCTGTTCGCCCGCCGCGGGGAGGCCGACGCGACCGCCGACCCGCACTCCCTCACCGCCATGGGCGCCTACTTCCGGGTGTTCGAGAACTGGATCCCCGGCGACGTCGCCGCCCCCGCCCTCTTCCTGCGCGCCACCGACGCCCTGCCCGGCACCACGCCCCCGGCGACGTCCTGGGCCGGCGCCGCCACCGTGCGGGAGACCCCCGGCGACCACTTCTCGCTCCTCGAGGAGCAGGCCGCCCCCACCGCCCGTGCCGTACACAGCTGGCTCACCCGCCCGCTGACCGACGAACAGGAGCCGACCCCATGACCGACGTGACCCCCGAGCTGGTCGAGAAGGCCTACCTCGCGCTGATCTCCTGCGACCGCGCCGAGGCCGCCCAGTACTGGTCGGAGGACGTCCGCTTCTCCGTCCCCGGCCGCCACCTCCAGGCCGGCTGGCACGTCGGCCTGGACGCCCTCCTCTCCTTCCGCCGCGCCCTCACCGCGGCCGCCGGCGGCAACTTCGAGGTGGAGCTGGTCACTTCGATGATCAGCGGCAACGAGAACATGGACGTCGTCCAGGTCCACGCCGTCCGCCCCGGGGCCCCGGAGGGCAGCACCTCGCCCTACGACGTCCTCGACGCCCGCGGCGTCCAGGTCTTCCGCTGGGAGGACGGCCTGATCGTCGAGGGCCACGCCGGCTTCTTCGGCGACGGCGCCACCAACTACGACCAGTGGTGGTCCCCCCTCGACGGCACCGGCGAGCGCCGGTACGTCTGACCCGCCCTTCCGGCGTCCCACCGGCGACGGGCCCGGCCGCGACTCCCCCACGAGTGCGACCGGGCCCCGGCCGGCCATCGGGCCCGGGCGCGACTCCCCCCACGGAGCAGCGGCCGGGCCCTCGTTCCGCTCAACCAGCGACACGCAGCGTACATGCCATCTCTACCCAACGCTACATCGCCGACGGCCTTCCTCCCGGGCCGACGGTCCTCGCGGCCGATCGGCGAAGCCTTGGCGCCCACCCGGGCGGCGCCGACAGCCGAGCCCCGTCCCAAGGAATGAGATGGGCGGAGTTTCGTCCCCGCGGCGCCGAATTCTTCACCGAAGCACCACGACGGCCCCATGAACGGTGACTCGGCGTGCACGGCCCCCGAGGGAACGACGCCGCATCCGCGAATGCCGAACCCCCGGGATCTCCCGAACGGGCACCGCCGCCACCGCCACCGTCCGCGTTTCGCACCGTTATCCGCGACTCAAGCCCCCGGCACTCACGGTGAGGCAAATGGAGTCGCTTCTTCCCGTTTCTCGGCGGAACGCCACACATTTCCGCCGGTGGCGCCTGTCGGCACACCGGTCGACGGATTGTGGCAACGGTCACGTTTCGTCATCTCGCCCGCGTCAGGAAGCCGTAAGGAGCGCGCTGGACAACGCGCCCGAGCTCACCCGGAAATCACCAGGTCAGCACGCCGGGACAGCGCAGCGGACGTCGCCCCGGCATTCGGCCGGCACCAACCGGTCGACCCGTTATGGAGCGGCCGAGATCGTTGATGCGTGTGCAATGGACGCCCTGTAGCGTGGCCCCGAATGAGGCGTCCACGAAGCGGAATACAGCCGGGGACAGCCCGCACCCGCACCCGCACCCGCGCCGCCCGGCGGCAGATCGATGCCGGCGACCGGATGAACAGCAAGGGGGAAAAGATGATCGATCACGACCTCAGGAACATGCCCCGGCCGAGACACCTCGCCGCGGCTCGGGCGGCCACCGCAACCGGGACGAGGGCCGGGGTCCTGCGGGAAGGCCGCGACGTCTACGTACCGGGACGCTTCGACTCCGTCGAGAACGAACACATATCACCTCCCGAGCGGGGCCTCTCCTTACGCACCGTCGAACTGGCCAACCTGGGGATCAGGCGCGCCCTCGTCCACCAGCAGGTCGAGGCGGCCCTCGCGGCGGAGGAGGACCGCGGCGACCCGTACGGCATGTGGCGGGCGATCATGACGCTCCTCCACACCGGCGACATCGTCACCGCGCACGCCGAGTGCCGCCGACTGGCCGACGACGCCCGCTGGTCCGGCTCACCGCGGCACCAGGAGGTACTGACACTGCTGCGCGCGCGGATCAGCCTGCTCGAGGGGCACGGTGTCGAGGCGTCCGGCCTGCTCACCGCACAACTGACCCGCGGGCTCTCGCCGCACCTCGGCGGGCTCGCCGTCGCCTGGCTCATCGAGGCGCACGTCCTGTCCGGCGAACTGGGGCACGCGCACCAGGTGCTGCGGGCGCACGGCCTGGCCGGACCGCTCGACACCAGCCGCCCGGACCTCGTCCACACCCTGGCCGCGCGCGGCGCGCTGCAGCAGGCGGCCGGCCAGTTCCAGCACAGCCTGAAGGACTTCATGGCGTGCGGACGGCTGCTCGCCGAGCACCAGGTCGCCAACCCCGCCGTCATTCCCTGGCGTTCACGGGCCTCGTCGGCCGCGCTCGCGACCCAGCAGGGCGACCTCGCGCTCGCGCTGGCCGAGGAGGAGCTGGCCGCGGCCCGCACCTGGGGCTCGCCCCGCTGTATCGGCCTGGCACTGCACGCCGTCGCCGTCGCCCGTCGGGACGACACCTCGGTGGCGCTCCTGGAAGAGGCCGTGGTGCTGCTCCATCTCGCTTACGCCTGGGGCGAGTTGATCCAGGTCCTGGACGACCTCGGGACCCTGCAGATCGACCGCGAGAACCAGTCCGCGGGCCGCCGCCACCTGGAGGCCGCCCTCATGGTGGCCCGGGAGAGCGGCAACCGGCGCCGGCAACACAGCCTGCGGTCCGCCCTGGAACGCCTGGACGCCCCCAGCCTCACCAGCCAGGAGCTGCACATCGGCCAGCTGGCGAGCGCCGGTTACAGCAACCGGCAGATCGCCGAGACCCTCTTCCTGGCGATCCGCACCGTCGAGTTCCACCTGTCGAGCGTCTACCGCAAACTCGCCATCTCCGGCCGGAGCGAGCTGCACTCCGCACTCCACACCCAGCGGCTCTCCTCATTCCGGGCCGACCACTTCTCCTCCGCCGTGTAACCCTTACGTTCACGCGCCGCTCACCCGTGGTCCGGGTGGGCGGCGCTTCGCATTTCCCGGCTCTTCACGCCGACCACGGTTCGCTTCGCGGAACCCGACGCCGCGCCCGCCGACCCGTGTGGACACACCCACCGACGCGCCGGAAGAGCCGCATCTCAGGGGTTCCTACAAAGGGCCCTACGGGCGACCCGCAAGGGACCCTGCGGGTCGCCCGTAGGCTTGCCCGTGGAGCCTTGTAGCGCGGCAGCCGATCATGCGAATGTCGAGTGGTCGGACATTCAACCCGCGAGTTGGAACAGGCGGGTCGAGAATCCCTCCCCGCCGCCGAGGAAGTAGGCGCTTCATGCTTCAGCAGAACACCACCAAGCGCATCGGATACTGGCTTCTGCATTTGCACCGGCTCTTCGACGAGGCCACCGCGAAGGCCCTCGCCGGAGAGAATCTGAACCGGCGACAGTGGCAGGTCCTGCACGCCATCAGTATCGGCGTGCGGACCGTCGCGGACATCGACGCGGCATTCTCCCCGTTCCTGGCCGTGGACCGGTCCGACTCCTACCGGTCGGTGGTCGACGGATTCGTGGACCGCGGCTGGGTGCTCCGCCAGGGCGACACGGTGACGCTCACCGAATCCGGCGTCGCGGCGCACCAGCGGGCCGAGGTCCTGGTGAACGACCACGCGGCCCGCTCGCTCAACGGAATCTCCGAAGCCGAATTCCTCGCCGCCAATGACGTACTGGCTCGCATAGCGGCCAACATCGAGAACAAGTAGGGATTTTCCGACACCCACACCCCCCCCCCGGGATCGGCTCCCCGGACGCTCTGGAGATTCACATGGACGCTTCAGTCATTGTCGTCGGCGCCGGGCCGGCCGGGCTCATGCTGGCCGGAGAACTGCGTCTGGCGGGCGTCGACACGATCGTGCTCGACCGACTGCCGGAACGGACCGGCGAGTCGCGCGGGATCGGCTTCACCATCCGCACGATGGAGGTGTTCGACCAGCGCGGCCTGCTGCCCCGGTTCGGCGGGATCCAGACGAGCGAGGAGGGGCACTTCGGCGGCCTCCCGCTCGACCTGGCGGCCCTGAACGCCGCCCACGCGTCGGCGCGCACCGTCCCCCAGTCCGCCACCGAGGCCGTACTGGAGTCCTGGGCACGGGAGTTGGGCGCCGACATCCGGCGCGGCACGGAGGTCACCGGCCTCGCCGAGGACGGCGAGGGCGTGACCGTGATGCTCCGGGACTCGGCCCGGGCGCTGCGGGCCCGCTACGTGGTGGGCTGCGACGGCGGTCGCAGCACCGTCCGCAAGCTCGCCGGATTCGACTTCCCCGGCACGCCCGCGACCACCGAACTGTTCCTCGCCGACCTCAAGGGCGTGGACCTGGAGCCCCGGATGACCGGGCAGCCCACCGACGGCGGCCTGGTGATGGTGGCCAAACTGCCCGGCGGCATCCACCGGATCATCGTCGGAGAGCGCGGCACCCCTCCGCAACGCCGTTCGGGGCCGCCGGAGTTCGGCGAGGTCGCCGACGTGTGGAAGCGGCTCACGGGCATCGAGCTCACCGGTGCCGAGCCGGTCTGGGTGAGCTCGTTCAGCGACGCCGCCCGGCAGGCCACCGAGTACCGGCGCGGCCGGGTGCTGCTCGCCGGGGACGCCGCGCACGTCCACCTCCCCGCGGGCGGCCAGGGCATGAACACCTCCGTCCAGGACTCGGTCAACCTGGGCTGGAAACTCGCCGCGGTGGTGCGGGGCACGGCGCACGAGGCGCTGCTCGACAGCTACCACGAGGAGCGGCACGAGGTCGGCCGCCGGCTGCTGGCCAACACCCGGGCGCAGAGCCTGCTGATCCTCGGCGGCGAGGAGGTCTCCCCCGTACGGGAGATGCTCGGCGAACTCCTCGTCCACCCCGAGGTGGTCCGCCATCTCGCGGCGCGGGTCAGCGGCCTCGACATCCGCTACGACGTCGGCAGCGGGCCCAGTCCGCTGCTCGGTGCGCGTCTGCCGCACCTCGACCTGACCCGGGAGCAGGGGCGCACCACGAGCACCGCGCTCCTGCGCACCGGGCGCGGCCTGCTGCTCGACCTCGACGACAACGCGACGCTGCGCGGGCGGGCCGACGCCTGGCGGGACCGGATCGACATCGTGACGGCGACCCCCGTCGGCGTCCCCGACGGCAGCGACCTGAAGGGCACTTCGGCGGTGCTCGTGCGCCCGGACGGACACGTCGCCTGGGCCGCTCCCGGCAGCCACCACGACCTACCGATGGCCCTGGACCGCTGGTTCGGGCCCGCTCGACAAGCAAGGGAGTAGGGAAAACCATGCACAGCACTCTGATCGTGGCCAGGATGGCCCCCTCCTCGGCCCAGGACGTCGCCCAGCTCTTCGGCGCCTTCGACCGCACCGACATGCCCGGCCGGATGGGCACCCGCCGCCGTCAGCTCTTCTCCTACCGGGGCCTGTACTTCCACCTCCAGGACTTCGACGACGACAACGGCGCGAGCCGCATCGAGGAGGCCAAGACCGATCCGCTGTTCACCACGATCAGCGAGGACCTCAAGCCGTACATCGAGGCGTACGACCCGGCGACCTGGCGTTCCCCCGCGGACGCCATGGCCCGCCGCTTCTACGAATGGAGCGCGTGATGGGCGACGCCCACGGCCGGCGGGTCGTGATCACCGGTGTCGGGGTGACCGCGCCGGGCGGTCAGGGCACCAAGGGCTTCTGGAAGCTGCTCACCGACGGCCGCACGGCGACGCGCCGCATCTCGTTCTTCGACCCGTCACCGTTCCGCTCGCAGGTGGCCGCCGAGGTCGACTTCGACGCTGAGCTGTCCGGACTCACCCCCCAGGAGATCCGGCGCATGGACCGGGCCGCGCAGTTCGCGGTGGTCACGGCGCGCGAGGCGGTCGCCGACAGCGGCCTGGAGTTCGAGACGCTCGCCCCGCACCGCACCGGAGTGACGATCGGCAGCGCGGTCGGCGCCACGATGGGCCTCGACCAGGAGTACCGGACCGTCAGCGACGGCGGCCGCCTCGAACTGGTCGACCAGGCCTACGCCGTACCGCACCTCTACAACTACATGGTGCCCAGTTCCTTCGCGACGGAGGTCGCCTGGGCGGTGGGCGCCGAGGGCCCGAGCACGGTCGTCTCCACCGGCTGCACCTCCGGTCTCGACGCGGTGGGATACGCCGCCGACGTCATCCGGGAGGGCTCCGCGGACGTGATGATCGCGGGCGCCGCCGACGCGCCCATCTCGCCCATCACGGTGGCCTGCTTCGACGCGATCAAGGCGACCACGCCGCGCAACGACGATCCGCGGCACGCCTCGCGCCCCTTCGACAACAGCCGCAACGGCTTCGTCCTGGGCGAGGGCTCGGCGGTCTTCGTCCTGGAGGAGCTGGAGAGCGCCCGCAGGCGCGGCGCGCGGATCTACGCCGAGGTCGCCGGCTTCGCGACCCGGTCGAACGCCTTCCACATGACGGGGCTGCGGCCCGACGGCAAGGAGATGGCCGAGGCGATCCGGGTCGCCCTCGACGAGGCGAGGCTCGCCCCGCAGGACATCGACTACCTCAACGCGCACGGCTCCGGCACCAAGCAGAACGACCGGCACGAGACGGCCGCGTTCAAGCGCAGCCTCGGCGACCACGCCTACCGCACGCCGGTCAGCTCCATCAAGTCGATGGTGGGGCACTCGCTCGGCGCGATCGGCTCGATCGAGGTGGCCGCCTCGGTCCTCGCCATGGCCCACGACGTGGTGCCCCCGACCGCGAACCTCCACAACCCGGACCCGGAGTGCGACTTGGACTACGTACCGCTGACGGCCCGGGAGTGGAAGACCGACGCGGTGCTCTCCGTGGGCAGTGGGTTCGGCGGCTTCCAGAGCGCGATCGTGCTCGCCGCCCCCGACCGGGCGGGCGCCCGATGAGCTCGCGCACGGTGGTCACGGGACTCGGCGTCGTCGCGCCCACCGGCCTCGGGCTGGCGGACTACTGGGCGGCGACGCTCGCCGGACGGGGCGCGATCGGCCGGGTCACCCGGTTCGACCCGACCCCGTACGACTCCCGGCTCGCGGGCGAGATCCACGGCTTCGACGCCAAGGAGCACCTTCCCGGCAGGCTGCTCCCGCAGACGGACCGGATGACCCGCCTCGCCCTGGTCGGCGCCGACTGGGCGTTCGCCGACGCGGGCGTCGTCCCGTCCGAACTGCCCGACTACGACGTCGGCGTCATCACGGCGAGCCACTCCGGCGGCTTCGAGTTCGGGCAGAACGAGCTGCGCGCGCTGTGGAGCAAGGGCGGCCAGTACGTCAGCGCCTACCAGTCGTTCGCCTGGTTCTACGCGGTCAACAGCGGCCAGATCTCCATCCGCGGCGGACTGCGCGGCCCGAGCAGCGTGGTGGTCAGCGACCAGGCCGGCGGCCTCGACGCGGTGGCGCAGGCCCGCCGGCAGATCCGCAAGGGCACCCGCATGGTGATCTCCGGGGCGGTCGACGCCTCCATCTGCCCGTGGGGCTGGGTGGCCCAGCTGACCAGCGGGCGCCTGACCACCAGCGACGACCCGGAGCGCGCCTACCTGCCCTTCGACGACCGGGCCTCGGGCCACGTGCCGGGCGAGGGCGGCGCCCTGCTCGTCCTGGAGAACGCCGAGCACGCCCTGGAACGCGGCGCCCCGCAGGTGTACGGGGAGATCGCCGGGCACGCCTCCACGGTCGACCCGCGGCCCGGCAGCGACCGCGCGCCGACCCTGCAGCGCGCCATGGAACTGGCCCTGGCCGACGCCGGCCTGGCGCCGGACGACATCGACGTGGTGTTCGCCGACGCGGCGGCCGTGCCCGACCTGGACCGGGCCGAGGCGGAGGCGATCACCAAGGTGTTCGGGGTGCGCGCCGTGCCGGTGACCGCGCCGAAGACGATGACGGGCCGCCTGTACTCGGGCGCGGCACCGCTGGACCTGGCGGCCGCGTTCCTGTCGATGCGCGACGGCGTGATCCCGCCGACCACCGGCTCCACCCTGTCCCCGGACTACGACATCGACCTGGTCACCGGCGCCCCTCGCCCCCACGCGGTGCGCGCCGCCCTCGTACTCGCCCGCGGCCAGGGCGGATTCAACTCCGCGATGGTCGTCCGGGCCGCCCACCACTGACGGAAGGAAGGAACCCCGTGTCCACCACCGACTTCACCCTCACCGAGCTCAAGCGGATCCTCCTGGAGGCCGCCGGCGCCGACGCGGAGGCCGACCTGGACGGGGACATCCTCGACACCGAGTTCGCCGACCTCGGCTACGAGTCGCTCGCCCTCCTGGAGACCGCCGGGCGCATCGAGCGCGAGTACGGGATCAGCCTCGACGAGGACGCCTTCGGCGAGGCCCGCACCCCGCGCGCCCTGATCGACCTCGTCACCGCCCACCTGCCCGCCGCCCACGCCGCCTGACCGGGAGCCGAACATGACCGACACCACCACACCCAGGGTCGCCCTGGTCACCGGCGCGACCAGCGGGATCGGCCTGGCCTCGGCCCGGCTGCTCGCCGAGCAGGGGCACCGGGTGTTCCTGTGCGCCCGCGACGAGCAGGCCGTCGCCGAGACCGTCAAGGCCCTGCAGGACGAGGGCCTCGACGTGGATGGCACCACCGGCGACGTGCGCTCCAAGGAGCAGGTGGCCGACGTGGTGCGGGCCGCGGTCGCCCGCTTCGGGCCGATCGACGTCCTGGTGAACAACGCGGGCCGCTCGGGCGGCGGGGTGACCGCCGACCTGGCCGACGAGCTGTGGGAGGACGTCATCGCGACCAACCTCACCAGCGTGTTCCTGGTGACCCGCGAGGTCCTCAACGCGGGCGGGATGCGCGCCAAGTCGCGCGGCCGCATCATCAACATCGCCTCCACCGCCGGCAAGCAGGGCGTGGTGCTCGGCGCCCCCTACTCGGCGTCCAAGCACGGCGTGGTCGGCTTCACCAAGGCCCTCGGCAACGAGCTCGCGCCGACCGGCGTCACGGTGAACGCGGTGTGCCCCGGCTACGTGGAGACCCCCATGGCGCAGCGGGTCCGCCAGGGCTACGCGGACGCGTACGGCACCACCGAGGACGCGATCCTGGAGAAGTTCCAGTCGAAGATCCCGCTCGGCCGGTACTCGACGCCCGAGGAGGTCGCGGGCCTGGTCGGCTACCTCGCCTCCGACCTGGCGGGTTCCATCACCGCCCAGGCGCTGAACGTGTGCGGCGGCCTCGGCAACTTCTGATCCCGCCCGACCCGACTGAGGAGCACCCATCATGACGACCCGTGAGGTCGAGCACGAGATCACCGTCGCGGCGACGGCGAAGGAGGTCTACCGGCTGCTCGCCGAGGTGGAGAACTGGCCGCGCCTGTTCCCGCCGAACGTGTACGTCGAGACCCTGGAGCGGGAGGGCGACCGGGAGCGGATCCGGATCTGGGCCACCGCCAACGGCGAGGCCAAGAACTGGACCTCGCGCCGCGACCTCGACCCGGAGGGGCTGCGCATCACCTTCCGGCAGGAGGTGTCGTCCCCGCCGATCGCCGAGATGAGCGGCACCTGGATCATCGAGCCGCTGGGCCCGGAGGAGACCCGGCTGCGGCTGCTGCACTCCTACCGGGCCGTCGACGACGACCCCGGGTCGCTCGCCTGGATCGACGAGGCGGTCGACAGCAACAGCCGCGCCGAGCTGCCCTCGCTCAAGGCCGGGCTCGAAGAGGCCGCGCGGACCGCGGAGTTGACGCTGTCGTTCACGGACTCGATGCGGGTCGAGGGGTCCGCGAAGGACCTGTACGACTTCGTCAACGAGGCCGACCGGTGGGTCGAGCGCCTGCCGCACGTCGGTACCGTCAAGCTCACCGAGGACACCCCCGGCCTGCAGGTCCTGCGGATGGACACCGTCGCCAGGGACGGCTCCACCCACACCACCGAATCGGTGCGGGTGTGCTTCCCGCACCGGCGGATCGCGTACAAGCAGACCACGCTGCCCGCGCTCATGACGCTGCACACCGGGACCTGGCAGTTCGAGGAGGGCGAGGACGGGGTCGTCACGGCCTCCTCGCAGCACACCGTCGTCATCAACGCGGAGAACATCGCCGGGATCCTGGGCCCGGACGCGGACGTCGAGCGGGCCAGGACGTTCCTGCGCGACGCCCTCGGCACCAACAGCCGGGCCACCCTGGAGCACGCCAAGCGGTACGCGGAAGCGCGGCGCTGACCCATGCCGTCCACCTCGACTCCCCCGACGGACACCGACGTGGTGATCGTCGGCGCGGGGCCCGTCGGGCTGCTGCTCGCCGGGGACCTGCGCGCGCGCGGCGTGCGCACCACCGTCCTGGAACGGCTCGGCGCGCCGATGACCGAGTCCCGGGCGTCCACGCTGCACGCCCGCACCATGACGCTGTTCGAGGAGCGCGGCATCCTCGATCGGCTCGGTGAGCTGCCGGACGGCGGCCCCGGCCACTTCGGGGGCATGCGGCTCGACCTGACCGCCGCCGACCCCGGCCACCGGTACGCCGGCCAGTGGAAGTGCCCGCAGACCCGCATCGAGTCGGTCCTCCAGGAGCGGGCCGTGGAGCTCGGGGCGCGGCTGCGGCGCGGGCTGCGCGTGGTGTCCCTGACCGACCGGGACGGGCACGTCCTGGTCGAGGCCGTCGGGGAGGACGGTGAACGCGTCCGCGTCACCGCCGCGTTCGTGGTGGGGTGCGACGGAGGCGACAGCACCGTACGGCGGCTCGCCGGCTTCGAGTTCGCGGGCCACGCCGCGACCCGCGAGATGCTGCGGGCCGACGTGGCGGGCATCGACGTGCCGGCCCGACGCTTCGAGCGGCACCCCAACGGCCTCGCCGTGGCGCACCGCTGGCCGGACGGCAGCACCCGCGTGATGGTCCACGTCTTCGGCACGGACCCGAAGGAGCGCACCGGGCCGCCCACGTTCGACGAGGTCGTCACCGCGTGGGCGGAGGTCACCGGTGAGGACATCGGCCACGGCACGCCCCGGTGGCTGAACGCCTTCGACAACACGAGCCGGCAGGCGACCCGGTACCGCAGGGGCCGGGTCCTGCTCGCGGGCGACGCCGCCCACGTGCAGATGCCGGTCGGCGGGCAGGCGCTCAACCTGGGCCTGCAGGACGCCGCCGAACTCGGCGGGCGCCTCGCGGAGCGGGTCGGGTCCGAGGACCGCGACGACCTGCTCGACGGCTACGACCTCGTGCGCAGGCCCATCGGCGCGCACACCCTCGACAACATCCGGGCGCAGTCGCTGCTGCTCCTCGGCGGGCCCGAAGTGGAGCACCTGCGGGACGTGTTCGGCGAACTCCTCGGCCTGGCCCGGGTCCGCCGCCACCTGGCCCGCATGATCAGCGGCCTCGGCCGCCCCCAAGCCCCCACGGCACCGCACACCCCTCCCCTCGCGGGCGCCCCACCCGCCCCGACCGCATCGACCGACAGGAGTTCCACGATGGGCAGGCTCACCGACAAGACGGCGCTGGTCACCGGTTCCAGCCGGGGCATCGGCCGCGCCACCGCACAGCGCCTCGCCCGGGAGGGCGCCCTCGTCATCGTGCACTACGCCTCCGACCGGGCCTCCGCCGACGAGACCGTGGAGCTGATCGAGCGGGACGGCGGCCGCGCCTTCCCGGTCCGCGCGCCGCTCGGCGTCCCCGGCGACGTGCACGAGCTGTTCCTCGGCGTGGAGCGGGGCCTGAAGGAGCGGACCGGGGAGACCAGGCTCGACATCCTGGTCAACAACGCGGGCGCCACCACTCCGGCCGGGCTCGCCCCCGAGGACGTCACCGCCGAGGAGTTCGACCGGCTCTTCGCCGTGAACGCGAAGGCCCCGTTCTTCATCGTGCAGCGGGCGCTCCCGCTGCTCGCCGACGGCGGCCGCATCATCAACATCTCGTCGGGGCTCACCCGTTTCGCCAGTCCCGACCAGGTGGCGTACGCCATGACGAAGGGCGCCATCGAGCAGCTCTCGCTGCACTTCGCCCGGCACCTCGCCCCGCGCGGCATCACCGTGAACAGCGTGGCGCCCGGCATCACCGACAACGGCAGCGCGGTCTTCGACATCCCCGAGGCCGTGGAGCAGATGGCCCAGCTGTCCGCGTTCAAGCGGGTCGGCCAGGCGGGGGACGTCGCGGACGTCGTGACCTTCCTGGCCACCGACGAGGCCCGCTGGATCACCGGGTCCTTCGTCGACGCCAGCGGCGGCACCCTGCTCGGCTGACCCGACCACCAGGAGCGACGATGACCACCGCGCAGGCACCCGTGACCACCGCCGGCGACCGGCTCGGCGAACTCAGGGAACTCAAGGAACTGGCGCGGCTCGGAGCCGACCCGAAGGCCACCGAGCGCCAACACGCCAAGGGCAAGCTCACCGCGTACGAACGCATCGACCTGCTGCTCGACCCGGGCTCCTTCACCGAGGTGGAGCAGCTGCGGCGGCACCGGGCGACCGGCTTCGGCCTGGAGGCGAAGCGCCCCCACACCGACGGCGTGGTCACGGGCTGGGGCACCGTCGGGGGCCGGACGGTCTTCGTGTACGCGCACGACTTCCGCATCTTCGGCGGCGCGCTCGGCGAGGCGCACGCCCAGAAGATCCAGAAGATCATGGACATGGCCATCGCGGCCGGCGCCCCGCTGGTCTCGCTGAACGACGGAGCGGGCGCCCGCATCCAGGAGGGCGTCTCGGCGCTCGCCGGGTACGGCGGCATCTTCCAGCGCAACACCCGCGCCTCCGGGGTCATCCCGCAGATCAGCGTGATGCTCGGGCCCTGCGCCGGCGGCGCGGCCTACTCGCCCGCGCTCACCGACTTCGTGTTCGCGGTCCGCGGCATCTCGCAGATGTTCATCACGGGCCCGGACGTGGTGCGTTCGGTGACGGGTGAGCAGGTCACCCAGGACGGACTCGGCGGCGCCGACGTGCACGGCGGCGTGTCGGGCGTCGCGCACTTCGTGCACGACGACGAGGAGAGCTGCCTCGCGGACGTGCGCCTGCTGCTGTCGATGCTGCCGTCCAACAACCGGGAGCTGCCGCCCGCGGCCCCGAACGGCGACCCGGCCGACCGGCGCGTGGACCGCCTGCTCGACCTGGTGCCCGCCGACGGCAACCGGTCGTACGACATCCGCGACGTGATCACCGAGATCGTCGACGACGACGAGGTGCTGGAGGTGCACGCCCAGTGGGGCGCCAACCTCGTGTGCGCCCTGGCCCGGCTCGACGGCCAGGTGACCGGCGTCGTCGCGAGCCAGCCGTCCTCACTGGCCGGCGTCCTGGACATCAAGGCCAGCGAGAAGGGCGCGCGGTTCGTGCAGTTCTGCGACGCCTTCAACATCCCGCTGCTCACCCTCGTCGACGTGCCGGGCTTCCTGCCCGGTGTCGACCAGGAGCACGAGGGCATCATCCGGCGCGGCGCGAAGCTCCTCTACGCCTACTGCAACGCGACCGTGCCCCGGGTCTCGGTGATCCTGCGCAAGGCCTACGGCGGCGCCTACATCGTGATGGACTCCCGCTCCATCGGCGCCGACCTGTCCTACGCCTGGCCCACCAACGAGATCGCGGTGATGGGCGCGGAGGCCGCGGCCGACGTCGTCTTCCGCCGTGAGATCGCCGCGGCCCAGGACCCGGCCGCCACCCGCGAGCAGAAGATCAAGGAGTACCGGCGGGAGCTCGTCCATCCCTACTACGCGGCCGAACGCGGCCTGGTCGACGACGTCATCCACCCCGGCGACACCCGCTCCGTCCTGATCCGCGCGTTCGCGATGCTGCGCCGCAAGGACGTCGACCTGCCGCAGCGCAAGCACGGCAACCCCCCGCAGTGAGCGGCCGGCCGGCCGGCTCCGACGGCTCCTCGTTCCTGCGCGTGGAGCGGGGCAGCCCGGACCCGACCGAGCTGGGCGCCCTCATCACCGTCCTGTACGCCCGGCTGGCCGCCGCCCGGCAGGAGCCGCAGGAGTCCGGGCACCCGTCGGCGCGCTGGCGCCGCCTCGAGCGCGCGCCCGGCTTCCGGGGCCCGAGGACCTGGCGGCACGGCCCCAGTTGAGCACCGCACCCCCAAGACACGGAGACCAGAGCATGGATGTCGGACTTCTCTTCGACCTGCGCAACCCCGACCAGTGGCACCGGCCCTGGGCCGACCACTACGCCCGCTCCCTCGAGTTCTGCGAGGAGGCCGACCGGCGCGGCGCGAACGGCCTCTGGTTCACCGAGCACCACCTCTTCGAGGACGGCTACCTGCCCTCGCCCCTGACGTTCGCCGCGGCCGCCGCCGCACGCACCCGCAACGCCCGCATCGGCACCGCGGTCGTGCTCCCCAACCTCCACAAGCCCGCCCAGCTCGCCGAGGACGCCGCGGTCGTCGACCTGATCAGCGGCGGCCGGCTGGAGATCGGCTTCGGCGCCGGCTACCGGGTGCCCGAGTACGACCTCTTCGACGCCGACTTCAAGAGCCGCTTCACCCAGGTCGAACGCAACATCAGCGAGGTCAGGCGGCTCTGGGAGGAGGGCGGCATCACCCCGGGACCGCTCCAGTCGCCGGTCCCGCTGTGGGGCGGCTTCTACGGTCCGCGCGGCGCCCGCATCGCGGGCCGGCTCGGCATCGGCCTCCTGCACATCTCGCACGCGTCGTACGGGCACTACCGCGAGGGCCTGATCGAGGGCGGCCACGACCCCGAGCTCGCCCGGGTCTCCGACCTGCTCCCCGTGATGCTCGCCGACGACCCCGAAGCGGCCTGGCCCCGCGTCGCACCGCACCTCGCCCACCAGATGAACACCTACCGGCAGGGCTCGGTGGAGGGCACGGACCACCCCAGGCCGCCGCTGCTCGGCGCCGACGACTACCCGGAGGCCCCGAAGGCCGACGGCTCCTGGTCGACCCTGGAGATCCTCACGCCCGAGGACGCCGCGGCCCGCATCCACGAGCGGACCAAGGGCCTCCCGGTGAAGCACCTGATCTTCTGGGCGAGCATCGCCGGGATGCCGGACGACCTCGTCGCGCGCAACATCGAGTTGGTCAGCGAACGCCTGCCCGCGCTGCTCGCCGAGGCCGCCGGGTCCGACGCCGCCGGATCCGGGGCCGGCGCCGGATCCCGCCCGGGCGAGGTGCCCGCAGGTGACTGAGGCGCCCGCCGCGCAGCCCCTCTCCACGCCGGCCCGACAGGGCACCTGGCGGCTCCTGTTCATCCTGTCGGGCAACATGGTCCTCGACGCCATCGAGGTCTCGGTGGTCCTCGTCGCCCTGCCCTGGATCGGCGCCGACCGCGGCCTTTCCGTGTGGACGGTGCAGTGGCTGATGGGCGGCTTCGCCGCCGGATTCGCCGCGATGCTGCTCCTCGGCCCCCGTGCCACCGCCCGTTGGGGCCTGCGCCGCTGCTACCTGGTGGCGATGCTGGTGTTCGCCGCGGCCTCGGTGGCGGGCGGCCTGGCCGACTCGACCGCCCTCCTGATCGCCTCGCGCGTCCTCAAGGGCGGCTGCGCCGCGCTCACCGCGCCCGCCGGGCTGGCCCTGATCACCACCACGGTCCCCGACGGCCCGCCGCAGCGGCGGGCCGTGTCGGTGTACTCCCTGTTCGGCGCGGCCGGGTTCACCCTCGGCCTGCTGCTCTCCGGGGTGCTCACCGCGGCGAGCTGGCGCTGGACGTTCCTGTTCCCCGCGCCGCTCGCCCTCGTGCTCCTGGTGTGGGGCCTGCGGGTGATCCCGGACACCGGACGCCGGACGCCGCCGCGCCTGACGGCGGAACTCGCCCGCAACGGCTCGCTGATCCGCGCGACGCTCGGCGCGGCCACCCTCAACGGCACCTACGCGGCACTGCTCCTCCTGGTCACCTTCCAGGCGCACGACCGCTTCGGGTGGCGGCCCTGGCAGGTGGCGCTGGCGCTGCTCCCCGCGTGCGTGCCGCTCGCGGTGTCCGTGCCGTTCGCCGGCCGCCTGGTCGCCCGCTTCGGTACCCGGCGGCAGATCGCCGCCGGGGCGGCGGCCGCGTTCGCGGGCCAGCTGCTCCTGCTGCTGCGCCCCGAACCCGCCTCGTACGCCGGTGGTCTGCTGCCGACGCTCCTCCTCGTCGGCGCCGCCATGGCCCTGTCCTTCGCCGCCCTGAACATGCAGGCCACCCAGGACGTCGAACCGGGCCTGCGCGCGACGGCGGTGCCGCTGTTCCAGACGGGCGTGCAGCTCGGCGGTGTCCTGATGCTGCCGCTGACCGCCGCTCTGCTCACCCACTCCGGCGGCCGGCGACCGGCGCTCCTGGCCATCGCGCTCGCCGGGGCGACCGGGATCGGCGTCGCGGTCACCGGGACGCGCTCCGGCCGGCCGGGCGTCGCCCGCGTGGGCCCCGGGCCGCGCACAGAGCCGCGCACAGAGCCGCGCACAGAGAGGAACTCCCCATGACCGCTTCCCTGGAGATCACCGTCGAGGAGGACAGCTGCGTGGCCTCGGGGCAGTGCGTGATGACCGCGCCGGAGGTCTTCGACCAGCGTGACGAGGACGGTGTCGTCATCCTGCTCGACGCCCGACCGCCCGCCGCGGCCCACGACGGGGTGCGCGCGGCGGCGGCCCTCTGCCCGGCCGCCGCCATCCGCGTGGCGCACGGGCGGCGGCCGCGCGGCTGACCCCCGGCCGCGCCGCCGCGAGCAGCCCGGAGCCGCCCTCCGACCAGGAGGGCGGCTCACTCGTGCGTGGCCTTCCGCCCGGGGCGTCCCCGGGCGGAAGACCACCCGGTCACCACTCGACGGGAAGGCTCTTGACCCCGTACACCAGCGACTCCGTGCGGTACTCGATCTCCTCGAACGGGACGGCGAGCCGCAGGCCGGGGAAGCGGCGGAACAGCGCGGGCAGCGCGATGCCGAGTTCGAGGCGGGCGAGTTGCTGACCGACGCACTGGTGCCTGCCGTAGCCGAAGGCCAGGTGCGGCACCGGCTTGCGGCGCAGGTCGAGCACGTCCGCGGGCGAGGGCAGGTCGGCGCCGTGGTTGGCCATCACCGTCGAGACGACGACGTACTCGCCGGCGCGTACCTCCTGGCCGTTGACCGACAGGTCGGTACTCGCCCTCCTGACCAGCGGGGGCGCCACCGCGAGGAACCGCAGCAGTTCCTCGACGGCGCCACCGGACAGCTCGTCCTCGTCGCGCAGGACCGCCAGCTGCTCCGGGTGCGACAACAGGGCGAGGACGCTGAGCCCGATCATGCCGGAGAGGGTCCCGTGTCCGGCCACGAGGACGTCCAGGCCCATGCCGACGAGTTCGTCGTTGCCGAGCTCCGCACCGTGCTTGCGCACCAGGTCCCCGAGGATGTTGTCGCCCGGATCCCACCGGTGCGCGGCGACCAGTTGGGCCATGTAGTCGGTCATGGCCGCGAAGTTCTCCTGCTGGACCTCCAGCGTGGTGTCGACGCTGCTCGCGATCGAACTGCGCTCCAGGATGCCCGCCCGGTCCTCGAGCGGTGCCCCCAGCAACTCGCAGATCACCATCAGGGGCAGCGGTTCGGCGAAGGTCCTGATCAGGTCGGCGCCCGGACCGGCCGCCTCCACCGCGTCGAGGTGCTTCTCGACGATCTGCTCGATCACGCCGCTGAGCGCCCGGATCCGCTTCATCGTGAAGGCACCGGCCTGCATCCGGCGGTACCGGGTGTGCTCGTCCCCGTCGTAGTTGAGCAGGACGCCCGGCTGGTTCATCACCGAGCGCGGGCCGGTCCAGTGCGGATCGAAGGCGAACCCGACCTCGTGGCGGGCGTCGGACAGCACCGTACGGGCGTCGTCCTCCCGGGTGATGAGGACGGCCTCGACCTCGCCGAGCTGGGAGTTCGGCACCGGGACCCGGTGCAGCGACGGGTCCTGGTGCAGTTCCACCAGAGCGGGCCCGGGCCGGAACGGACACTCGGCCTGACGGTGGTTGTGCGGCATCGACACCGGTTCGGTCATGGCGTTCATTTCCTTCCTGACGGCACGAGGGCGATTCAGCGCGGAGCGGCCACCGGTCGCGGGCGGTTCGTCATGAGGCGCTCGCCTTCTCGCGCAGGAGTTCCCGGGTGATGCCGTCGAGCCGCGCCGCGGCGCCCTTGTCGAACGCCGGGCGCAGGAGGCTGAGGGGCGTGCCCTCCACGAAGGCGCTCAGCGGCTCCCGCGGCGGGGCGTCGATGATCTCGAGGATCGGCGGGACGGTGAACTCGACCGGCTGCGCGGCCCGCTTCATCTGGTCGATGTGCGCCGCGGTGGCGGCGTCGAACTCGCCCGCGAAGCCGGTGCGCGTCCCACCGGGGAACAGCAGCACGTACCGGGCGCGACGCGCGCTCCCGCCCTCGGCGAACGAGACGCCGAGGAGGTCGTTGAGCCGGCCGCCCTGGAACATCGCCGACCAGCCGTCGTAGCCCCGTTCGAAGCCGAGGTCGTTCCAGTTGACGCCCGGCGCCCCCACACCGGGACCGGCGATGTTCATCACGACCGGCGTCTCGGCCTTGTTCATCAGGTCCGCCAGGCCGTACCCGAGCAGGTACCGGCTGAGGTAGTACAGCGCGAAGTTGTGCTCGATCCCCTCCGAGGTCACCATCCGGTGGCTGCGGAAGTAGCGCGCGCACAGCACGAGGACGTCCACCGCCTCGAACCGGTCCTCGATCTCCGCGATGACGCGCCGGTTCTCGCTGACGAGGCTGAGGTCGGCCTCGATGAAGAAGGCGCGGTCGGCCGCGCCCAACTTCTGCGCCGTGTCGAGGTACTTCTTCCCCTTCACCGGGTCCGGAGCGATGACGACCACCTGGTCGCCCCGGCCGAGATAGGTGTTCGCGAGCGCCTGCCCGATACCGGAAGTGCCCCCCGTGACAACAATGGTCTTCACCGTGATCCTCCTCGGAACACTGGGTCGTGAGATTCTGCGCAGCAGAAGAGCTCCCGCCCGCGGGCAGACTTCACCCCGGGACGGATGGCGAAAAAGAGAGAAATCGGGAAAGAGAGAAATCGGGAAAAGGGGTCAGCGTCAGGAGATCAGCCGACCGCGGCGGCGATCTCCGCCCGGACCACGTCGCCGGCGAACTCGACGGCCGCTTCCGCGGCGCCGGTGGACCCCAGGGTCGACCCGTTCACGTAGACACCGTCGATGATCAGCATGATCCGGTCGCCGAGCCGCTCCGGGTTCGCGGCCGCGGTTCCGCGTGCGAGGTCCCGCAGTTGCTCGCGCACGCGCCGGAAGTGCTTCACGGAGACCTGGTGCGCCGGGTGGTCCGGGTCGGGGAACTCCGCCTGGGTGTTGCGCAGCGGGCAGCCCCTGGCGTTCGGCGCCATGGCCCGGACCGCCCGGACCAACTCGACGAGCCGCTCCTCCGGCGACTCCACCGCGGCGCACACACCGGTCACGAGCCGGTCCCAGTCCTCGGCGGACCGCTCGAGGTAGGCCACCACCAGCTGGTCCTTGCCGGAGAACTCCCGGTAGAGCAACTGCTTTCCGCAGCCGGCCTCGTCGATGATCTGCTGCATGCCGACCGCGTGCACGCCCCGCTGGTCGAAGAGGTGGGCAGCGGCGTCCAGGATGCGCTCGCGGGTACCGGCAGCAGGTTTCCGGGCCATGGGCCGAGGCTAGCAGACCATTCGGTCCCGTCCCGGCCGAACACCGGTCGTCACGACCGCGCTCGCGGCGCACCGCGGCCGCCGTGCGCGGGCCCTGGGCCCTGGGCCGCGCCACCCGCGCGGCCCAGGACGACGGAGCCTCACCTGCGCCGCGCACGCACATGGGACATCGGTGTCAGCACCCGCCCGCGCTCGTCCACCCGGATCGCGTCCGGGCCCGGCCTGGCCCCGGTGTCCGGGGCGTCCGCCGTGCCCAGCCTGGCCAGGATCTCGCGGGTGAAGGTCGTGGCGAAGACGGCTTCGGCGATGTCCTCGATCTCCCAGTGCGGGCCGAGGTTCGCGTGCAGGTTGGCCTCGCTGACCAGGGCCTCCGCCACGATCGGCGTCCCCGACGGCATGGACTCCGCGAAGCAGAACAGGTGCAGCGTGGCACCCGGCCGGCACACCCGGTGGAGCGCGGCGGCGTACGCCGAGCGCTGCTCGTCGTTCAGGCAGTGGTAGAGGCCGCTGTCGAGCGCGGTGTCGAAGTCGCTTCCGACACCGTCCAGTTCGGTGGCGTCCGAGGTCAGGAACCGCACCCGCGCGCCCTGGGCCGCGGCCCGCCGCACCGCCTCCTCGATCGCGCTGGGCGAACCGTCCACGCCGGTCACCTCGTACCCCTGGCCCGCCAGCAGGATGGCGTTCTCGCCCAGTCCGCAGCCCACGTCGAGCACCTTGCCGCTGAAGCCGCCCGCGCGCGCCAGGTCCACCACGGCCCGCTGGGGCTCGCCGATGTCCCAGGGGATCAGCACCTCACCGGGGGCGACGCCGTCGAAGGACGCGCGCCCCGCGTACAACGCCTCGTATTCCTTGTCCTCTTGAGAGAAAGTCCGCTGCGTGGCCATGCCGGTCCCCTTGTCGCTCGCAAGCTCGTCAACCAACACTCGGTGGATCTGGCGCGCCCCGGACGGGGCGGGTCGCGTCCCTACTGGACGTTGTTCACTTCCTGCGCCGACGCGGCCACCGGGGCCGTCTCGGCCTTCGCTCCGGCCTCGCCCTTCGTTCCGGCCTCGCCCTTCGCTCCCGCCTCGTCGTTCGCTCCGGCCGCGGCCGCCGCCGTGGGACGCATCCGGGACGCGACGACGAGCGTGAGGACGACGACCACGGCCATGGCCAGGAAGACGTCGGAGTAGGCCGAGCCGTGGTGGCCGGAGAAGAGGGGGTTGATGGCGTCGCTGCCGCTCTGCTGCCTCGCGGACACCAGCACACCGAACACGGCCGGGCCGGTACCGGCCCCGAGGAACTGGGCGCCCTGGAGGATCCCGAGGCCGACACCGACCTGCTCGGGCGGAAGTTCGCTCGCCGCGGCGCCGATGATGGTGGTCATCACGAACATGAAGCCGATGCTCAGCCCGAGGATCCCGATGCCGGCGAAGACCACCGAGGAGCCGCCGGTGAAGGACGAGAGGAACAGCGAGAACAGCCCGATGAGGCCGAGCCCGAAGAGCACCAGGACCCGCGCGTTGACGCGGCCGGCGAGGCGGCCGATCCACGGCGAGAGGAGCGCGGTCACGACGCCGGCCGGGATCATGACCAACGCGCCCTTGCCCGGGGTGAGTTCGTTGACCTCCACGAGCAGCAGCGGGACGAACACCAGACCGCCGAGGTTGACGACCATCGCCAGGAACGCGACGAGGATGCCGGTCCGGTAGACGCGGTTGGTGAACAGCGACGGCGGGACGAACGGCTGGTCGACCCGGACGGTGCGCAGCCCGAAGACCACGAGCGCCACGACGGCGACCAACAGGCTGCCCCAGGCCAGCGGGTCGGTGAAGCCGGAGACCTGCGCCCGGGTCATGCCGAACAGGACGAGGCCGGCTCCGAGGCCGAGCAGGAGGCCGCCGGGGAGGTCGAGCCGGCCCGAGCCCTGCGGAGTCTCGTCCGGCAGTACGCGCAGGGCCGGGACGAGCAGCAGCAGCGAGACCACGAGCATGATCCAGAACAGCGCGGGCCAGCCGAGCGCCTGCCCGATGCCGCCGCCCAGCGCCGGGCCGGCGGCGGTGCCGACGCCCGCACCGGCGGAGACGACGCCGATCCCGACACCGCGCCGCTCCGGCGGCAGCAGCGTCGTGACGGCGATGATCGAGAGCACGGGGATCGCGGCCGCGCCGATGCCCGTCACGATCCGCCCGGCCACGAGCACGGCCAGGTTCGGGGAGAGCGCGCAGATCAGGCTTCCGAGGGCGTAGGTGAGCAGCGCGAACGCGAAGAGCCGGCGCAGGCTCACCCGGTCCGAGATGCGGCCGTACAGGGGGATCCCGACGGAGAACATCAGCAGGAACCCGGTGACGACCCAGGCGAGTTCCGCCTCGGAGGCGCCGAACTCGGACCCGATCGTCGGGAGCATCAGGTTGACCATGTCGCTGGCCGTGACCGTGGCGAGGATCGCCGGCATCAGGACGGCGAGTAAGCCCATCCCCGAGCCGGTCCGCTCGGTCGTTGTCGACGTGGAAGTCATTCCAGGCCCTTCGGGTGACTTTCCGCCACCATGATAGTTACAGTTAGGGCAAAAGGGCGGCGGAGGCACTGCCTCCGCCATCGGTCAGCTGGTGACGCGTTGTGCGAGCTCCCGCTCACTGGCCAGCACTTGCCGGACGAGGTGGGCGATCGTCGTCCGCCCGAGCCGTTCCTTCATGGCCCGCTCCGCGTCCTGGAACTCCGCCTCGAGCAGCTTCTGCATATTCCGCCCCACCTCGCACTCCGCGCTCGGCGGATGCGGGTGCCGCGAAAGGATCGGCCCCGCCTCCACCGCGGTGTACGCGTCGTAGAGCGTGATCTCGCGGGCGGGCCTGGCGAGCGACCAGCCGCCGTTGCGCCCCTCGGTGGACAGGACCAGGTCGGCGTCCCGCAGGCTGCCGAGGATCCGCCGCACCAGAACCGGATTGCTGGCCAGGCTCTCCGCGATCTCCACGGAGGTCAGCGAGTGGTCCCAGCGCCCCAGCATGGTGAGTGCGTGGATCGCGACCGCGCTCCTGCTGCTGATGCTCACCGTGATGACCCCTTCGCGACGGTCGCCTCGCCGATCCAACTGCAACTACGCTAGTAGCGGTTTTATCCGGGTGTCAATCCGCCGCACGCGTGCGAGCTCACCAGGGCCAGCGCCACTCCTTGTTCTGCGGAACCACCCAGTAGTGCTCCAGTTCGACACGCTCGAACAGCCACCGGCCGTCCTCGAACACATAGGTGTCGGAGAACCGGCCGACGCTCTGGTGCACCAGGTCCGCCCGGTCGAACCGGACGTGCTCCACGAAGAAGCAGGCGCCGGACGCACGGTCGTCGCCCTCGACCTCCACCTGGTGGACCTGGTTGAAGTTCCTCAGGGCCACCTCGGAGGCCCCCTGGAGCTCGACCATCTTCGGCAGCAGCGCGCTGTAGTACTCCTGGATCGCCGCGCGCCCACGGGCGTCGCCGAAGCTTCCGTAGTCCAGATGCGCGTCCTTCGCGAACAGGGCGCCGAGGCCCTGCCAGTCCCGCGAGTTGAGGCAGTGGTGGAAGGCGTTGCGCAGCTTCGTGAGCTCACGGATCGCCTCCAGCTCCCGCACCCTGGCCGACAGTTCGTCGATCCGTGCCACCAGGTCAACCTCGTCCGCCATCGTGCATCCTCCCGAGCGCCTCGGATCCCGTTCCGCCTCTTGCCGGAACCGGACCGAGAGTCGCAGCCGCGGAACACGCGTCACAAGGCCCGCACGCCTTTCCTGTGGTCGGCCCGCAATCCTCCGACTCCCCCGCGCGACTAGGGTCGAGCCGCAGGAACGCCGGCGACACCCGACGGGAGACACCGTGAAGCAGTCGAAGCGCATAGCCCTGATCAGTGGTGCGGGCCGCAACATCGGCGCCGCGACGGCCAAGGAGCTGGCCGGCCGCGGCTACCACGTGATCGTGAACTACCGGAGCGACGCCGAGGCGGCGGCGGACGTGGTCACGGAGATCGAGTCGCGCGGCGGCACGGCCGAGGCGGCGCAGGCCGACGTCTGCGACGCCGACCAGGTCGGCGCCCTCGTCGAGCGGGTGCGGGCCGACCACGGGCGCATCGACCTGCTGATCTGCAACGCCAACACCGTGACACCGCCCTTCGCCTCCTTCGCCGAGCTGAGCTGGGACGCCTTCGCCGCGAAGGTCAACGGGGAGCTCGCCGGCTCCTTCTTCCTCACCCAGCACACGCTCGCCGTCATGCGCGAACAGCGGTCTGGCCGGATCATCTACATCTCCAGCACGGCCTCGGACACCATCGGCATGGCCCTGCCCCACTCCGTCGCCAAGGCGGCGCTGAACACCTTCAGCCGCCACATCGCCGGCATCGCCGCCGAGCACGGGGTGACCGTGAACACCGTCGCGCTCGGCGCCGTGCACACCGACGCCACGGCGGAGTTCAGCGAGGAGTTCTGGAAGTACACGACCGACCGCTCGGTGGCGGCACGCCGGGTGGAGCCGGCGGACGCCGCGCGCGCCGTGGCCCTCGTCGCCGACGACGGCTTCGCCTTCACCTCCGGCCAGGTGATCCGGGTCGACGGCGGCTTCGAGGTCCTCGACCAGCAGCTGCACCCCCTGGCGCACAGCTTCCGCTGACGGCGCTCCCGTGGGGCCGGACGCCGGCGGCCGACCCCACGGGACGCCCGGTGCACGGCGGGCACCCGGCGCGACGCGAGCGCCCACGGGTCTACTCGAAGTGCCGCACCATCGGGTTGAGTTGCCGGTCCAGGACCTCGAAGCCGCCGTCCACCCGCAGCACCTGGCCCACCGACCCGCTGAAGTCCTCGTCGGCGAGCATCGCGATGCTGCGGGCCGCCTCGTCGGCCTCCAGCAGCCGGCCGGACGCCGACCGGCTCTCCATGAACGTGCGGAGCTCGTCCGTCATGACACCCGCGGTGGCATCGGTCCGCACCGCGCCGAAGGCGACGGTGTTGACGACGACCCCGTACTGGGCGGCGACGCCCGCGACGTGCCGGCTGAAGGTGTTGAGCGCGGCCTTGGCCGTGGAGTGGGCCGCGACGGTGCCGATCGTGTCCGCCGCGGTGCTCGAGACGTAGACGATCCGGCCCCTGCGCTCCTTAACCATGGCGCCCAGCACGGCCTGGGTGAGGAAGTACGCTCCCGCCAACTCCCCGGTCACCTTCCCGATGAAGTGGTCCCAGGAGAGCGTGAGCAGGGGCTCGAACGGCGGGTTCACCGTGTTGGCGTTGCAGACCAGGGCGTCGAGGCGACCCCGGTCGGCGCGGATGCGGTCGAGCATCCCCGACACCTGCCCGGGGTCGCAGACATCGGCCCGCAGCGCCTGGGCCGATCCGCCCGCGGCCTCGATCGAACGCACCACCTCCGCTGCCGCGTCGGCGTTCTGACGGTAGTTCACGACCACGTGGTAGCCGCGCCTTCCCATCTGCCGCGCGGTAGCCGCTCCGATCCCGCGGCTCGCACCGCTGATCAGCACCACCCGCTGTGACTGCTCCACGTTTCCTCCCTGGTCCTGGGCGTCCGGGGTCTGCCCGTCAGGCGACCTTGGACCCGGACCGGCCGCGTCGTCTCTACGGGTCTCCACCAGATTCCCCGCCCCTCCCGCGGGGCTCCCCCATGACCCCGCGGGGCTCGACGCCTTACCGCTTGTTTGCCTTTTGACAGAAGCTTCGTATCGTGACATGATTCCCACACCGGGACGTGGACCGATCGGTCCAGCATCAATAGAGATTCACCGCGCGGAGCTTCTCAGAGCCAGGGGCCGCTCCCGGCAAGAGGGTTCACCCAAGGGCGGGGCGACGGCCTCGCGAAACTTTCCGACCGACATCACCGTCAAATCCCCTGCCGGCACCGGGGGCACGGCCCAGGTCGTGGCCTCCCCGTTTCGCCGAGCAGTTCCCAGCCCGACCTCCGCCGACGGCCATCAATGGCGATGCCGCAGATCCCGAGGTCAGCCGCGGGCGACCGGCCCGACGCGCCCCAGTCCGCGTCGTGTTGTGAAGTGGCACCATTCGTCAGCTATGGGGGTGGCAGAAAATGGCCGGAGACGATAGGAATTGCCAAACCACAAAGGCCGGTATCAGAACCGATGAGGCCCCCGCGTTCCCGACGGCCAGGAACGTGGCGAATACCTACGTACCGGGAATCCCCCTCACCGAGAACCGCGCACTCCTGCCACCCGACGAGTTGAGTCTCGCCCTGAGCACCATCGAGTTCGCGAATCGCGGAGTCGACCGCGTGATGGTCAACGAGCAGGCCAAATGGCTGCTCGACACGGCGGAACCGCACCGGAACCCGCACCGCACCTGGCTCGCGATCCTGGCCCTGCTCTACGCCGGAGACCTCGAATCCGCCGACGCGCAGTGCAGGAGGCTCCGGGACGACCCCGCGTGGACGGGCTCGGCCCCGCGCCGGGAGCTGCTCACCCTGCTGCGGGCACGGAGCAGCCTGCTCGCGGGGAGGGCCTGCCAGGCCGCGGACATGCTCCAGACCATGCTCGATCGCGGCACGTCCACGCAGTCGGCCTGCCTCGCGATCGCCTGGCTGATCGAGGCGCTGGTCCACCTCGGCGAACTCGACCGGGCGCACCAGGTGCTGCTCGACAGCAAGCTGGCCGGGCCGCTCGACCCCGACCTGCCGGACCGTGCCCACGTCCTGGCCGCCCGCGGGGCCCTCCACCTGGCCGGCGGGCAGTTCCGACACGCCATCGACGACTACATGGCGTGCGGCTGGGTCCTCGACAGCTGCTTCGTCGTCAACCCCGCGGTGATCCCTTGGCGTTCGAGGGCCGTGTTCGGGGCGCTGGGCATCCGCCGGTACGACCTGGCACTCGCCCTCGCCGAGGAGGAGCTCATCGCGGCGAGCAAGTGGGGATCTCCGCGCGGCATCGGCATCGCCCTGCACGCCGTGGGCGTGGCACGCCGGGACGGCACCTCCGTCGCCGCACTCGAGGAGGCCGTGGCACTGCTGGCCCAGGGCCACGCGCGCACCGAGTTCATGCAGGCCCTCTACGACCTCGGCATGATGCAGATCCGGCGCCAGGACGTGTCAGCGGGCCGCAGGCGGCTCGTCGAGGCGGCCATGGTCGCGTACGAGTGTCGCAACGCCTTCTGGCAGAAGCGCATCCGCTTCGCCCTGGAACGCCTCCAGGCCCCCGCCAACACCTCGAAGCTCACCCGCCAGGAGGAGAAGATCGCCTACCTGGCCCGTGCCGGACACAGCAACCGGCACATCGCCCAGATGACCTGCCTGACCGTCCGGACCGTCGAGTTCCACCTCTCCAGCGTGTACCGCAAGCTCTCCATCTCCGGCCGCCGGGAACTCGTCACCGCGCTGATCTCCGTCCCGTCCTGACACCCCACTCCACCGGGCGCCGCCCCCAAGACGGGCGAGCGGCGTGAAAGGAGAGCGCGAGGTCGACCACGGGGACGGAACTACGACGCAATACGAACTCCGCACCATCCAGGGCCGGTTCGGCGTCTAGGCTGAACTACTTGTACCGCAGGGCCGTCTCGATGACGGCCCCGGGGTCCAGGTGCTTCGCTTCGTCCCGGGTGCTCCACCACGACGAATCCGGCCCGGGGACGGAGAAGGAAAGGCTGATCACAGGGGCTCTCCTCCGCTGGTTCCGCGGGGAAGAGGCCCACGTCGCCGAGGAGGCCTCATGCCCGCCCCCCAGCGCAGCCGCTCCGCTCCCGCCGCCCGACGGTGCCGGATCCTCCGGCGCACCGTCGCGGCCGGCCTCGCCCTCACGGCCTGCCTGAGCGCGCCCGCCGCCGCGACGCCGCCCGCGCAAGCCACGGAAGGCCTCGCCCGGGGGCTCGACCGCTACTACGGGCAGCACCTCGACTGGCACGGCTGCGTCCTGGGCCCGGACGACCAGGACGGTGCCGCACTCGAACGGGCCGGCGCCCGCTGCACGGACGTCACCGTGCCGCTCGACTACGCGGACCCCGGCGGACGCACTGTCACGCTGGCGCTCTCCCGGATCAAGGCCACCGACACCCGCCACCGGATCGGCGCACTGCTGCTCAACGACGGCGGCCCCGGCAGCCCGACGCTCGGCGCACCACCCCGGGTGCACGCCGCCCTCAAGGAGACCGCCGACCGCTTCGACATCGTCGGGCTGGACCCGCGCTTCGCCGGCCGCAGCGCGCAGATCGACTGCGGCTGGCCCGTCGGCTTCAGCATCCAGTCCTCCGGGACCGGCCGGGCGGGCTTCGAGCGGCAGGTCACTCTCCAGCGGGACCTCGCGGCCAAGTGCCGCTCGGCGGCCGGCGATGTGCTGCCGTACGCGAGCACCCGCGACACGGCCCGGGACCTGGACGTGGTCCGGGGCGCGCTCGGCGAGCGGAGGATCTCCTACCTCGGCCTGTCCTACGGCACGTACCTCGGCACGGTGTACACCCAGATGTTCCCGGGCCGCGTCGACCGGATGGTCCTGGACAGCGCGCTGGACCCGGGCCGCGTCGGCCCCGCGCTGGTCCCGAGCCAGCTGCCCGGGCTCGAGCACGCGTTCGCCGACTGGGCGGACTGGGCGGCGGCCCGCCACGACACGTACGGGCTCGGCCGCACCCGCGAGGAGGTGACCGCCAGGATCCTGCGCACCGTGGAGACGGCCGCGAACCGCCCGCTCGTCGTCGGCACCGGCGCCGACGCCTTCGAACTCGACGACTCCCGGGTGCCGTTGCTGCTCTTCGCGGGGCTCCAGGGCGACTCCGCCCCGGAACGGGCCTCCCTCGCCGAGCAGATGGCGATGCTCGCCGAGGCTGCGGCGGGCCGGCCGGTCACCCCGACCGCGGACACCACCGCCCTGCTGCGATTCCTGTTCAGCCCGCAGGGGTCGCCGGCCGGCAGTGCCATGCAGGCCATCGCGTGCGCGGACGGAACCGCGTCCCGCGACCCCGAACACTACTGGCGCGAGATCGAGCGCAGTCGCGCCGAGAGCCCGCTGTTCGGCCCGCTGCTCGACAACATCACCCCCTGCGCCTTCTGGGACCGCCCGCGCGAGGCGCCCACCCAGGTGCTCCGCAACGCCCGGGCGCTGATCCTCTCCGCCACCGGCGACCCCCGCGCCCCCTACCGCGGCGGCGTCGCCCTGCACGACATGCTGCCCGGCTCGCGCCTGCTGACCCTCCAGGGCGCCGACCAGCACGGGCTGTACGGGATCTACGGCAACGCCTGCGTGGACGACACGGTCAACGCCTACCTGGCCGGCGGACGCCTGCCGGACACCGACCCGACCTGCACCCGCCAGTAGCCGGCCGCCGTCGGCGCGGGCCCGCGGACACTTCACGGGCCCGCAACGGCCGCCCGCAGCGGGTGCTCGCCCGTCCACCAGGTGCCGGGGCCGATCGGCACCGCCGGCCAGGAGTACGGTCCTGGCCGGGGCGGCTCCCGGAGTCTGCTCCCGGGCGCGGTTTCGTCCTGGGTGCGGACGAACTCCCCTCCCCCCGAGTGGTCCTCTTGATGAAGGCCGGGAATCACCGGCGCCATTCATCGGAGGGGTCCTTTCGTGTACGAGCACGCACCGCACAGCCGTTTCCCACTCTCCCGCCGGGGCGGCCGACACCGGGCGGTGGCGGTCGTGACCGCCGTGGCCGCCGGGGTCGTGGCGGCCTCGGCACTGGCACCGACCGCGGCGTTCGCGGGCGGCAGGCCGGACAGCGTCCAGTCGAGCCTGAACGCGCTGGTGA
>NZ_JBSFKQ010000022.1:0-56439 GCF_053598615.1 Kitasatospora sp. NPDC001095 | reverse complement strand
GAAGGACGACGGCATGCCCGCCGCGCTGGCCTCCGTCAAGGGCCGCGACGGCCGCACCCGCAACTACACCGCCGGCGTCGGCGACCTCGCCACCGGGGCCAAGGTCCCCGTGGACGGGCAGGTACGGATCGGCAGCAACACCAAGGCCTTCACCGCCGTCGTGGTGCTGCAGCTCGTCGCCGAAGGAAAGCTGGGCCTGGACTCCCCCGTCGAGACCTACCTGCCGGGTCTGCTGCGCGGCGACGGCATCGACGGGCGCGACATCACCGTCCGTCAGCTGCTCCAGCACACCAGCGGCCTGCCCGAGTACGTGGACAAGGGCTCGATCCTCGCCGGTCCGAAGCGGTACTACGAACCGCGTGAACTGCTCGACTCGGCCCTCGCCCAGAAGGCTCACTTCGCCCCGGGCACGCGTTGGGAGTACAGCAACACCAACTACCTGATGGCGGGCCTGATCATCCAGAAGGTCACCGGGCGGCCACTGGGTGAGGAGATCAACCGGCGCGTCGTCGACCGCATCGGCCTGCGCCACACCTACTTCCCCACCCCGGGGGACATGAGCATCCACGAGGCCCACCCCAAGGGTTACCACCGGGACGCCGACGGCTCGCTCCGCGACTACACCGAACTGGACCCGTCCTGGGGCTGGGCGGCGGGCGCCGTCGTCTCCACCGACAGCGATCTCAACTCGTTCTACGCCGCGCTCCTCGGCGGCCGGCTCCTGCCCGCGGCGCAGCTCGCCGAGATGCGCACCACCGTCCCCGCCGACGTGGTGGCTCCGGGCATCCGCTACGGGCTGGGCCTGATGAGCCGGCCGCTGCCGTGCGGTGGCGTGTACTGGGGCCACGGCGGGACCATTCCGGGCTACGACACCGCCGGGGGCGCCACCGATGACGGCCGCGCCATCAGCATCACGGTGACCAGGATCCCGGATGACGCGGCCAAGAAGCACGTGGAAGCCACGGTGGACTCCGCCCTGTGCCGCTGACCCTCCCCGATCCGGCCTGAGCGTCCGCACCGGCACGACCAGCGGGTTCTGCGCGCCCCTGCGCGCAGAACCCGCGCGCCCCACCGATTCCCCCCTCCAGCAGAGGAGTTCCCCCATGAACGAGCACGTCCAGCACGTCCAGCACGACCGGGCCGACCGACGCCGCCGTGGCCGGCGCGGGTTGGCGGTGGCCGTGGCCTCCGTGGCCGCCGGCGTCGTGGCGGCCTCGGCACTGGCACCGACCGCGGCGTTCGCGGGCGGCAGGCCGGACAGCGTCCAGTCGAGCCTGAACGCGCTGGTGAAGGACGACGGCATGCCCGCCGCGCTGGCCTCCGTCAAGGGCCGCGACGGCCGCACCCGCAACTACACCGCCGGCGTCGGCGACCTCGCCACCGGAGCCAAGGTCCCCGTGGACGGGCAGATCCGCGCCGGCAGCAACACCAAGGCCTTCACCGCCGTCGTCGTCCTCCAGCTCGTCGCCGAAGGAAAGCTGGGCCTGGACTCCCCCGTCGAGACCTACCTCCCCGGCCTGCTGCGCGGCGACGGCATCGACGGGCGCGACATCACCGTCCGTCAGCTGCTCCAGCACACCAGCGGCCTGCCCGACTACATGGGAACCCCCGCACTCCCGGACTTCCCCACGATCCAGTACCGCTACTTCGAGCCCCGCGACCTCCTCGACAGCGCCCTCGCCCAGAAGGCCCACTTCCCCGCGGGTACCGGCTGGGAGTACAGCAACACCAACTACATCGTCGCCGGACTCCTAGTCCAGAAGGTCACCGGGCGGCCCACCGGCGAGGAGATCACCAGGCACGTCATCGACCGCATCGGCCTGCGCCACACCTACTTCCCCGCCCCCGGGGACATGAGCGTCCACGAGGCCCACCCGCACGGCTACTACCGCAGCTCGCCGGACGCGCCTCCGGTCGACTACACCGAGATGGACTCCTCGCCGGCCTGGGCGGCGGGGGCGGTCGTCTCCACCAACACCGACCTCAACTCGTTCTACGCCGCGCTCCTCGGCGGCCGGCTCCTGCCCGCGGCGCAGCTCGCCGAGATGCGCACCACCGTCCCCGCCGAGCCCCTGGGCCCGGGGGTCCGCTACGGGCTGGGCCTGCAGAGCAGGCCGCTCTCCTGTGGCGGCCTCTTCTGGGGCCACGGCGGGACCACCGCGGGATACCGCTCCCGCAACGGGGTCACCGACGACGGTCGCGCCGCCGCCATCACGGTCACCGCCGTCCCGGGCGAGGTCGGCGCGCAGCACATGGCGGACGCCCTGGACGCGGCCCTCTGCCGCTGACCCACCCCTCGGAGCGGAACGGGCCCAGGCCCCGGCAGTCACGGAGCGTCGCAACAACTCCGTGATCGCCGGGGCCGTTTGCCCGCTTTCCCGCCGGGGTACCCGTCCATGCCCCGCTGCGCGACCTCTCAGCCGGGCCCGGTTCGACCCTGCCCGGCCCGGCGGCGGCCGGCCGGCCCGCTTTCAGCCCGCCGGGTTGGCGCGCCGGGCCTCCACCAGGCCCGACTCGTAAGCCGCGATCACCGCCTGGGCGCGGTCGCGGACACTCAGCTTGGCGAAGATGCTGGTGATGTAGTTCTTGACCGTGGAGACGCTGATGCCCATCGCCGACGCGATCTCGGCGTTGTCGAGGCCGGTGGCCAGCAGGTGCCACACCTCGATCTCACGGGGCGTCAGTTCACCCAGGTCGGACACCGGCACCGGTGAGGACGGCTGCGGCAGGCGGGGCGTGGTGACGTACGTGGAGATCAACCGGGTGAGCAGGCGCGGCGCCACCGCCGCCTCCCCGGTGTGCACGGTGCGCACGGCCGCCGAGAGCTCCTCCGGGGAGACGTCCTTGGGCAGGAACCCGGAGGCGCCGGCGCGCAGGGCAGCCACCACGTACTCGTCCATGTCGAAGGTGCTCAGCGCCAGGACCCTGCAGGCGGGCAGCTCCCGCGTGATCCGCTCGGTCGCCTGGACCCCGTCGAGAACCGGCATCCGGATGTCCATCACGACGACGTGCGGCCGGTGCCGGTGCGCGAGGTCGACCGCTCGCTGCCCGTCGTCCGCCTCGGCCACCACCTCGAACGCCGGGTCCGGTGCCAGGATCAGGGCCAGGCCCCGCCGCACCAGCGGCTGGTCGTCCGCGATCAGCACCCTGATCCGCTCCGGGGTTTCCGTCATCCGAGCAGTTCCTCTCCGTCGGCCGGCGCCACCGGCAGGCTGGCCACCACCCGGAAGCCACCACCGTCGACGCCGCCGGCCACCATGCTGCCGCCCAGCAGCGCGACGCGTTCGCGCATGCCGATCAGACCGTACCCGGTGCGGCCCGCCCTCGGTCCGGCCGCACTGCCCGCCCCCGCCAGGGCCCCCACCAGGGTGTCGGCCGGCGCGGCGGCGCCGTTGTCGGACACCTCGACGGTGACCCGGTCCGGGTGGTACGTCAGCTGGACCCGCGCCTCGGCCCGGCCGGCGTGCTTGCGGGTGTTGGTGAGGGACTCCTGGACGATCCGGAACACCGCCAGGCCGGTGCTCGGCGGCAGCGGACGCTCCTCCCCCAGGACGGCGAACTCCGTGGGCAGACCGGCCCTGCGGGACTCCTCGACGAGCCCTGCGACGTGCCCGACACCGGGCTGCGGCGCGGACGGCGCCCCGTCCGCCTCCTCCGGCGCGTCGCCGGCCCGGAGCACGTCGAGCAGTTGGCGCATCTCGCGCAGCGCCATCCGCCCGGAGCCCTCCAGCGTGACCAGGGCGTCGCGCACCACCTCGGTGTCATTCCCGAGGTTCGCTCTGGCACCGCCGGCCATCAGCTGCATGGTGGTGATGTGGTGCGCCACGATGTCGTGCAACTCCCGTGCGATGCGGCGCCGTTCCTGCGCCACCGCGCGGTCGGCCAGCAGCCTGCGCCTGACCTCCATCTCGTGCTGCCAACGCTTCAGCACCTCGGCCGCGGCGACGACCAGCGCCGCGGCGAACACGTTGACCGCCATCTCCCCCACCGGAGGGGGCAGCGGATGCCCCCGGCCCAGCAGTGGCACGGCGGCCGCCACCAGGGCGGCCGGCGCCGCCACCGCGATGCCGCGGGAGCGGGCCACGGCGAACAGCGCGACGCACAGCGTGGAGTTGAAGTGCTGCGGCACCGGCCCGCTCAGGTTCAGTGCCAGGCCGAGGACCAGCACACCCGCCAGTGACGCCAGCGGGTAGCGGCGCCTGGTGAGCAGCGGCATGGCCGCCAGTACGAGCAGAACCAGGGCGGTCAGGGCGATCGGCTGGCTTCCGTCCGGACCGCCGACCGTGTAGCCGAGGAGGTCCAGGGCGGCCGCCCCGACGGCCACCAGCGCATCACTGGCCGTCCAGGGCACGCCGTCGGCTCTCGGCGACGGCGGCAGGGGCCGGTGGTGCGTCGACATGCTGGTGCTGGTCCTTTCTGTGGCCGGTCGGCACTGGCCTTCGCCGGTTCACCGTGACCGTCTACCGTGAGTCGTGTGCCGTTCCCGCAACGGCCTGCGGTCCCCGGGGGAAAGCGTCCGCGGTCATTCTCGCAGCGGTTCCCGGTCCCGGGCAGGCACCCGGGACCGATCCCCGACCAGGCCCCTGGTCCTGGTCACCGCCGTGTGCCGGGCCCAGGTCCTGACGGCGTTCTCCTCCTCCGCTCGGACGAGAAGGCCCGGTACGGCGTGATGGTCTGGAGACGTGCCGGAACCCCCGGCGACAGCACCGCAGCCGGAGGACATCGTGATCCGCGCCCTGACCGGATTCTCCACCAGAAATCCGTGGAAGGTGATCGCCGCATGGGCGGTCCTGGGAATGCTCCTGACCGTCCTGAGCCAGACCCTGATCTACCGGGTGACCCAGACGCAGACGGCCGACTTCCTGCCGAAGAGCTACGACTCGGCCGCCGCCATGAAGATCGCCCACGACCACTTCGGGACGAAACCCGACGCCAACCCGGTGACCGTCCTGGTGGCGCGGACCGACGGCCGGGCGCTGACCCCCGCGGACCACGAGCAGATCGACGCCGGGGCGAAGCGGCTGAGCCGCTTGAAGGTCACCATGCCCAAGCCCAAGGACGCGGCGCCCCTTCAGCGGGACTACTCGCAGATCCCCCAGGTCGGCCCGGCCATGGCGGCACCTGACGGAACCTTCGAGCTGCTCTCCGCCAACCTCACCGGAAACCCCGCCGACCCGGGCCTGGAGAACACCTTCCGGGCGTTCCGGGACAACGCCCGGGCGGAGTTCGCCGCCCAGGGCCTGCGAACCGGCTTCACCGGCGCACTCGCCGACCAGGTCGACTCCGCCGACGACGGGAAGACCCTCGCGACCATCGCCTCCGCCTGCGCCGTCGCCCTGATCGTGCTGCTCCACGTCCTGGTGTTCCGCAGCGTCCTGGCCGCCCTGCTGCCGCTGGTCTCGGTGGCCCTCATCAGCGGCGTGGCCGCCGGCGCGGTCGTGGGCACCGCGCTGCTCACCGGCATCAAGCTCGACCCCTCCGTACCGAGCCTCATCGGCGTGGTGCTCCTGGGCATCGGCATCGACTACTTCCTGTTCCTGATGTTCCGCTTCCGCGAGCAGCTGCGGGCCCGACCCGATCGCCACCACCGCACCACCGCCGCCGAGGTCAGTCAGAAGGTCGGCACCGCGGTCACCTCGGCCGCGCTGACCATCGTCGCCGCCTTCGCCACCCTCGGGATCGCCGGCTTCGGCCAGTTCCGGGTGCTCGGCCCGGCCGTCGCGGTCTCGGTCCTGGTCATGCTGCTGGCCAGCCTCACCCTGATGCCCGCCGTGCTCGCGGCGTGCGGACGCAAACTCTTCTGGCCCTCACGCGCCCTCAAGGCCGAGCCCCGCGACGGCACCGCGGCCCGATTCGCCGACCTGGTGGCCCGCCGCCCGCTGACCATGGTCCTCGCCTCGATCGCCCTCCTGGGCGCCCTGGCCGGCGGGCTGGCCGGGATCAAGATGGACTACGGCCTGGGCGGCGGCCCACGCACCGCGTCCCAGACCACCGCCCTCGAAATCTCGCGCGCCCTGCCCGCCGGCGTGGCGGACCCGACCAGCGTCTACGTCGAAACGAAGAACGCCGGCCCCCTCTCCCCCGGCGCACTCGACGGCCTGGCCCAGCGCCTCACCCGGGTCGCCGGCGTCGGCCAGGTGGCCAAGCCGGTCCTGAGCGAGAGCCGGCAGGCCGCGCGGATCGACCTGTTCCTCACCGAGGACCCGCAGTCCCAGCAGGCCCGCGACCTGGTCTCCGGCCCGATCCGCGCAGCCGTCGCCCAGAGCACACCCGCCGACCTGACCGCGCACGTCGGCGGCACCCCGGCCGTCTTCGCCGACGTCTCCACCGCCGTCGGCCGCGACCTTCGGCTGGTCTTCCCGGTCGCGGCGGTACTGATCGGGCTGATCCTCCTCTTGCTGCTGCGCAGCCTGCTCGCACCGGTGGTCCTGATGCTCTCCGTCGGCCTCGGCTTCGCGGCCACCCTCGGCGCGGCCGCCCTGCTGTTCCAGCACGCGATGGACAAGCCGGGCGTCAACTTCACGCTGCCCCTGGTCCTGTTCCTGTTCGTGGTCGCGCTCGGCACCGACTACAACATCCTGATCAGCGACCGGATCAGGGAAGAGATGGAGCACCCCGGGCCGCCCCGGGCAGCAGTCGCGCGCGCCCTGCGGCACACCGCCCCGGCCATCGCGACGGCGGGCCTCGTCCTGGCCGGCTCCTTCGCCGGCCTCGCGGTGACGCCGCAACCCTCCACCCAGCAGATCGGCTTCGCCACGGCGCTCGGCATCCTGCTCTCCGCGTTCCTGCTGTCCATCGTGCTGGTGCCCGCCCTGGCCGCGGTCCTCGGCCGCGGCCTGTGGTGGCCCCTGCGCCCCGGACGCACGACCACCCGACCCACCGACCAGCACCGCACGGACACACCGCACTCACCGCAGTCGCCGCCCTGCTCCCGGTGGCCCGCGCCGCCGCACCAGGACGCCCACCCCTACCCCCAGCCGTACGCGCCCCAGGAGGAACGGGGCACAGACCCCTCCTGGGCCCACCGGAGCCACCACTCCTAGGAGGCGGGTCCTCGGCCACCGAGCGGTCGTCCTCCTCGAAGGGCGCCGAGGTGTCCGCACGCCAGAACTCGGCGACCCCGAGCAGGATGCCACGGGCCAGCAGCGGGGCCGCGATCATCGAGTGCACGCCGTGGTCCATCAGGGCGCGGGTGGCGGGCGGGTCGTGCTCCTGCCACGCGGTGGCGTCGGCGAGGCGGGGTTCGAGCCTGGACTGTCCGGTGCCCAGGCTCCAGCCCTGAGGGGTGGCCGGGCCGAAGGCGGTGGTGCGGCCGAGCGGGTAGAAGTGCCCGCCCCTGGGGCCCGCCGACCCGTACCGCAGCCGACTCGTCTGATCGCCCCTTGGCACAGCAGTCGCTCCGGAACGACTGCTGCACGCCGACACCCGCGGCCCGTCACGAGCGGCGCGGGATCCGGGCACTCTGTGACAGCGACCCGCAGATGACGGAGGTGGCGGCCCACACCAGGGGGACTGTCCACGGGCTCCACCACATGAGCGCCAGCGAGACGGCCGCGGCCGCCAGCAGCGCGACGGTGACCGGCAGCACGACGTCGCGCCGGTACCCCCTCAGCTGCTCGCCGAGGACCTCCTCGACGATCTCGGCGACCCGGTCGTCGATGGTGTCCCCGTAGTGCGCGAGGAACTGCTCGATGTCGTCGGTCCTGCCGGCCGGGCCGGGACGGACGGCGGCGCTCGAGTGTCGATCGGTCATGACCCCACGATGTCGCACCGGGCGGCGCCGGGTCGGCAGCGTGAACCCACCGGCCGGACGGGGGTAGACCCTACCCCCCGCTGGTGGGCTCTCCTCGCTGTCGACGGGTGGTCGGGTTGGGTACCGTCCCCCTGTTGAACCGAGGCGCGGACGGTGACCTGGTCGCCGCCCGCACTGCCCACGAGAGCGGGTCCGAAGCAGTTGACCGAGAACATCGCCGGCCGTGCCACCGGCATGGCCTGGAGGGACGCCCGGCCACCCCGCGAGGTGGTGCCGGGCAATCCGCTGCGCGCGCTGGCCTCCCCCGTGCTGTGGCGGGCGTCGATCCACCTGGCACTTGACGGTCTGGTGGCGCTGGCGGGACTGGCCGTGCTGGTCGTGCTGGTCGTCGCCGTCTGCCTGGCGCCGGCCGGCCTGGTGGGCCTGCCGCTCACGGTGGCCGCGGGGTGGGCGCTGTTCCGGCTGGCCGCCGTCGAGCGCGCCCGGTTCGCCGTGACCTGCGGGCTGGAGCTCGACGAGCTGCCGGCGCCGGTCGCTTCGTGGCGGTTGGTCAAGTCGCTGCAGTCGCTCGTCCACAACCCCTGCACCTGGCGGCTGATCGGCTACCAACTACTGCTGATGCCGGTGGCGGCGGTGACCGTGGTCGGGGTGGCGCTGATCTGGGCCGTGCCGCTGACCCTGGTGCTGCTTCCGGCCTACTACCGGGGCCTGCCCGGCGGGCAGGCCCAGCTCGGGCCGTTCCTGGTGGACTCCCTGCCCCGGGCGCTGCTGGTCGCGGCGGTGGCGCTGCTGGTCGGCGCGGTCCTCTCCCCCCTGATCGTCAAACTCCTGCTGGCACTGGACACCGCGCTGGCCGTCGCACTGCTCTCCAGGCCCCGCGGCATGGAGCTGGAGCAGCGGATCAACGATCTGACGGAGAGCCGCGCCCGGGTGGTGGACGCCGCCGAGGCGGAGCGCAAACGGATCGAGCGGGACCTGCACGACGGTGCCCAGCAGAGGCTGGTGGCGATGTCGATCACCCTGGGCCGGGTCAGCTCGCGGTTGAAGAAGTCCGGCGACCACGAGACCAACAAGCTGGTCGAGGACGTCCGGCGGGAAACCCTCAGCACCATCGCCGAGTTGCGCAACCTGGCCCGTGGCCTGCACCCGCCGGTGCTGACCGACCGCGGCCTGGAGGCGGCGCTCTCCGCCGTCGCCGCGCTGGCACCGGTGCCGGTGCGCCTTGACGTCCTGGTGGAGCCGCGCCCCTCCCCCACCATCGAGGCGGTCGCCTACTTCACGGTGACCGAGGCGCTCACCAATGTGGCCAAGCATGCTCGTGCGACCCGCGCCTTGGTGGAGATCCGCCGGGAGGGCGCCCGATTGAACGTTAGGGTTGGCGATGACGGACGTGGCGGAGCCGATCTCACGGCCGGCACGGGTCTAACCGGTCTGGCGGACCGGGTGTCCGGGGTGGACGGGCGGTTCCGGCTCAGCAGTCCGGTGGGTGGACCGACCGTGATCGAGGTGGAATTGCCATGCGGGTAGTGCTGGCCGAGGACTCCGCGCTGCTGCGCCAGGGCATCGAACTGCTGCTCAGCGAACAGGGGATCGAGGTGGTCGCCGCGGTCGGCGACGGGGAGCAACTCCTGCGCGCGGTGGCCGAACACCGGCCGGACGCCTGTGTGACGGACGTCCGGATGCCGCCCACCTTCCTGGACGAGGGCCTGCGCGCCGCACTGGCGGTACGCGCCCGCTGGCCGGAGACCGGTGTCCTGGTGCTCTCCAACTACGTCGAGGAGCGCTACGCCATCGACCTGGTCAACACCAATGACAACGGGGTCGGCTACCTGCTCAAGGACCGGGTGTCGGACGCCGAGGAGTTCGTGGACGCGCTGCGCCGGGTCGCCGCGGGCGAGACGGTCCTCGACCCGGAGGTGGTCAAGCAGTTGCTGGCCGGCAGCCGGCAGCGGGATCCGCTGTCCACCCTGACGCCGCGCGAACGGGAGGTCCTCACGGCCATGGCGGAGGGCCGTTCCAACGCCGGAATCGCGGCCGATCTGGTGATCGGCACGGCGGCGGTGGAGAAGTACATCCGCAGCATCTTCGTGAAATTCGATCTGCAGCAGGAGGCGGGAGACCACCGCCGCGTGCTCGCGGTCCTGCGCTACCTGGGAGCTTGAGATCAGTACCACACCGATGAAGCGCCGCGGATGCCTCCTCATAGGGCTGGCCGCCCTCGTCGCGGTCGTCTCCGTGGCCAGTTGGATCGTGGTCGACTCGCTTCCGGCGCACCACCCGTACAGCGGCGACTGGCAGCAGGACGCGGCCGGCGCCGACCGGGTGACGGTCCAGACCGACCGACTCGGCGTGACGCTGAGCCAGGACAACTCCTCGCAGGTCACGGTGGCCATGAGCGGCAGCTACACGGGCCGTGTCCCGCAGGTCTCCGTCACCCGGTCCGGGTCGGACGTCACGGTCACCGCCGGCTGCTCCGACGACTGCTCGGGGCACCTGCAGGTCACGGTGCCGGCCGGCCTGGCCGCGCAGGTGAGCACCGGGGGCGCCGGGATCCAGGCGAAGGGTCTGACCGGCCGGCTGGATCTGGCCACCGGGCGGGGCGGGGTCGAGGTGGACCAGTCGTCCGGCCCGCTGACCGTGCGGAGCACGTACGGCGCGGTGACCCTCGCCGACAGCAGCGCCCCGGACGCCGAGGTGATCACCACCGACGGCGAGGTCAGCGCCTCCTTCACGGCGGCACCCGCCTCCCTGAAGGTCACCACGGACTGGGGCCGGGTCGACCTCAAGGTGCCTCACGACGCCTCCTACCGCGTCGACGCGCAGAGCTCCTGGTCGTCGCCGAGCGTCTCGCTGCCGAACACCGCCACGGACGCGCCGCACAGTGTGGTGGTGAAGACCACGCGCGGCGACATCGCGGTCCACTGAGAACGCCCGTGCCGCGAACGACGGTGGCGTCCCCGGGATCTCCCGGGGGCGCCACCGTCGTTCGGACGATCAGCCGGCGACCAGCGAGGGGTCGACGCTGATCTTCGCGTGCCGCTCCGGCGCGCCCAGTTCGGCGGTCGCCCCGGCCAGTCCGTCCAGGCCGATGACGCCGGCGATGACGGTGATGACGGTGATGACGGTGATGACGGCACCTTCCGGGGGTGGATCACGGATGCCGGATGAGTCCGGCGAGGAGGCGAAGTCGGCCGGTGCAGCGGTGACTTCGGCCGGTCGCCCCTGCTGGGTCCAGTGCCTCGTGGCCGCGGCCGCCGCCGCACCGGCGGCGATCACCCTCACCCTCGTCACGCCCGCCATCGCGTCCGGAGTCAGCGCCGCCGCGCAGCCGCGGGCCGCTGCCGCCCCGGCCGACACCACCGGCACCACCACCCCGCCCGACGACAACGGCGGGGACTGACAGGGGGGTTGTCCGTACCCCGGTTCGGTGGGCCTGCCACGTGTCCGGCCCGGCTGAACTGCTGTTGGCTGGAGGGCAGATGGTCGGTGCGACCTCGCGGGTGCCCTCGAGCACCGGCTACCGGATCGACGCCCACCGCAGCAGCTCCGCGCCGCGGATCGACCTGCCGAACTCCGACGGCGCGTCGACCTCCCTCACCGTGGCCGCCTCCGACGGAGGCATGCACATCCACTGAGCGGGCACCACCGCCCCACGCCGACGACCGACGTTGGAGAAGAACCATGCGCCACCCCTCCTCACCCCTGCGCGCCCCGTTCGGCAAGGCCGGCACCTGGGCCCTTGCGGGCGCCTCGGTCGCGGCCGCGGCCACCGCCTGGTGGGTGACCGACTCCGCGCCGTACCCCTACGCGCAGCACCGACTGCTCGACCTGCCGCTGCCGTTCCTGTCCTGGGAGCGGCTGGCCGAGCAGCTCCAGCCGCTGCCCGGCGAGCGGATGCTGGAGATCGGTCCCGGCACCGGGCTGCAATCGCTCCGGGTGGCGCCCCGGCTCGGCGCCGACGGCCGGCTGGACATCGTCGACATCCAGCAGGAGATGCTCGACCACGTGATGCGCCGGGCCGCCGGATCCGGCCTCGACACCATCGTCCCCACCCTGGCCGACGCGCGCGAACTCCCCTTCGACGACGCCACGTTCGATGCCGCCTACCTGGTCACCGCGCTGGGAGAGATCCCGGACGTCCCCGCCGCCCTGAGCGAGCTGCGCCGGGTCCTCAAGCCGACCGGTCGCCTGGTCGTCGGCGAGTTCTTCGACCGCCACCGGATCCGCCCGGCGACCCTGGCCCGGCACGCCAACGCCGTCGGCCTGCACGTCATCCGGCAGTCCGGACCGGCCCTGGCCTACTTCGCGCTGCTGCGGCCGTGCACCTCGGGCTCCGACGTCCGGCCGCCCGCCGGTGCCGCGGACCGGCGTGCGGCCACCATCGGCTCCTGATCGGGACTGGAGGACCGTCGTGAACGATCCCGGCATCCGGCGCGCGGCCGAGAGCGAGTGGGGCCCGCTCTACCGCCGTGCGCACGCCCGGCTGCGGGCCAGGGGCGCCGCCGCACTGACCCTCACCGTGGTCTCCAGCTGCCTGGTGCTGCTGTTCGCGGCGGTCGACGAGTTCCCGAGCGGGGCGGCCTTCGTCTCCCGGATAGGCGTGGTCCGGGCCGCCGAGCCGTGGGACGTCGCGCTGCCGCGCTTCCCGGTCTCGATATTCGTGCCGGCCCTGGGCCTCCCGGTCTGGGGGGCGCTGGCCCAGGTGTTCGTGGTCTTCGCGATCGCCGAGCTGACCCTCGGCCCGTGGCGCACGCTCGCCGTCGGGTACACCTGCTCGCTGGTGGGCACCTGCTACGCGCGCTTCGGGGTGTCCCGGCCGCCCGGCCACCTGCTCCACCTGCCCGCCGCGTTCGCCCAGGTCCGGGACACCGGGCCGTCGGCGGCCGTGATCGGGCTGGGACTGCTGGTCGCCTGGCGGTTCGGGGCGCGCTGGACCGCGTTGGGCGTGGTGCTGCTGACGGCCGCGATCACGGCGGTGGACCCGGTGTTGGCGGGTTACGAACACATGGCCGCGCTGGTGACCGCCGCCTTGCTGCTGCTCGCGGACGGGGTCGCCCGCGGGCTCACCGCCCGCGGTGCGCACGGCTCCGCCACCGTGGCGCGATGACCGAGGGGCCCGCACCGGGCACGTGTGCGCGGTGCGGGCCCCTCACTGCCAGGCGGGTGCCGTGGCAGAAGAACTACAGCGGGCGAATGTTCTCGGCCTGCGGGCCCTTCTGGCCCTGCGTGACGTCGAACTCGACCTTCTGGCCCTCGAGCAGCTCACGGAAGCCGTTGGCGTTGATGTTCGAGTAGTGGGCGAAGACGTCGGGGCCGCCACCCTCCTGCTCGATGAAGCCGAAGCCCTTCTCCGAGTTGAACCACTTCACAGTGCCATTAGCCATTAGAAATCTCCTTCAAGGGACTGTCCGAAGCACGCACGGCGCGGGCTTCGAGTCACCGCATGGAGCGCCCACCGGGGAAGAGCCGGGGAACAAAAAATGCGCCTGCAATACATCAGCAGGCGCACACAAAGTTCATGGGAACCACTACTGCAACTCCCACGACTGTAGCAGGCCAGGGCCCTGCGCGGCGGGAAGGCCGGCGCCCTGCCGATGCCGGCGCCCCCGCCGTGCTCACCTCTCGTCGGCGGCCAGCAGGCCGCGCTGGTAGGCGCGGACCAAGTGCTGGGGGACGAGGTGGCGACGGCCGTCGATCTCGATCGGGACCAGGATCGCGGCCTCGGCCCGGGAATGCCGTGGCCGCAGGTGACGTTGCCACCCTACACGCCTGATGGAAACGAAAACCATTTCGCTATGATGGTGGCTCAACCGTCACCGATCCGCCCCAGGAGGACGCCGTGGCCCGCAACGACCTGCGCCCGATCATCAAACTCCGGTCCACCGCCGGTACCGGCCACACGTACGTGACCCGCAAGAACCGGCGCAACGACCCGGACCGGCTCGTCCTGCGCAAGTACGACCCCGTGCTCGGTCGCCACACCGAGTTCCGCGAGGAACGCTGACCCCGACCCCGCCCAGCCAAGGAGAATCCGATGAAGCCCGGCATCCACCCCGCCTACCGCCCCGTCGTCTTCCGTGACCGCGTCGGCGGGCTGACCTTCCTCACACGGTCCACCGTCACCAGTGACCGCACCATCGAGTGGGAGGACGGCAACACCTACCCCGTGATCGACGTGGAGATCTCCTCCGCCAGCCACCCCTTCTACACCGGCCAGTCCCGCGTGCTCGACACCGCGGGCCGTGTCGAGCGCTTCGAGCGCCGCTACGGCGCCGCGGCCGCCCGCCGCAAGGGCTGAGACCGGGACCGCGTACGAATGCCGGTGCGCCCTCTCGGATCCGAGGTGGCACACCGGCGTTCGCGCGTACCGGGGCGGGTCATCGCGGCCGCAGGTGCTCGATGCGGGCGAAGGCCTGGTCGAGCGGTTCCGCCACGCGGTGGTCGTGAAGGGCGCGGACGACCCGCCGCCACCGCCGGCGGGCAGCCCACCGTCAGGGTGCGGTGCCGCCTCCCTTGTGCTCGTCCTCGTCCACGATCTCGGCGTCCACGACCTCCTCTTCCGAGCCTTGCGGACCGGTCGCGCCGCCCGGTGCACCGGGGGCGGTCTGGGCGTACATGGCCTGGCCGAGCTTCTGGCTGACCTGGGCGACCTTCTCGCTCGCCGCGCGGATCGCGGCGGTGTCCTCGCCCTTGAGCTTCTCTCTCAGCTCCGTCAGAGCGGCCTCCACCTCGCTCTGCACGTCGGCCGGGACCTTGCCCTGGTTGTCCGTGAGGAACTTCTCGGTGGTGTAGGCGAGTTGCTCGCCCTGGTTGCGGGTCTCGGCGGCTTCCTTGCGGCGGCGGTCCTCCTCGGCGTGCTGCTCGGCCTCGCGGATCATGCGGTCGATGTCGTCCTTGGGCAGGGCGGAGCCGCCGGTGACGGTCATCTTCTGCTCCCTGCCGGTGCCGAGGTCCTTCGCGCCGACGTGCATGATGCCGTTGGCGTCGATGTCGAAGGTGACCTCGATCTGCGGCAGGCCGCGCGGGGCCGGGGCGATGCCGGCCAGCTCGAACATGCCGAGCTTCTTGTTGTACGCGGCGATCTCCCGCTCGCCCTGGTACACCTGCACGGTGACCGAGGGCTGGTTGTCCTCGGCGGTGGTGAAGACCTCCGAGCGCCGGGTCGGGATCGTGGTGTTGCGCTCGATCAGCTTGGTCATGATGCCGCCCTTGGTCTCGATGCCCAGCGACAGCGGGGTGACGTCCAGCAGCAGGACGTCCTTGACCTCGCCCTTGAGGACACCGGCCTGGAGCGAGGCGCCGATGGCGACGACCTCGTCAGGGTTGACGCCCTTGTGCGGGTCCTTGCCGGTGAGCTTCTTCACCAGGTCCGTGACGGCCGGCATCCGGGTGGAGCCGCCGACCAGGATCACGTGGTCGATGTCGGGGACCTCGATCTTGGCGTCCTTGACGGCCTGGTGGAACGGGCCCTCGCAGCGGTCCAGCAGGTCGGCGGTGAGCTGCTGGAACTGGGCGCGGGTGAGCTTCTCGTCCAGGTGCAGCGCGCCCTCGGCGGAGGCCGTGACGTAGGGCAGGTTGATCGTCGTCTCGGTGGCGGCGGACAGCTCGATCTTGGCCTTCTCGGCGGCCTCGCGGAGGCGCTGCACGGCCATCTTGTCCTTGGACAGGTCGATGCCGTAGCCGTTCTTGAACTGCTTGACCAGGTGGTCGATGATCCGCTGGTCCCAGTCGTCACCGCCGAGGTGGGTGTCGCCGGAGGTGGCCTTCACCTCCACCACGCCCTCGCCGATCTCCAGCAGCGACACGTCGAACGTGCCGCCGCCGAGGTCGAAGACCAGCACCGTCTGGTCGTTCTCCTTGTCCAGGCCGTACGCCAGGGCGGCGGAGGTCGGCTCGTTGATGATCCGCGCCACCTTCAGGCCCGCGATCTCGCCGGCCTCCTTGGTCGCGGTGCGCTGGGAGTCGTTGAAGTACGCGGGCACGGTGATCACCGCGTCCGTCACGTCCTCGCCCAGGTAGGACTCGGCGTCGCGCTTCAGCTTCTGCAGCACCCGCGCGGAGATCTCCTGCGCGGTGTAGCTCTTGCCGTCCACGTCCCCTTTCTCCGGGAAGTGCCAGCCGCTCTCGCCCATGTGCCGCTTCACCGAGCGCGCGGTGCGGTCAACGTTGGTGACGGCCTGCCGCTTGGCGACCTCGCCGACCAGCACCTCGCCGCCCTTGCCGAAGGCCACCACCGACGGGGTGGTGCGCGCGCCTTCGGCGTTCGTGACGACGGTCGGCTCGCCGCCCTCCAGCACGCAGACCACCGAGTTCGTCGTTCCCAGGTCGATACCGACTGCGCGTGCCATCACGGGCCTCCTCTCTTGCCATCCCTCCCGTCTTGCCTCACCGGGAGGAAGGAAACTTGAGCCTCATGACATCAAGGGTAAGTCGACGCCGTGGCTGGAGGAAATCTGTAACGTGGAAGTGAGGTTTCATTTCATCGAGCGGCGAGGTGAGGTCGCGGTGGTGGAGCTGCCCATTGATGACGCGGATGCCGCGCTGTACACGGTGGGGCAGGTTGCCGCGATGCTGCACGTCCGGGTGGCGTTCCTGAGGCGACTGGACGAGCTGGGCGCGGTGGTGCCCGTGCGCTCGGCAGGCGGCCAGCGGCGCTACTCGCGCCGGGAGATCAACCGCATTGCCGCACTGGTCAAGCTGATCGGCGAGGGACTGACCCTGGAAGGGGCGCGCCGGGTGCTCGATCTCCAGGCCCGAGTGGAGGAGCTGGAGGCCGACCTGGGGCGGACCCGCGGCCGGTGACGTCCGGCGCCCGCCGCCTGGACCCGCCCGCGCTGCTGGGTGGGGTTCAAGCGGCGGCGGCGAGGTCGGCGCGGCCGAACAGGAGCGCGTAGCCGCTGGGCAGGCAAGCGAGAAGGCGGTCGGTGAGCCTATCGCCGGCGAGATCGGCGAGGGCGGCCAGGACGGAGGAGGCATCCCAGCGGGCGCTGGTGAGGCTGATGTTCAGGGCTCGGGCGACGGCTTCGACGAAGGCGGGGGCGGCGACGGGTTCGGGCAGGGGGATCTGCGAGGCGAGGACGGCGCGGGCCCGCTCGGGCAGCGCGGCGGCCAGCTCGCAGCGTTCGTCGCCGGTGAGCTGGGAGCCGAGGACGGCCAGGACGGTGTCGAGGACTCGTTCCGCTTCCTCGTCGCTGGGGTGGCGGCCAAGGGTGCGGACCTGCTGGATCAGGCGGCGGTGCCGGGTCATGGCGGTGGCCTTCCGATACGGGCCGCCGCGGTGCACGCGGCGGCACGAAAGCGGTCAGGATCGGTGGTCGGGGGCGGGGCGGCCGAACAGGACGTCGTAGCCGGGCGGCAGCTGGAACAGCACGCGCTCCAACAATTCGTCGCCGGCGGCGTCGGCCACCGTGGACAGGACGGCTCCGATGTCCCACACGGCGGTCTTCTCGGTGGCGCCCTCGATCCAGGCGGCGGTGGCGCGTACGAACCGTTCGGGACTGAGCGGCTCGGCGGCCTGCAAGGGGTTCAGCAGGATCAGGGCGAAGGTCTCGGGCAGACGGGCCGCGAGCTTCGCGCGCACATCGCCGACCAGGTGGGCGCCGAGCAGGGCCAGCACGACGCGGGCCGCGCGATCGGCGTCCTGGGGTGTGTCGTACTCTCCGCGTTCCTGGACCTGGTCCAAGAAAGCTTCCCATCGAAGAGTCACCGCGATTCCTCCCTGTCGATTTCACCGAAGGCCCTCACCACGAACGGTGCCGGTCCGGGCGGCACGGGGCCGACTGCGGGAGTGTTCCGCGCCGTCCGCTCGGGGGGTGCGGGCGGCGCGGAACGGCAGAGGGACGCCGTCAGGCCTTGATCTCCTTGCGGCTTCCGCCGTGGCCGATGGCGATCTTGCGGGGCTTGGCCTTCTCGGCGACCGGGATCTTCAGGGTCAGCACGCCGGAGTCGTAGTCGGCGACGATCCCGTCGGGGTCGAGCGTGTCGGAGAGCATGACCTGCCGGGAGAAGACGCCGAGCGGACGCTCGGACAGCTCCCACTTCACGTCCTCGCCCTGGTGGCGGGGACGGCGTTCGGCCTTGACGGTCAGCATGTTCCGCTCGACATCGATGTCGATCGCATCGGGGGCCACCCCCGGCAGGTCGAAGCAGATCACGTACTCGTCGCCGGCGCGGTAGGCGTCCAGCGGCATCGGGGTCGGCCTCGACCAGGTCCCGGTCGTGCCGAAGAACTGCTGGGTCAGCCGGTCCAGCTCGCGGAACGGATCGGTGCGCATCAGCATCGCGAAACACCTCCACTGATCGATGGGTGCCAGTGCGCTTCACCTGAAACCGTTCTAACATGTCATCCATCCAATGACAAACCCTGATGTCGCCAAAGGAGTGACACCCATGAGAAAGCGGCCCCAAGAACCCGCCACCAGTGGCGGACCGTCGAGGGGCCCGGCGTCCTTCCTCGCCGCCGCCGCGGCGCTCGCCGCCATAGACGACGCCGTCCGCACCGCGCAGGACACCGAAGCCACGACCCCGCCCACCACCCAAACCGACCCCGAGCAGGCACTGGCCGCCCTGCTGCTGCTGCGCGAGCTGCGTACCGAACTCGCCGACTGGGAGGCCCCGCTGGTGGAGACCGCCCGCGCCGCCGGCGCCACCTGGGCCGACCTCGCCCGCCCCATGGGCGTCGCCAGCCGTCAGGCCGCCGAGAACCGCTACCTGCGCCTTGCGCCACCCGCCACCGGCACCCCGGGCACCACCGGGGCCAAACGCGTCAAGGCCGTACGCGACCGCCGCGCCGCGGAGCGCTCCGTCGCCGACTGGGCCCGCGCCAACGCCGCTGACCTGCGCCGGCTCGCCGCCCAGGTCGCCGCCCTGACCGACCTCGCCCCGGCGGCCCGCCCCGCCCTCGACCACCTCCACACCGCGCTCGGCGCCCCCGACGCCACCGAACTCCTCACACCCCTGGCCGCCGTCCGCCCCCACCTCGGCGCCCACCACTCCCAGATCGCCCACCGCCTCGACGACCTCGCCCAGCACACCGACCGACTGCGCCATGACAGCGACCACCGGCGCGCCTGACCCCCCGGCCGCCGCCGAAGAGCGCTGGCAGCGGCTCGAGGACCAGCTCGTGGCCGTCGGGCACCGGATGCGGACCGACGGCGACGCCGCCCTCGCCTCGCTGGACGCCTGCCTCGCACGCCTGGAAGCCATACGCGAAGCCCTCCACACATCCCTGGCACAGGTCGCACAGGACATCGCCGCGCAGACCGGGGCCGGCGCGGCGCATCACACCGCCGGATACTGAGGGGGGTCATGCCGACGGCAGTGGGGACACCCATAGCCCGTATACCCCCATTTCGGACATCTTGACAAGCGTTGGCCAAGGTTCTATCCAAGTCAATGAGGAGGTTTGCCGGGGTCGCCGGTCGCCCGGGAGGTGGTCCGCCATGACGGGATCGCGAGACCGACGCGATCACTACGCGGTGCTGGGAGTGGAACCCACGGCGTCCGCGCGGCAGGTCACCTCGGCCTATCGCACCCTGGTCCGGCTGCTGCACCCGGACACCCGCCCCGTCGAACCGGGATCGGCGGAGCGACTCGGCGCGGTGGTCGCCGCCTACGAGGTCCTGCACGATCCCGAGCTGCGAGCCGCCTACGACGCCGAACGCGAGACCGCCCGGCCCCACCCGGGGACCGCCCGCGCCTCGGCCCCTCCCCCGACCGCCGGCCGACGGGTGCCCGTACGAGTCGTCCGGAAAACCGGTGGGGCGGGGCCTGCGCGCACCGCGCCGACTCCCCTCGTCGGAGCGATGCCGCGAGGAACCGAACCGCTCGTTCGAGTGGGCCCCGTGCGGACCGCACCGCCAGGTGCGTCGACGTGGGCGCGGGATGCCGGCGACCTCTGGGAGTGGGGCGACTTCTGGGAGTGGATGGTGCACCGGCTGTGGGAGGTGGAGCCATGGCTGTGAACGGCAACGACTTCCGCACCGCCGTCTCCCGGTGGGACGGCCAGGTCACCATCGCGATCACGGGCGAGATCGACCTCGCCACCGCCGCCGAGCTGGAGAGCCGCGTCAAGGAGTTCCTGGCGAACCGGCCCAGGCGCATCGACCTCGACTTCGCGCAGGTGAGATTCTGCGACTGCTCGGGCGCGCACGCCCTGGAACGGCTCCGTCACCAGGCGCAGGAGGAAGGCGTCGTCCTGAAGGTCACGGATGTGCGGGCCCCGCTCGTCGCCCGGGTGATCGACCTTTTCGGCCTCGCCGACCTGGTGGAAGGCTGACGCCGGGCCGCGTACCGCGGCGCTGCCACCATCGCGCGCGCTCCGAGGCACCGATGGCGCGAGTGAGGGCCGCCGCTTCAGGACCATCCTCCCGGCCGCCGGTCAGACTCCCGGCACCGGCCCGTCGTGTTCAGCTGGCCGTGGCCCACCGGGTGGCCCGCGCGCGCAGAGGGGAGACGACGGCGGCGTAGCAGTGTCCGGGCAGGTCGGTGACCCAGTCGAAGGTGTCGAGGGTGATGCCGTGCCTGGCCGCGGCGTGGAGCATGTCGGCCAGCAGAGCGGTCGCTGCGGCTTTCTGCTCCTCCGTGCCGGGAGTGGTGCGGCGCTCGGCGGCCTCGTTGACGCGGTCGGTGAGCTCGCGGTGCCGCAGGACGGCGCGGTAGCAGGTGCCGGGCAGATCGGTGACCCAGTCGAAGGTGTCGAGGGTGATGCCGTGCTGGGCCGCGGCGTGGAGCATGTCGGCCAGCAGAGCGGTCGCGGCGATCTTGTCCTGCTCGGTGCCGTGGTCCGGACGGCGCTCGGCGGCGGCATTGATCCGGTCGGCCAGGGTGCGGTGCCTGACGATGGCGCGGTAGCAGGTGCCGGGCAGGTCGGCGACCCAGTCGAAGGCCTCGAGGGTGATGCCGTGCTGGGCCGCGGCGTGGAGCATGTCGGCCAGCAGAGCGGTCGCGGTGACCTTGTCCTGCTCGGTGCCGTGGTCCGGACGGCGCTCGGCGGCGGCGTTGATCCGGTCGGCCAGGGTGCGGTTCTTGCGGTCGGTGTACTCGTACACGCGCGGATGTCCTCGGTCGGTCGGGTGGCTGTCGGCGGTGGCCGGCTTCCGTCCCCGGCTGCCGAAACGGGTGAGGGAAGCGGTGCTGCGGGCCGCACTCCTGCCAAGGGTGATGCAGCCCGGCCCCGGGCCGGTGCGCGCCCGCCCGCTGGCGGGCGGGTCTGGCCAAGCGGCGTGGGAGTGCGGCCGGCCGGGCTCTGTCAGCCGCGGCCGGCCGCACCTGCAGGGGTTAGAGGGTGTGGGTGAGGCGGTCGGTCAGGAGACGGGTGAAGCGGGCCGGGTCGGGCAGGTCGCCGCCTTCGGCGAGCAGGGCGCTGCCGTGGACGAGTTCGGCGGTGTCGGCGAGCGCGGGGTCGTCGGCGTTCGCCGCGTGTGCCTGGTGCAGGGCGGTGATGAGGGGGTGGGTGGGGTTGAGTTCCAGGATCCGCTTGACGGGCGGGAGTTCCTGGCCCATGGCCCGGTACATCTTCTCCAGGGTGGGGGTCAGGTCGTGGGCGTCGCCGACCAGGCAGGCGGCGGAGGTGGTGAGCCGGGTGGAGAGGCGGACCTGCTTGACGTGGTCGGCCAGGGCGTTCTGGAGCCAGCCGAGGAGGGCGGCGAAGTCCTGCTCGCGCTGGGCCTTCTCCGCCTTCGCCTCGTCGCCGGCGTCGCTGTCGGCATCGCCGTCGAGGTCGACCTGGCCCTTGGCGATGGACTGGAAGCGGTGGCCGTCGAAGGCGGGGATCTGGTCCGTCCAGACCTCGTCGACGGGGTCGGTGAGGATCAGGACCTCGTAGCCCTTGGCGGTGAAGGCCTCCATGTGCGGGGAGTTCTCCACCATCTGGCGACTCTCGCCGGTCAGGTAGTAGATGGTGTCCTGGCCGTCCTTCATCCGCGCGACGTACTCGCGCAGCGTGGTCGCCTTCTCCGGGTCGTTGGTCGAGGCCGCCGAGACCAGCTCCAGCAGCGCGTCGGTGTTGTCGCGGTCCTCGATCAGGCCTTCCTTGATCACCCGGCCGAACTGCTCCCACAGCTTGGTGTAGGTGTCGGACCTGCCGGCCTGCATGTCCTTGAGGGCGCCGAGGACCTTCTTGACGAGGCGTCGGCGCACGGCGGTGATCTGGCGGTCGTGCTGCAGGATCTCGCGGGAGACGTTCAGCGACAGGTCGTGGGCGTCGACGACGCCCTTGACGAACCGCAGGTAGTTCGGCATCAGCGCGTCGCAGTCGTCCATGATGAACACGCGCTTGACGTACAGCTGCACGCCCCGCTTGGTGTCACGGGAGAACAGGTCGAACGGGGCGTGGGCGGGGATGAACAGCAGCGCCTCGTACTCGAAGGTGCCCTCGGCGCGCATGTGGATGGTCTCGGCCGGGGCCTGCCAGTCGTGGCTGATCTGCTGGTAGAAGTCGTGGTACTCGGCCTCGGTCACCTCGCTGCGGGGACGGGCCCACAGCGCCTTCATCGAGTTCAGCGTCTCCGGCACGACGACGGCCTTCTCGTCCGTGGCGGATTCGGCGCCCGCCTCGACGGGCTCGACGGGCTCGGCGGCCATGCGGATGGGCCAGCGGATGAAGTCCGAGTACCGCTTGACGATCTGGCGGATCTTCCACGCCGCGAGGTAGTCGCCGAGCCCGTCCTCGCCGTCCGCCGGCTTGAGGTGCAGCGTGACCGAGGTGCCGACCGGCAGATCGTCGGCCTGCGCGATGGTGTAGGTGCCCTCACCGTCGGACTCCCACACGGTGCCCTGCTCGGTGCCGGCCCGGCGGGTCCGCAGAGTGACCTTGTCGGCGACCATGAACGCGGAGTAGAAGCCGACGCCGAACTGGCCGATCAGGCTCTGCGCCGCGTCCGCGTCCTTGGCCTCCTTGATCTTGGCCAGCAGACTCGCGGTGCCGGACTTGGCGATGGTGCCGATCAGGTCGACGACGTCCTCGCGGGTCATGCCGATGCCGTTGTCACGCACCGTCAGGGTCCGGGCGTCCCGGTCGACGTCCAGCGTGATGTGCAGGTCGGAGGTGTCGACTGCGAGGCCGCTGTCGGTGAGGGATTCCAGGCGGAGTTTGTCGAGGGCGTCGGAGGCGTTGGAGATCAGCTCGCGCAGGAAGATGTCCTTGTTCGAGTAGATCGAGTGGATCACCAGCTGCAGCAGCTGGCGGGTCTCCGCCTGGAACTCCAGCGTCTCGGTCGGGCTGGCCACGGGAGGCGTCTCCTTCATGTGCGGGTAGGGGAAAGGTCACGGACGACGCGGCGCCGTCACGGGGAGTGGTCTTCACGTCGAGGGCCTCAGGGCCTCTCGACTCGCACCTCGCGGGCCGGGCAGGCTTTACGACGGTGAACAGGTCCGCTGACATGCGGGCCGCAGCCCGGCAGGGCCGCGGCCGGGGTGCTCACGGGCCGGCCTGGGGTGTGCGGCGCAGCCGGTCGCTCTCGGCACGAAGCTGTTCGGTTCGGGCGGTGAGTTCGTCGAGGCGGTCGGCGATCGCCGGGTGGTCCGCCTCCAGGAGGGGCCGGGTCTCGGCGAGCGGGGCGAGCAGGCGGGCGGGGTCGTCGTGACCGAGCGCGTCCAGCAGGCGTTCCACGGCAGGGGCCGCCGAGGCGGTGAGGTCGTCCAGGGCGCCGATCTGTCCGGCGAGGCGGCGCAGGTCCGCGGCGTTGTCGCGGGCCCAGGTCGTCACCGCGCGGTCGGCGGCACGCTGGTCGCGGGTGGCCTGGACACGCTGCTCGCCGGTGCTGCCCGCCTCGGTGCCGGCATCGGCGTTCGGGCGCATGCGCAGGTAGCGGCGCTCGGCGGCCTGGCGGCTCTGGACGCCCATCGGTTCGGCGAGGTCGGCCCAGGTGGCGCCGGCGCCGCGGGCCGTCTCGATCAGACCGGTCTCCCAGCCGGCGAGTTCCTCGCGAAGGTGGCGCAGCATCAAGAGCGCGGACAGGGCAGGGTGCGGGTCGCTCTGGCCCGCGTCGTCCGGGGGTGCGTGGCGGGCGGTGCGGGCGGCGGCGTCCATCATGCCCAGCGCGGCGGCGGCGGCCAGGAACGAGGCCGGCCCCACCCCGGCCGCGCCGGTGTCCTGCGTATCCATGTCGTCACTCTTTCGCTGACTGGGTGTTTGTCATCACCTGGACGACATGTTACAACGGTTCGTGTCGCGCCGCACCGGTGCGAACAAGACCTTCTGGACCGGAGGTGTTCCGACGATGTCCATGCCCACTGCGGTGACCCACCAGGCGCCCCCCGGGTCCTGGTCGCGGCCGGCCCCGATTCCGATGGACGCCTGGCGCGAGGACGAGCGCTTCGTGATCGCACTCGACCTGCCCGGTGTCGCACTGGAGGCGATCGACGTCGACGTGCTGGGCCGGATGGTGACCGTGAAGGCCGAACGCCGTCCCACCCCGCGCGGCGAGGGCGCGCGCACCCGGCTCGCCGAGCGGACCCACGGGGTGTTCGAGCGCCGGATCCAGCTGGCCGACAGCCTCGACCCGAGCCGCATCGCGGCCCACCTGCAGGACGGCGTCCTGACCCTCACCGCCCCCGTCGCCCCGGCTCACCGGCCCCGCAAGATCACCGTCCGGGCCAGTGAGGCCGGCCAGTCGCCCGAGGAGAGCAGCCAGGCCGTTGTCGCCGCGGCGGCGTGAACCAGCGCGGGCCCTGAAGGCCACTGACACCGGGGCCCGGCCCCAGGACGCCTGACCATCCACTCTGTCATCCATCCAGCGACATTTGGGATGAGTCGCCGAGAAGGTGACATACCAGGAGGGATGTGTGAGCGCGTCGAAGTCGCCCGTTGATTCGACGAGGAGGTATTCGACGATGTTGATGCGCACTGACCCGTTCCGCGAGCTGGACCGACTCACCCAGCAGTTGTTCGGCACGGCCGGCACCTGGTCGCGCCCGTCCGCGATGCCGATGGACGCCTGGCGCGACGGCGACACGTTCTACGTCCAGTTCGACCTTCCCGGCATCAGCCCGGACGCGATCGACCTGGACGTCGAGAAGAACGTGCTCACCGTCAAGGCCGAGCGCCGCCCCACGCAGCGCGGCGGCAACGCCGAGGTCCAGCTCTCCGAACGCCCACTCGGAGTCTTCTCCCGGCAACTGTTCCTCGGCGACGCCCTCGACGCCGAGCACATCACCGCCGCCTACGAGGCCGGCGTACTCACCCTCACCATCCCGGTCGCCGAGACCGCCAAGCCCCGCAAGATCCAGATCAGCGGCGGCAGCGGCCGCAAGGCACTCCAGGCCTGACCACCCGTCGGACCTGGTCCCCCAAAGGGAAACGGTGCCGCGCGGGCGGAACACCCTTCGGCCGCCCGCGCGGCGCCCCGACCCGAGACCCTGCGCCGAACGGCGCAGGCCACGAATTTCCAGGCCCGACCTTGGCCCTCGGGCCTGGAACCCACGGAAAGTGACAGGGTCGGGTGCCGCGCGGAACCACGGGCTCCTTCCCGGGACCCACCGCGCGGCACCCCAGTCAGCCGCGGTCTGCGCGCCATGACCGCGCAGACCGCCGAAGCCGTGGACGAGGCGCTCTGGGGCCTGGTCTGTGACGACCCGGCCGCCGCCGAGCAACTCGCCCGCGTCATCGACGCCCACCACCGCCTGACCGACGCCCTTTGACCGCCATGGCCGACCGGTCCGCACGCCGGCCCCGCAAACACCAGCCGCTCGGCCACCGGTCACCCGTCCGGAGCAGCCGCACGGGGCGACGGTCGTCGCGGGTCCTGCCCGCATCAGCCCCCTGCCCCGATGACCTCGCAGGCCCGGCCTTCCGCCCGGCTCCCGGCCGCTCGACAGCCGGGAGCCGGGCCGGCTTCGTTTCAGCCGGTCGCGGTCCGGGGCGACGTCACCGCCAGGACGCGCCGGATGATCGGCCGGCGTTCTCCGCTCCCCGGCCCTTCTCGCCGCGGATGGCCCGTAGCCATGCGAAGGTCCGGTCCATCCCCCACTCTGGAACGGAGGGGGTGACGGAGGGAGTCATGGGATGCAGATCGTTGTGGACCTCACACGCTGCCAGGGCTACGCGCAGTGCGTGTTCCTCGCGCCGGAGGTGTTCCAGCTGCACGGGGAGGAGGGGCTGCTGTACGCCCCGGCCGTTCCCGACGACCAGCTGGATCGCGTGCGCCAGGCCGCGGCGGCGTGCCCGGTCCAGGCCATCCTCCTCGGCAAGGAGGTGAGCCCCGATGGCCGCTGACCTTCGAGAAGGCCGGATCGTCATCGTCGGCGCGTCGCTGGCCGGGTTGCGGGCCGCCGAGGCGCTGCGCGAGGAGGGCTTCACCGGCTCCCTGACCGTGGTCGGGGACGAGCCCCATCCGCCCTACGACCGGCCGCCGCTGTCCAAGCAGGTCCTGCTCGGCAAGGTCGCGGCGGACTCCACCGCCCTGCCGATGCGCCGGGACCCGGACGCCGACTGGCGGCTCGGGGTCCGTGCCACCGGCCTGGACCCTCTCGGGAAGCGGGTGCTGCTGGCCGACGGCGATTCGCTGCCGTTCGACCGGCTGCTGATCGCCACCGGCACCCGGGCCAGGCCCTGGCCCAAGGTGGCGGAGGCCGCCCTGGACGGAGTGTTCACGCTGCGTACCCGCGAGGACGCCGCCGGGCTGGCCGAGCGGCTGGCAGCGGGGCCGCGGCGGGTACTGGTGATCGGCGGGGGCTTCACCGGTTCGGAGATCGCCTCGGCCTGCCGGGAACGCGGTCTCGACGTCACGGTCACCGAACGTGGCCCCGCCCCCCTGGTGGGCGCGCTCGGCGGCACCTTGTCGAAACTCGCGGCCGCCATGCATCGCAACCACGGGGTGGACCTGCGCTGCGGGGTGACCGTCACCGCCCTGAGGGGCAACGGGAACGGCCGGTTCACCGGTGCGGACCTGTCCGACGGCAGCCGTGTGGAGGCGGACGTGTGCGTGGCGGCCCTGGGGGCGGTCCGCAACGTCGAGTGGCTGGCGGACTCCGGACTGGCGGCGGGCCCGCGCGGGATCGCCTGCGACGCCGGGTGCCGGGCCTTCAACATGTACGGCATCGTCACCGACGACGTCTTCGTGGCCGGTGACGTCTCCCGGTTCCCCCACCCACTGTTCGGCTACCAGATGCTCTCCCTGGAACACTGGGGCAACGCGGTCGCGCAGGCCGAGGTGGCCGCCCACAACATGGTCAGTCCCGGCCCTCTGCGCCGCCCGCACCTTGCCCTCCCGACGTTCTGGTCGACCCAGTTCGGGCTCAACATCAAGTCCGTGGGCGTGCCCACCTTCTCCGACCACGTGGTCATCGCCCAGGGCAAGCTGGAGGAGCGTCGCCTGGCGATGGTCTACGGCTACCAGGGCCGGGTCACCGCCGCGGTCACCGTCGACATGGCCAAGTCACTCGACTACTACGCGCACCTGATCGAGACCGCCGCCCCCTTCCCACCCGCGCCCGGCGCGTCCGACCGCCCGCTCGCGGCCGAGCTCCCGCTCCCCTCCGACGTGCCGGATCCGAAGGGGCTCTCCCACGGCCCGACCGTCGCGCTCACCGGCCACCTGCCCGACCGCCGACTGACCCTGGTCCAGCCCACCTGACCCACCACCCCGCCCAACCACGAGGAGCCCCACCCCATGGCCGCCGCCGACACCCTCCTGGAACGGATCACCAACTACGCCAACCGCCCCGACCCCTACCCGCTCTACACGGAACTGCGCGAAGCCGGTCCCGTCGTGCGGCAGGCGGACGGCAGCTACCTGGTCGGCACCTACCACGAGATCACCGCGCTCCTCCACGACCCACGCATCAGCGCCGATCCCCGCAGCCTCGCCACCCCGCCCGAGGGGGCGCCGAAGCCGCCGTTCCTACGGCTCGACGACCCCGAGCACCACAGACTGCGCGGTCTGGCCATGCGGCCGTTCGGCCCGCCGCACAGCGCCGGCCGCGTCGACGCCATGCGCGGCCAGATCACCGAAATCACCGAAGAACTGCTCCAGAACCTCCAGGACCGCACCCCGATCGACATCGTCGACGACTTCGCCTACCCGCTGCCCGTCACCGCCATCTGCCGACTGCTCGGCGTCCCCCAGGAAGACGAACCGCAGTTCCGGCAATGGTCCGACGCGATCGTCGCCTCCGCCGACGTCAGACCCGACGAGGAGTCCTCCGCCGAGCGGGACCGGGCCGGTGAGCAGGCGCGGATCGAGATGGGCCAGTACCTGGTGAACCTCGCCGAACAACGCCGCGGCCACCCCACCGACGACATGCTCTCCGCCTACATCAACGAACCCGACCCGGCCATGCGGCTCACCCACGAGGAACTCGCGGAAACCGCCGTACTGCTCCTCATCGCCGGACACGAAACCACCGTCAACCTCATCACCAACGGAGTCCTCACCCTGCTGCGCCACCCCGACCAACTGGACCGGCTGCGCCGCGAACCCGACCTGCTACCGGCCGCGGTAGAGGAGCTGCTGCGCTACGAGCCCCCGGTCCACATGCGGCAACGCATCCCCCTCGCCGACGTGGACATCGCCGGCACCACCCTCCCCAAGGGCACCTCCGTCGTGCTCGCGCTGGCCTCCGGCAACCGCGACCCCAAGCGGTTCCACGATCCCGACCGGTTCGACCCCACCCGCCCGGACAACCAGCACCTCGGCTTCGGCGGCGGCGTCCACCTGTGCTACGGCGCACCCCTCGCCCGTATCGAAGCCCAGGCCGCGCTCGGCGCACTGATCCCCCGCCTCACCAGCGCAACCCTCCTCCAGGACCCACCCCCCTACCGGCACGCCGCCATGCTCCGCGGCCCCCGCCACCTCCCCATCCGATTCTGACCGCGACGTTGCCCGCGACCTGCTCCGGCCCGCGCGAAGTCTCGGTAACGGCTGGTCCGTCTCGACCGACGCCCAGTCACCAAACGTGTCGCCAAAGGGAGTTGGCCCCGTTGCGGCCAACCGTCAGACGGTCGCCACAAGTGAAACTGACGGCATTTCAGCTACCTCCTCGCCGATCCACCTCACTCTCTCGCCGGACAGGTGAGTCATAGCGCGTGCGCCCAACTGGCCTCTCCGACCGCCGCGGTTGGCTCTTCAACGGGCGGTCATCCGGAGCGGATCCCGGCGCGCCCCCAGCGCAGCGCCGCCTGTTGGTCGACCGGTCCGAAGGTTCCGGGACCCGGCGGGCAGCGTTCCACGATCGCCTGTCGTCAGCCCCGTCGCGTTCGCACGTGGGCGGACTTTCCTTGGGCGACAAGTCCACAAGTGATCGGATTTGATCGCAACAGCTCCCACAGGGCAGGCTCGGTGCCGCACAGTGGCGGATCCGCCACTGTCCGGCGCGGAGGGAGTCGCATGTCCGGGACCGAGAACAGCAAACCGACTGCACATGTCGTTGTCGGGTACACCCCGCAGGACGGTTTCGTCGCCGTCCAACTCAATCCGCCCCCAGCGGAATACGTGTGGCACGACCAGCGGGCCGAGCACGACCGGGAACGGTTCGGGCCGGGCAACGGCTACCAGCAGTGGCTCGCCGTCGACGCCGCCACCGGTGCCGTTTGGTTCGGGGACACCGACTGGCGAACCCAGGACGAGGGCACCGCCCCCTGGCTTCCGGGGCACCGCCGGGCCGCGGCCGGCGATGGCGCTCTGCCTTCCCCGGCCGTGTTCGCGCTCCTGCTCACCCACCGCACTGTCGACGAGCAGGGCGCCGATACCTGGCGCTTCTTCAGCGCGGAGGAGCTCTACGCACTGGTCCGACGGATCCTGCCCGTGGTCCAGCGGGTGATCGGCTCGCTGCACCGTGTGGGCCCGGCCGGGGATCTGGAGTGGTCCGCCGAGGCTGCCACGGCCTGGACCGATCTCGAACAGGCCTGCCTCTACACGTTCGACGCGACGGGCACGGTGGCCTGGTCCGAGCCCCGCATGAGCCCCGTTCCCGGATGGCGGGTGGAAGTGGCGGACTTCCTCGCCCGGAATCCGGAGCTTTGCGATCCGGATTGGGCGACGGCTACCGACGCCGAGCTGGACACCTACGCCACGTACGAACCCGATTCCGGCTACGGCGGCGTTCCGGGACGCATGTGCACTCCGGCGGGCGTCCGGATCGAGGAGGGCTACACCTTCTACGGTCACCGTGCGGCTCTGTACGCCTACCGCGCGGCCGCTTGCGGCGACCGCGCCCCGGTCGAAGCCGGGCTCTGGCTGCGGACCAGCGATGCCGGACGGAGCAGTTGGGAGGACGCGAAGGTCGTGGGAGCGAGTCTCGCCGACGCCACTGACTGGGTGTTGGACCACCTCGCCGAGACGTTCCGCAGCGCCGCGGCCGACGACGGTGTGGTCCTCACCGGCCTGGCGGCCTACCTGCGGCAACAGCGGGCCGAGGAAAGGGCGGCGGTCGATGACACGCTTTCCGCCACCGGGGAGGAGCTGAAGCGCTTGGAGGAGTTGCTCAAGGAGGTCCGCCTGGTCCGGAACACCGTCCTGACCCGGGTCCTCAGCTGGACCGACGGGCGGGACGACGAGGTGATCGCCCGTCTCGCGGCGATGTCCCCCGTCGCCGTGGCCGAGTGGCGGGAGCGGCTCACCGCCGACCGGAGTGTCCGACCGGAGGGGTGAGAGGCTGCCCGGAGGGCCCGGCCCGCAGGCGGGCCGGCGACGTTCGGGTCCGAACTCGTCGGGGCATGGTCCCCGCCTCATGAGAGGGCGGTCAGTGCCTGCGCGGCGAGCATGCGTTCCAGGTCCAGGAGGGCGCGTGGGGCGTGCCGGGTGTCGATGCGGACGGTGTAGATGAAGCGCGTCAACTCCGGTCCTGCGAGGGGGCGCGCCACCACCTGGGTGCTGCCCGGGGGGAGGGCCAGCCGCGGCATGACGGCGACGCACAGGCCCGCGGCCACGAAGCCGAGCACGGTGTTGAAGTCGTCGCCGTCGTATTCCAGGCGGGCCTGGAAGCCCGGTGTCTTGGCCATCTGAGCGAGCAGTTCCAGGCGCAACGCGGCCTCCGGAGCCGCTATCCAGGTCTCGGCCGCGAGGCCGGCCAGGTCGATGACGTCCCGGTGGGCGAGGTGGTGGTCGGCCGGGACCACCGCCACGACCGGGTCCCGTGCGACCAGCGTTCGGCGCAGCGTCCGGGGCGGTGGCACCGGGATGAAGTCGTAGTCGTAACTGAGGGCCAGGTCCATGTCTCCCCGCTTGAGTCGGCTGTAGCCGGCTTCGGGCTCCACTTGGGAGAGGCTGACCTCCACACCGGGATAGGCCGCGTGAAGCTCTGCCAACGCCTGCGGGACGATGCCGGCGGCGGCCGAGGCGAAGGCGCCGAGCCTGATCCGTCCGGCAGTGCCCGCACGCATGGCGTCGAGTTCCACGGAGGCCGCCGCCAGTGCGCTTCGGACGCGCTGTTCGGCGTCGAGGAGGACCGTGCCGGCCGGGGTGGCGCGTACGGGGCGGCGCTCGATCAGGATGAGACCGGTGCGGCGTTCGAGTTCGGCGATCTGTTGCGAGACGGCGGGCGCGCTGTAACCCAGCTCGCGTGCGGCGGCGTTGAAGGAGCGGTGGCGGACCACGGCTTCGAGGGTGGCGAGCAACCGGGGGTCGAGTCTCTGCACGGAGTTAAGGCTCACTTATCTGTCGCGAAGATGTCTTTTCTTGTGCTTAAGCATGAACGGCAGCAGGATTCTTGCTCGCGGCCCGGATGCGCAAGCCTCCGCCCCCCGGGTCCGCGACCCACCACCTCCCTCGTCGGGCGCTTTCGTGCGCCCGCGGCGCCGTGCACCCCCTCTTCCGCAGCATTCCTGACCCGCGTCCGTCGGGTGGGTGGGCTGCGGAGGAGACGGCCGTCGACGATCGACTCCCGCCCCTGAAAGGAAGTGGTATGCCCAAACCACTCATCGGACTGACCACCTACCTCGCCGACGCTCAGTGGGGGGAGTGGGAGCTGCCCGCCGCGCTGCTGCCCGCGGCGTACATCAGCTGTCTCCAGGCGGCGGGCGGCCGCGTGGTCCTGCTGCCGCCGGACGCGCCGGAAGCCGCGGCCGATGTCGTCGCGCGCCTGGACGCGATCGTCCTGACCAGCGGCGAGGACGTGGACCCCGCGCTGTACGGGGCGCGGCCGCATCCGTGCACGGGACCGCCGGTCCGCGAGCGCGACCAGTGGGAGTGGGCGGTGCTGGCCGAGGCTCTCGCGCGTGACATACCGGTGCTCGGAGTGTGCCGGGGAATGCAGTTGATGAACGTGCACGCCGGCGGCACCCTGATCCAGCACCTCCCCGAAACGGTGGGTCACCACGGGCACAACCTGCACGGCGGCCACTTCTCCCCCCATGCCGTCACCACGGTGCCGGGGACGCGGATCGGCGCACTCATCCCGGGGACCCGCCAGGTCGCCACGCACCATCATCAGGCGGTGGACTCCCTCGGGGCCGGCTTGATCGTGGGCGCCCGCACGGCGGACGGCACCATCGAGGCGATCGAGAGCACCCGGCACCGCTTCGCGGTCGGCGTGCAGTGGCACCCCGAAGTGGCTTTCGATTCGGCCGTGGTGCACGCCCTGGTGGCCGCCGCCAAGTCGACCCCGAACCCCGCTCCGGGTCGCGTCGCCGAGAGCGAGGTGCGCATCCGGCGGGGTACACCGGAGTCCGCTCCGTCGACCCCGGTGTCTTGACGCCGCTGCGCCCCGACCCCGGCGACTACGCGGCCGGCGATCTCCTGGAGGTGTGCCGGCACGTGGCGATGTCCCACCGCCTCCACCGCGTGGAGGCCACCCTCACCGACATCGTGCGCCCCCAGCGCGCGGACACCTCAAGAGAAGGCAGAGCCGAGGCGTGAGCGAGCAGTTCCTCAACGACGAGAAGCGCCCCACGACCCGTCACGTCGACGCCGGTGACACCGGCTACAGCAAGTCCCTGAAGCCCCGGCACGTCAACATGATCGCCATCGGCGGTGCCATCGGCACCGGCCTGTTCCTCGGCGCGGGCGGACGGCTCGCCGACGCCGGGCCCTCCCTGTTCGTCGCGTACGCCGTCTGCGGCGTCTTCGCCTTCCTCGTGGTGCGCGCGCTCGGCGAGCTCGTGCTGTACCGCCCGTCCTCCGGCGCCTTCGTCTCGTACGCCCGGGAGTTCCTGGGCGAGAAGGGCGCGTACACCGCGGGCTGGATGTACTTCCTCAACTGGGCGACCACCGGCATCGCCGACATCACCGCCGTCGCCACGTACACCCACTACTGGCACCTGTTCTCCGACGTCCCGCAGTGGGTGATCGCTCTCATAGCCCTGGCCGTGGTCCTCACCGTGAACCTCATCTCGGTGCGGATCTTCGGCGAACTGGAGTTCTGGTTCGCCATCGTCAAGGTCGGCGCCCTGGTCGTCTTCATGGGCATCGGGATCTTCCTGCTCGTCACCCGGCACCCGGTCGACGGCGTCGTACCCGGCCCGTCCCTGATCGCCGACAACGGCGGGATCTTCCCCAACGGCCTGCTGCCGATGCTGCTGATCATCCAGGGCGTCGTCTTCGCCTACGCCTCCGTCGAACTGGTCGGCGTGACGGCCGGGGAGACCGAGAACCCCGAGAAGATCATGCCGAAGGCGATCAACTCGATCATGTGGCGCGTGGGCCTGTTCTACGTCGGCTCGGTCCTGCTGCTGTCGATGCTGATGCCGTGGAACAAGTACACCTCCGGCCAGAGTCCCTTCGTGACGGTGCTCTCCCACATCGGTGTCCCGGCGGCGGACAGTGTGATGAACCTGGTCGTCCTCACCGCGGCGATGTCCTCGCTCAACTCCGGCCTCTACTCCACCGGCCGCATCCTGCGCTCCATGGCCGTCAACGGATCGGCCCCGCGTTTCACCGCACGGATGAGCCGCACCCAGGTGCCCTACGGCGGCATCCTGCTCACCAGCGGCATGTGCGTCCTCGGTGTCGGCCTCAACTTCGTGGTCCCCGCCGACGCGTTCGAGATCGTGCTCAACCTCGCGGCCATCGGCATCATCGCCACCTGGGGCATGATCATGGTCTGCCACCTCCTGTTCTGGCGGAAGACCACGGCCGGCGAACTGACCCGCCCCGGCTACCGCCTGCCCGGCTCGCCCTGGACCGAACTCGTGACGCTGGCCTTCCTCGCTGCCGTCCTGGTCCTCATGTACGCCGACGGCGGCGCCGGACGCACCACCGTGCTGTGCGTACCGCTCATCGCTGCGGCACTCGTCGCCGGCTGGTACGCGATCCGCGGGCGCATCGCGCGCGCCGCCGCCGGAGCCGACGACTGAACCCGGGCGGCCCGGGGGACCCCGCGTACCCACCGCTCGTCCGCCCGGGCCCGCCGCCTCCAGGCACACAGGTCACCAGCCCCACGCCAATCACCGATCGAGGCAGTCATGCTCACCAGCCCCCTCGCGGACGCGCCCGCGGTCCGCGAGCCCCGCCACACGCCCGTCGCCCACGTCACCCGGGGCGGCGTGGTCGAGAGCACCCACTACGGTTCCGTCGTCGTCCTCGGTGGCGACGGCGAGGTCCGGTTCCACCTCGGCGACGCGGAGGCCGCGTGCTACCCGCGATCGGCCCTCAAGCCCGTCCAGGCCGTCGCCATGGTCCGGGCGGGACTGCCGCTCGACGGCGAACTACTCGCCCTCGCCATGGGCAGCCATTCCGGCGAGGAACGCCACCTCGCCGGTGCCCGGCGGATCCTGGCACTTGCCGGCCTCACCGAGGACGACCTGCGCAACGTCCCCGACCTGCCGTACGACCCGGCCGTCCGCGACACCTGGATCCGGGAGGACCGCCCGCCCTCCCGGCTCGCCCAGAACTGCTCCGGCAAGCACGCCGCGATGCTCCACCTCTGCAAGCTCAACGGATGGCCGCTGCAGGACTACGACGCCCCTGAGCACCCGCTCCAGCGGATGATCGCGGAAGTCGTGGAGGACCTCACCGGCCAGCGCATCGCGCGCGCCACCGTGGACGGCTGCGGCACCCCCCTGTTCGCCGTCTCCCTGCACGGCCTGGCCCGCGCGGCCGCGCGCATCGCCACCGGCGCGCCCGGGACCCCTGAATTCCGGGTGGCGGACGCGCTGCGCACCCACCCGGAGATGGCCTCCGGTGCGGGGCGGGACGTGGCCGTGCTGATGCGCGCGGTACCCGGGCTGCTCGCCAAGGACGGCTTCGAGGGCGTCCAGATCGCAGCGCTGCCGGACGGCCGCGCCGTCGCCCTGAAGATCGCCGACGGGGCGAACCGGGCGCGCATCCCGGTGGCGGCGGCCGCCTTGGCGCTGGCGGGAGTCGACCCCCGGCTACTGGCCGGGTTCGCGGGGGAGCCGGCGACCGGCGGCGGCCGGCCCGTCGGCGGCGTGCGGCCGGTGGCGGTGCTGGACCCGTCGGCCCTGTTCGCCCCCGCGTGACCCGACCCACCACTCCGAGAAGAGGACCCGCACACCCATGACCGCCGCCACCCGCAGCGAACACGATCTGCTCGGGGACCGCGACGTCCCCGCCGACGCCTACTGGGGCGTCCACACCCTGCGCGCCACCGAGAACTTCCCCATCACGGGCACGCCCATCTCCGCCTACCCGCACCTGATCGACGCGCTGGCCGCGGTGAAGGAGGCAGCCGCCCTCGCCAACGAGGAACTCGGCCTGCTGGAACCCGCGAAGGCCTGGGCCGTCGTCGCCGCCTGCCGCGAGATCCGCGGCGGAGAGCTGCACGACCAGTTCGTCGTGGACGTCATCCAGGGCGGCGCCGGCACCTCGACCAACATGAACGCCAACGAGGTCGTCGCCAACCGGGCGCTGGAGCTGCTGGGGCACGCCAAGGGCGAGTACCGGCACCTGCACCCCAACGAGGACGTCAACCTCGGCCAGTCCACCAACGACGTCTACCCGACCGCCGTCCGGATCGCGACGGTGTTCGCGGTACGGGGCCTGCTCGACGCGATGGCCGTCCTCCAGGACGCCTTCGCCCGCAAGGCCGTCGAGTTCCGCGACGTGCTGAAGATGGGCCGCACGCAGCTGCAGGACGCCGTACCGATGACGCTCGGACAGGAGTTCTCCGCCTTCGCCGTCATGCTCGACGAGGACCGCAGCCGGCTCGCGGAGGCCGTCGAGCTGATCCACGAGATCAACCTCGGCGCGACGGCGATCGGCACCGGCCTCAACGCCCCCACCGGATACGCCGAGGCCGCCCGGCGCCACCTCGCCGACATCACCGGGCTGCCCCTGGTCACCGCGGCCAACCTGGTCGAAGCCACCCAGGACTGCGGCGCGTTCGTCCAGATGTCCGGGGTGCTCAAGCGCATCGCCGTCAAGCTGTCCAAGACCTGCAACGACCTGCGGCTGCTGTCCTCCGGGCCGCGCGCGGGCCTCGGCGAGATCAACCTGCCGCCCGTGCAGGCCGGTTCGAGCATCATGCCGGGCAAGGTCAACCCGGTGATCCCCGAGGTCGTCAACCAGGTCGCCTTCGAGGTGATCGGCAACGACGTCGCGATCACCATGGCCGCCGAGGCCGGTCAGCTCCAGCTCAACGCCTTCGAGCCGATCATCCTGCACTCGCTGTCGGAGTCGATCACCCATCTGCGCGCCGCCTGCCTCACCCTCGCCGAGCGTTGCGTCGTCGGCATCACCGCCAACACCGAGGTGCTGCGCGCGACCGTCGAGAACTCCATCGGCCTGGTGACCGCTCTGAACCCGCACATCGGGTACACGGCGGCCACCGACATCGCCAAGGAGGCCCTGGCGAGCGGCCGGGGCGTGGCCGAACTCGTCCTGGAGAAGGGCCTGCTCCCGGCGGAGCGGCTCGCCGCCCTGCTGCGGCCCGAGGTCATCGCCGGCAGCGGTGCGGCCGTGGCCTGAGGACGACGCCCCGGCCGGCCGCCCGGTCGCTCCCGGGCGGGCGGCCGGGCGGGCCCGGCCGCCCTCGGTGAGGCGGGCCGGGCCCGGCGCCCGGAGGGGTGGATCAGCCGCCGGCGATCCTCGACCGGACCTTGCCGCGGGCGTCGGCGGCGTCGTCGGCCCGCAGGGCGAGCTCGGCGAGTTCGCGGCATTCCTCGAGGGTGTGGGCGGCCAGCGCGGCCCGTACCTCGGGGAGCGAGGAGGGTGCGGCGGACAGGCTGGTGATCCCGAGGCCGACCAGGACCAGGGCGAGGGCCGGGTCGGCGGCGGCCTCGCCGCACACGCCGATGGGGCGGCCGTGGTCCGCCGCGGCGCGGGCGGCGGTGGCGACCAGGGTGAGCAGGGCCGGCTGCCACGGGTCGAGCAGTTCGGCGAGGGCGCCGAGGGTACGGTCGGCGGCGAAGGCGTACTGGGCCAGGTCGTTGGTGCCGACGCTGAAGAAGTCGCAGACCTCGGCCAGCCGGTCGGTCCGCAGGGCGGCCGCCGGGACCTCGATCATCGCGCCGGCCAGCGGCAGCCCGTGCGCGCGGACCCGGGCGGCGAACTCGGCGGCCTCACGGGGGACCGACACCATCGGCGCCATCACCCACACCTGTGCACTGCCACTCCCGGCGGCCTCGGCGATCGCGGCGAGCTGGGTCTCCAGGAGCTGGGGGTCGCGGGCGGCGGTCCGCAGGCCCCGGACGCCCAGGGCCGGGTTCTCCTCATCGGTGGAGGTGGCGAAGGACAGCGGCTTGTCCGCGCCCGCGTCGAGGGTGCGGACGACCACCCGGCGGCCGGCGAAGGCGTCGAAGACCTGCCGGTAGGCGGCGGCCTGTTCGGCGAGGCCCGGTGCTTCGGCGCGGTCCAGGAAGAGGAACTCGGTGCGGAACAGGCCCACGCCCTCGGCGTCGGCGGTGGCCGCGCCGGCCAGTTCGTGCGGCGCGCCGAGGTTGACCAGCAGCGCGACCGGGTGGCCGTCCGCCGTCCGGCCCGGTCCCCGGACCGCGGCCGACAGCGCGCGGCGGCGTCGCTCCCGTTCGGCGGCCCGCCGGAGCGCCTCCGGGCTCGGGTCGGGTTCGACCACGCCGTCCGCGCCGTGCACCAGGACCTGCCGGCCGTCCTCCAGCACCACCGCGCCGGCGCAGCCGACCACGGCGGGCACGCCGAGCGCCTTGGCGAGGATGGCGGTGTGGCTGGTCGGTCCGCCGCGGACGGTGACGAGGGCCAGCACCCGGGCGGGGTCGAGCAGCGCCGTGTCGGCGGGTGCCAGGTCGTCGGCGACCAGGACGTACGGGTGCCCCGGGTCCGGCAGGCCGGGTACGGGCAGGCCGAGCAGGTGCGCCACTGCGCGGTCGCGGAGGTCGTCCAGGTCGGCGGTCCGTTCCGCGAAGTGACCGCCGGCGGCGAGCAGTGCGGCGCGGAAGCCGTCGAAGGCGCCGGCGAGCGCGTGGGCGCCGTCGGTGCCCCGCTGGACCAGCGCGGCCGCCTCGTCGGCGAGGACGGGGTCGGCGGCCATCATGGCTTGCGCGGCGAGCACCTCGGAGGCGGGGCCGCTCACGCGGGCGGCACGCTCGTCCAGGTCGGTGACGACGGCGGTGAGGGCGGCGCGGACCGCGGCCGCTTCGGCCGTCGGGTCGGGGACGGGCCTCGGGGCGGGCAGCGCGGGTGCGGGCGCCATCCGGGCGACCGGGCCTGCCGCGCTGCCCGTACCGACGCCGATCCCGCGGATCGGAGCGCTCATGCCGCTGCGTCGAGGTCGGAGGCGAGCAGGTCGGCGAGCGCCTTCAGCGATTCCTGGGCCTGGTCGCCGGCGGCGGTGAGCTCCAGGGTCTCGCCGCGACCGGCAGCGAGGGCGAGGACGGAGAGCAGGCTGCGGGCGTCGACCGAAGCCTGGCCCGGGCGGCCGACGGTGACCTTGACCGGCTGGCGGGCGGCGGCCTGGACGAACAGCGAGGCCGGGCGGGCGTGCAGGCCGCTACGGGATCCGACGGTGACCTGGATCGAGTGCATGGGAGTCCTTGAGGGAGAGGGAAGCGCCGACCCGGGTGGGAGCCGGGTCGGCGGACGAGGGGCACGGTGGCCCCGCGCGGAGGGTGAGCGGGGTGAGCCGAGGGGAGCCGGTCTCCGCGGTACGGGGGCGGTAGCGGAGAGACCAGGCATTCTGTGGCTTCACGCCCGCTAGCGTGTTGTTTTGATTGGTTCTATGCCCGATCTGCAAGTGGTGTCAACACGTTCGGGCAAACTCAAAGATGACGGTACAAGTCGGTGCGACCTCTTGCTTTTCCGCTCCGAGCGCGTATGGTCGGCCTGAACCAAGCGCGAACAGACATGAACGGACCCAATCCCACATGTATGCACCCGAGCGGCAGCAAGAGATCCTCCGCCTCGCCCAGGAACAGGGCCGGGTGGACGTGCCGACGCTGGCCGAGGAGTTCGGCGTGACGCAGGAGACCATCCGGCGTGACCTGAGCGCCCTCGACCGGGCCGGTCTGCTGCACCGGGTGCACGGCGGCGCGCTGCCCGCCGGCGCGCTGCACCTGGAGCCCGGCCTCGCCGAGCGCGACTCCACGGCCGCGGCCGAGAAGGAACGCATCGCCAGGGCAGCCCTGGCCCTGCTGCCCAGCGAGGGCAGCGTCATCCTCGACGCCGGCACGACCGTCTCGCGGCTGGCCGGCCTGCTGCCCGCCGACTGCACGCTCACCGTCGTCACCAACGCCCTCCCGGTCGCCGCCCGGCTGGCCGACCACCGCGGGCTCGCCCTCCACCTGGTCGGGGGTCGGCTGCGCCACCGCACCCAGGCCGCCGTCGACGCGTGGGCGCTGCGCGACCTGGCCGACATCCACGCGGACGTCGCGGTCGTCGCCACCAACGGCTTCTCACCGGAGGGCGGCCTCTCGACGCCGGACCTCGCCGAGGCGGCCGTCAAGCGGGCCATGCTCGCCGCTGCCCGGCGGGTGGTCCTGGTGGCCGATTCCTCCAAGTACGGCGCCCGCCACTTCGCCGGCTTCGGCTCGCTGGACCAGGTGGACGTGCTGGTCACGGACACCGGGCTGACCGACGAGCAGACCGCCGAGATCGAGAACCACGGACCGGAAGTCATCCGCGCATGATCGTCACCATCACCCCCAACCCCAGCCTCGACCGCACCTACGAACTGGGAACCCTCGTCCCGGGCGAGGTCAACCGGGCCTCGCATGACCGACTCGACCCCGGCGGCAAGGGCGTCAACGTCTCCCGCGCGCTCACGGCCGCCGGCCACCGCACCAGCGCCGCCCTCCCCCTGGGCGGCCCCTCCGGGCAACTGCTCGCCGACCTGCTGCGCCGCCAGGGCATCGATGTCGCGGCGGTCGCGATCGCGGGCGACACCCGGATCAACGTCTCGATCGCCGAGGACGGCGGCAGCCTCACGAAGATCAACGCGGTGGGCCCCGAGCTCAGCGCCGCCGAGTCCGCCGCACTGCTGGCGCTCGTCCGCGACGTCCAGAGGACCGGACAGGACGTCGGACAGGGCACCGGGAACGACGTGGACTGGCTCGCCTGCTGCGGCAGCCTGCCGCGCGGACTGGCACCCGAGTGGTACGCCGAGGTGGTCGCCCAGGTGCACTCGGGCGGCGCCCGGATCGCCCTGGACACCTCCGGCCCCGCGCTGCTGGCCGCGCTCTCGGCCCGTCCCGACGTGGTCAAGCCCAACCGGGAGGAACTCGCAGAGGCCGTGGGCCGCCCGGTCCTCACCATCGCTGACGCCGTGGACGCGGCCGAGGAGCTGCGCGAGCGCGGCGCCCAGCAGGTCCTCGCCAGCCTCGGTGCGGACGGGATGCTGCTGATCGCTGGGGAGGGCCGCTGGTACGGCAGAGCGCCGGTCGCCGCCGTCCGCAGCGACGTGGGCGCGGGCGACGCCTCACTCGCGGGCTTCCTCGGCGCGGGCGGCACCGGCCCCGAGGCGCTCGCGGCGGCACTGGCGCACGGCGCCGCCGCCGTACAACTGCCGGGGAGCGTCATGCCGACCCCGGCCGATCTGGACCCGGCCGCGGTGGTCGTGACGGCGGACCTCCCGCTCGACCGACCGCTCAGCGGCTGAGAACGTCCTCCGGCGGCCACCGCCGGAGGCAGCACGCCCGACCGTGTGGGACGGGAAGGGCGGCAATTCCCGGGGGCAAGGGACACCGTCAGGCACCAGTCGAAGGACCGACACGATGAGCGACACCAGCGGACTGATCACACCCGCACTCGTTGACCTCTACCTCGCCCCCGAGGACAAGAGCGAAGCCCTGCGCGCCCTCGCCCAGCGGCTGGTCGCCGAGGGCCGGGTCACCGACCTCGAGGGTTTCCTCGCCGACATCGCCGCCCGCGAGGCCCAGACCCCGACCGGGATGGGCGACGGGATCGGCATCCCGCACTGCAGATCGCCCCACGTCACGCAACCGAGCCTGGCCTTCGGCCGCAGCGCCAGGGGCGTCGACTTCGACGCCCCGGACGGACGGCCCGCCGACCTGATCTTCATGATCGCGGCACCGGCGGGTGCGGACGACACCCACCTGCAGATCCTCGCCGCGCTGGCCCGCCGGCTCATGGACCCCGCCTTCACCGGCGCCCTGCGCGAGGCCGAGAACCCGAGCGCGGTCGCGGCGCGGATCAACGGTGAGGAGGCACCGGTCGCCGCGAAGGAGGCGGACCCTGCTCCGCAGACGCCTGCCACTCTCCAGCCGACCGCTGCCGACGGCGGGCTGCGGCTGGTCGCGGTCACCTCCTGCCCGACCGGCATCGCCCACACCTACATGGCCGCCAAGGCCCTGGAGCTCGCCGCCGCCCGGGCGGGCGCGCGGATCCAGGTCGAGACCCAGGGCTCGGCCGGGACGACGCCGCTCGACCCCGAGGTGATCGCGGCAGCCGATGCGGTGATCTTCGCCCATGACGTCGAGATCCGGGACCGGGCCCGCTTCGCCGGCAAGCCGACCGTGGACGTGGGCGTCAAGGCCGGCGTCAACCGCGCCGACGACCTGATCGCGCAGGCCGCCGGGCTGGTCACCGGCGCCGGCACCCGTCCCACCACTGCCGCGGTCACCGCTCCCGCCCCGGTCGTCACAGCGAGCGCGCCGGGTGAGCACTGGGCCCAGCGGCTGCGCACGTACCTGATGACGGGCGTCAGCTACATGATTCCGTTCGTCGCGGCCGGCGGTCTGCTGATCGCCCTCGCCTTCGCGATCGGCGGCTACCGGATCGCCTCCGCGCCATCCGTGCTGGGCCACTTCGACTGGACCTCCTCGCACAGCTGGGCGGCGATGCTGTTCCAGACCGGCAAGACCTCGTTCGGCTTCCTGGTCCCGGTCCTCTCCGGGTACATCGCCTGGGCGATCGCGGACCGGGCGGCACTGGCCGCGGGCATCGCCGGGGGTGCCGTCTCGGTGGCGGTCGGCGCGGGCTTCCTCGGCGGCCTCGTGTCGGGCCTGGCCGCGGGCTTCCTGGTGCTGTGGATGATCCGCTGGAACGTGCCCCGGGCGATCAGGGGCATCATGCCGGTCGTGGTGATCCCGCTGCTGTCGGTGGCCGTGGTCGGCTTCCTGATGTTCGTGGTGGTCGGCTCGCCGATCGCCTCGGCGATGAACGGCCTGACCGACTGGCTGAACGGCCTCTCCGGCTCCAATGCGATCATGCTCGGCGCGCTGCTCGGCGCGATGATGGCCTTCGACATGGGCGGTCCGCTCAACAAGGTCGCCTACACCTTCGCGGCCGGTGCGCTCACCACCGCCGGAACCACCCCGGATGCCGGCAGCCTCAAGGTGATGGCTGCCGTGATGGCTGCCGGCATGACCCCGCCGCTCGGCCTGGCGCTGGCGACCGTCGTCCGGAGCAGGCTCTTCAGCCCCGAGGAGCGGGAGAACGGCAAGGCGGCCTGGGTGCTCGGTGCCTCGTTCATCACTGAGGGCGCGATCCCGTTCGCGGCGGCCGACCCGCTGCGGGTCATCCCGGCGGGCATCGCCGGCAGCATGACCGCCGGTGGCTTGTCGATGGCCTTCGGCTCCACCCTGCGTGCCCCGCACGGCGGAATCTGGGTGCTCCCGCTGATCGGCAGCCCGTTCCTGTACCTGGCCGCGGTCGCGGCGGGCACGGCGGTCACCACGGCGGTGGTGGTGCTGCTCAAGGGAATGCGGAAGCCCGCCCCCGCGGCGGCGCCCGGCTCCCCGGTCGCGGGGAGGGAAGCGGTCGCCGCCTAACCTGCCGGCCCATGAGACGCGTCGAGGTGCGTCCGGATCCGGCAGGCCGAATCCGAACCGGTTCGGGGCGCCCGCTCGTACGAGAGGGCGCCCCGAAGGTCGAGAAGCACGCAGCGTGATCCCTCCCCCGGCGGACAGCTCAACGGTCTGACTGACACCGAGAGCGAAGTCCGGCGAACCAGCGAACAGCCGGGCCCGCCTAATGCGTAAGAGTTCAAGGCCCGGACAGAGACGATCTTCACCGAAGGCCGTGGCGGGCCGGAACCCGCTGGACGCCTCCGGGCGAACACCCGCCGTGAGGGCGAGCGCCGCAGCCCATGTGGGCAAGGGCCACATGGGCCTGATCGAGGGACGGGACGGACCACCAGACGGGCCGGAGGGCAACCGCGACGCGGAGCATGACTCGCCATGGTCTTGCTGCCGCCAACCACTTTGGCAATAACGGAGTCGGACCGCCCCGCACGGGGAACGGGATGGCGGTGGCGACGATTCTCGAACGAGCTCGAAAATCAATAGGAGGGGGCCTGACCGGTTTCCCTTTCTCGGTAGGCTGCAGGTATGACGGATGACTATCAGCAGCGGGAAGAGTGGCGGGCCGCCTTCGCCCAGCAGGTCATCACCGACTGCCTGGGCCAATGGCTGCGGTCGGCCAATGAGGCGGCGGTGGCCGCGGTCGGCTCGGAGCACGCCGCCGAAAGTGCCCGCCTGGCCCGGCAGGCCAAGGACAAATTGACCCGCTGGCGGGACAAAGGCGACCTCGGCGGCGACACGGCAGCCCGGATCGCCGACGCCGTGGTCGAGAGAATGGAGCACGGCGAGAAAGCCTCCCCGCCTCCGGAGAAGGCTGACGAGTCCTTTCCCTCCTTCGACAGCGGTTACCGGGCCGCGGTGACCTGTCAGTGGCTTCGCGACCAGGGCTACGACATCCCCACCTATCCCGGGGACCCCGAGCTGTGAGCGGGATCCCGCGGACCTGCGCGGGTAGCCAACAGTCGGACCCCAAGAGCGTTCTCCTTGCACAGCCCGGCCGCCGACCCCCGGCTCCGCCTTCCCGCAGTGTCAGTCCGTCGCCTCGCCCACCCCGGGTCCGCCTCGTCCCGGCGGATCCGGTTCCGCGGACCGAATGTCTCGTTGGGCGCCGACGCCACTCCAACGGGCGATCGCCATCGCCTGAGGCCCATCGACGCCGACGGGATGCGGTCGCTCTCTCAACCAGCCTGCCCGCCAGGTGTGTTGACAGCGTTGGGGTCTCGCCGCCGACGGCCCCGGATAAAGACTCCACGGAATCCGGGGGGTGACATATCCACCCGCGGCGAGCCCAGGCCTGCTAGGGTCTGAAGTTAGTTGCAGTAGTGTTCCCATGAACTTTGTGTGCGCCTGCTGATGTATCGCAGGCGCCTTTTTCTTTCCCGGATTTCCCCGGGTGGGCGCTCATCGCGGCGACTCGAAGTCCGCACTGTGCGGGCTTCGGACAGCCCCTCGAAGGAGATTTTTATGGCTAATGGCACCGTGAAGTGGTTCAACTCGGAAAAGGGCTTCGGCTTCATCGAGCAGGACGGTGGCGGCGCTGACGTCTTCGCCCACTACTCGAACATCAACGCCAACGGCTTCCGCGAGCTGCTCGAGGGCCAGAAGGTCGAGTTCGACGTCACCCAGGGCCAGAAGGGCCCGCAGGCCGAGAACATCCGTCCGCTGTAGTTCCTCCCACGGCACCCGCCTGGAGCGAGGGGCCCGCACCGGGTCGGCGGTTTCTAGCGGTCGTCGCAACACGTGGTCGGTTTGATCAGGCCGCGATGAGTTTAGCCAGACGCTCGGCTGGGGTTTCCCAGCCGAGCGTCTTACGTGGGCGGCGGTTGAGCTGGTCGGAGATTCCGAGCGTTCCCTCCAGTGCCTGGCTGTACTTGAGGCAGCCCCAGTGCTCCGCGAGCCCCCGCCCGGCACCGCGCCGCGCGAGTGCAGTCGCGCGCCCGAGGGTGTGCAGCACGTCCCAGGGCGTCAGCTGGACGCCGGCGCCGAGTTCCCTGGACGGCACGGGTCGAAGGCCCGGTTTGCGGCGCAGCGCGTCGAGTTCGTTCTGCTCCCCGGGCCTCCTTCCCGCTGTCGTGCCTGCCCGGACGGCGGGTGTCGCCGGGCTGAGCGCGGAAGGAGGCCCGGCCCTGGCCGGGGTCGGGTCAGCCGGTTACGGCAGGGTCCAGCGCTGGTTGGCGCCGCCGTTGCAGTCCCAGATCTCCAGCGGGGTGCCGTCGGCGGTGGCCGCGGCGGGGTCGTCGAGGCAGCGCCCGGACTGGACGCTCTTCAGGGTGCCGTCCGGCTGGGGCGCCCACTGCTGGTTGGCGCCCCCGTTGCAGTCCCAGAGCTCGACCGGGGTGCCGTTGACGGTGCCGCCGCCGGTGACGTCGAGGCACTTGCCGTTGTGGGTGAGGGTGCCGCCGTTGGAACGGGTCCACACCTGCTGGGCACTTCCGTCGCAGGCCCAGAGCTGCACGGCGGCGCCACTGCTGTCGGCTGCGGGTCGGGCGCAGGTGCCGGGCAGGGCGGAGGCGATCGGGCCGGTGTGGTTGGTGGGCGTGCCGGGGGTGATGGCGAAGTTGTCGAACTGGTCGGTCTGGTAGCCGGTCACGCCGAGGCCGGCGCGGCCACTGACGAAGGTCGCGTCGGTCGCGCTGCCCACGGCGGTTCCGTCGATGCTGGCGGTGAGGGTCGTGTCCTCGAGGGTGAGGGCGACGGTGTGCCAGCGGCCGGTGCCGAGGGCGGTGGTGGTTCCTCCGGCGAGCGTGGTGAAGTTCCACTTGGTGTCGCTCTTGTCGATGGACCAGGCACCGGTGTCGCTCACCCGCAGGTGGTAGGCGTTCAGGCCGTTGTTGTTGCGCCCCTGCTGGTTGACCCTGCCGAGGAGCTCGACGGTGCTCGACTGCTCGAACATGGTGTCGGCGGTGACCGTGTAGTTGGACCAGCTGCCGTCGCCCACCATCGTGTACGGGGCGTTGTAGGGCTCGTCGGTCCAGCGGATCGGCGAGGTCGGGGCCATCTGGCGCAGGCAGGTGCCGGTGCGGCCGCCGCCGCAGGCGACGGTCTTAAAGGCCCCGTTCATGTCCGTGAAGTACTTCGGCGAGGTGGTCGCCGCCGGGGTGTCGAAGCCGTCCGCGTACGGCAGCTTCATCGGCGCGGCGGCCGGCGGGGTGGCGGTGCCCTTGCCCTGGCCGGTGGTGGTGGTCACGGTGTAGACCCGGCCGGGCTGGAGGGTGAGGGTGTAGCGGCCGCCGGAGGGGGTGACGTCCTTCTGCTGGACGAACCAGTCGGCCGGGTTGCCGGAGTTGAGGTCGGTGGACCAGACGTGGACCTTGCCGGTGGACAGGCCGCCGGTGACGCTGAAGTTCGCGGTCTGGGCGGCGGTGGCGTCCAGGGTCTCGACGACGGTGCTGTAGTCGCGGTTGTTCGGGCTCTTCAGCGTGACGTAGCTGCCGTTGGCGCGCGCGCCGCCGAGGTAGCCGCTCGCGGCGTCGATGTAGCGCCAGCCGGGGTGGGTGAACTGGGTGGTGTGCGCGGTGACCCAGGTCGTCTTGTCGATGCCGTAGCTGCCGGACCAGGGCTGGTTGGCGATCGACATGCCGTCGGTGGAGAAGAACAGGTCGGGGTAGAGCGCGGCGATGACCGGCCAGTTGAGGAACGAGGTCATCTTCCCGTCGAGGTAGCCGCGGTTGATCCCGCGCGCCACCGCCGGGGCGCCGGCGTCGGCGTCCTGGGAGCCGTTCTCGCTCGCCCACAGCGGCTTGCCGAGCGCCTGGGCGGTCGGCGTGCTCGGGCACTCGGTGAAGGAGCTCATGTACCCGCAGGGGTAGTGCACACCGACGATGTCGACGGCGTTCTTGAAGGCCGGGTCGGCGGCCATCGCGTCGGCGACGCCCCAGCCGTCGTCGGAGGCGACGACCTTGGTGTCGCCGTGACCGCGTGCGACGAGCGTGCTCTTGAGGTTCTCGTACCAGGCCTTGTCGTAGCCGCGCTCGTTCCAGCCGCCGAGGTAGGAGACGTTCAGGTGGTGCTGGGCGGCGCAGCCCATCCAGTCCATCAGGTAGTCGACGGTGTCCTGGGACCAGAAGTTCCCGTTGCCGATCCACCCGGGGGCGCCCCAGGCCAGGCCGTAGAACTTGATGCCGGGGTTGCGGGCCTTGGCCTGCTCGGCCAGCCACCACTCGTAGCCCTGGTTGCAGTCGATGGTGCCGCGGGTGTGCTCGATGCTGGGTTCGGCGCCGTCGGTGGAGTTGGTGTCGCCACCGATCTCCAGCTTCAGCACCTGCAGCGAGGCGCCGTAGCCGGGCTTGAACAGGTAGTCCAGCAGTTGGGTGCGCTGGGGCTCCGGGTAGTCCACCAGCAGGCGGGAGTTGCCGCCGCCGCCGGAGATCGCGCCGACCCCGTCGAAGGTCAGGCCCGGCTTGGTGCCGTCGACGGTGACGGCGGTGGAGGTGGTGGCGGTGGCGGTGGAGGTGGGGGTGGCGGCCTTCGAGGCGGCGGCCTGCGCGGCCGGTGGCGCGGCCAGGCCGCCCAGCGCGCCGGCGAGGACGAGCGCCGCGCTCAGGGCGGTGCGCCAGGTCGTGGACGGTTGTTGACGGCCCATGGGCGTCTCCGAGGTGGGGAGGGGGTGGGGGTGGTGTTGCTCCGTGCCGGACGCCCGCTCGGGGCATCCGGCACGGCGTTCGGGGGCAGGAGCTTCGCCGGTCCGGGTTACGAGACGGTCCACTCCTGGTTGGCCCGGCCGCTGCCGCAGGTCCACTGGACGACCTGGGCGCCGTCGGCCGTCGAAGCGCCCGTGACGTCCAGGCACTTCCCGCTGTTGGCGCTGGTCACGGCGTGGGTGGCCGGGCCGGCCAGCGGCGTCACGGTGGTGTTGGCGAAGTCGGCGTGCTGGAAGCCGCCGACGCCGAGGCCGATCTGCCCGATGCCGTGGCTCGCGTCGGCGACCGAAGCGACCTGGGTGTGGTCGATGGACGCGGTGATGCTCTGGCCCTGCACGGCGAGCGTGAGGTTGTGCCAGGTGCCGGCCCCGGCACCGGGGTAGCTGCCGCTCGCCAGCACGGTGTCGGTGCCGGAGCCAGAGGTAGTCCAGCACCTGGCTGCGCTGGGGTTCGGGGTAGTCGACGAGCAGGCGCGAGGTGGCGCCGCCGCCGCTGATCGCGCCGAGTCCGTCGTACGCGCGCCCCGGTGAGCGACCGTCGAGCGTCACGGACTGCGTCGCGGAGTCCGTCGCGGCCACCGCGGCCGGTGCGGCCAGGGCGGCGGCGCCGAGTGCGAGCGCCGCCAGGGCCGTGACGCCTCTGCGGAGCAGGTGGGGCGGTTTGCTCATCGACTACTCCTGTCGTCGGGCCGGGTCGGCCGGGTGGGGGCCACCAGCACCCGGACCCCCGGACGGGGGCCGCGGCGGTCCTGGCGGGTGCATGACGACATGCCGGGGAGGACAGTAAACCCAACTTTCAACATCAATCAACAACTTCGGATGAAATGCAACGCCGCCACATAAACCCGTCGACAGGCGTCGGCGCCCGAACCGGGCGGCCGGACCTGGCCCGGCGACCCTTGCGACCGCGCTCCCATCAGGCGCTATTGACGCCATCCCGGCTTTGCTCGAAGCTGTCGGGGGCGGCAACCTACCAACCGGTAGGTTGCGACGAACGCACCACCACCTGCTTGGATCCGCAAGATCGCGACTCGCCTCGCCCGGTCTCGCCCCGGGTCCACGACACGACGGCACAACGAGACGATCTCAATGGCTCCCAACAGGAACCATGAGCTTGACTCAGCTCATGGCGAGGCACTTTCTTTTGGTCCATCACGTTTGATTGTGATGTTTTCTGATCGCTTTTGTTGCTTCTCGCCGATTGGCCCCTCACCCTCAGGAGCCCCCACCATGCACCTCCCCCGCCGTGGCCGCCTGGCCTCGATCGCCGCACTGGGCCTGGTCACCTCCTTCGGCCTGACCGCCTGCTCCACCGGGCAGACGTCCTCGAACAGCGCGGACGCGCCCGTCGCCCCGGTGTCCGGCAAGGTCACGATCACCTACCTGCAGAAGCAGGGCGACCAGCAGTACTTCGTGGACGAGGCCGCGGGCGCCAAGGCCAAGGCCGCCGAGCTGGGTGCCGACCTGAAGGTGGTGAACCTCGGCAACGACGCGAACAAGACGGTCGGCGAGGTGCAGGCCGCGATCGCGCAGAAGAGCAACGGCCTGATCATCGTGGTGCCGGACCCGGCGGTCGGCCCGCAGGTCGTCCAGACCGCCCGGGACGCGAAGGCCGCACTGCTCACCTCCGACGACCAGGTCTGCGCGAGCGGGCCCGCCCCGGCGCAGTGCGCGGCGACCGACCTGGTGCCCCGGATCGGGTTCTCCGGCCAGCAGATGGGCCAGCAGGTCGGCCAGCGTGCCGCCGAGGAGTTCAAGAAGGCCGGCTGGAACGCCGCCGACACCCGGATCCTCTCCGCCTGGAAGCAGGACGTCACCGTCTGCGGCGACCGCGTGAAGGCCGCCAAGGACGCCTTCGACCAGGCCGTGCCGGGCGTGCAGCTGATCGACGTCGCGACCGACAACACCCCGACCGGCGCGCAGGACAAGGTCGCCGCCACCATCACCGCCAACCCCGGGGTCAAGCACTGGGTGGCCTGGGGCTGCAACGACGAGAACGTCCAGGGCGCCGTCACCGCCCTGCAGAACGCCGGGATCAGCCCCGACGACATCGACGGCGTCGGCCTGGGCGCCTACCTGGCCTGCAAGAACTGGGCCTCCGGCAAACCCTCCGGCATGAAGGCCGCCCTGTTCATCAACGGCAAGGACGTCGGCGCCCTGTCGGTGCAGACCATGTTCGACAAGCTCAAGAACGGCAAGGACTTCCCGAAGGAGGCCTTCGCCCCGACCAAGATGGTCGACGCCGCCACCTGGCAGTCCGCAGGCGTGTCCTGCAGCTGACGCCGCGTCGAGCCGCCGGTGCGGCGGACGGGCACCGACCCGCCGCACCGGCGCCGCTCCCGGAGACCGTAGGCCCGGCTCCCCAGCCCGTACGCACCGCACTGCCAGCGAGGCCCCGATGACCACATCCGCACCGTCCCCCCTCCCGCCGCCGAGCGGCTCCCCCGGCCTGAGCGCCGAGGGCGTGTCCAAGCGCTTCGGCTCCGTCCAGGCGCTGAAGGACGTCACCCTCACCTTCCCGCCCGGCCGGGTCACCGCCCTGATGGGCGAGAACGGCGCCGGGAAGTCCACCCTGCTGCGCATCCTCACCGGCGACCACCGCCCCACCGAGGGGCGCGTCCTGCTCGACGGCGAGGGCGTCGACCTGCACTCTCCACAGGACGCCCGCCGCGCCGGGATCCGGATCATCCCGCAGGAACCCGAGATCATCCCGCACGTCCCGGTCGCCGAGAACGTCTACGCCGGCTCGCTGCCCCGCGCCGGGCTGCGCCGACTGGACCGCGCCGAGCTGCGCCGCAGGATCACCGCGGACCTGGAGCGCCTCGGCTTCGACAAGGTCCTCGACCCCGATCTCCTCGGCTCCGAACTCACTGCGGCCCAGCGCCAGTTGGTCGAGATCATGCGGGCCCTGACCGGCGCCGTCCCGCCGCGGGCGATCGCCTTCGACGAGCCGACCTCCTCGCTCTCCGACCACGAGGTCGAGGCTCTGTTCACCCTGATCGGGCGGCTGCGCGACGAGGGCATCGCGGTCATCTACGTGTCCCACCGGATGAAGGAGATCTTCCGGCTCGCCGACCACATCGCGGTCCTGCGCGACGGCCAGGTCGCCGGGATCGTCGAGGCCGCCGCCACCGACGAGAGCGAACTGGTCCGGCTGATGGTCGGCCGGGACCTCTCCTCCCTCTTCGTCCGCCAGCAGGTCGCCACCGACCGCGTCGTCCTGGACGTCCGGGACCTCACCACCGACGACGTGCACGGGGTCAGCCTGGTGGTCCGGGCCGGCGAGGTCGTCGCCCTGGCCGGCCTGATCGGCGCCGGGCGCTCCGAACTCGCCCTCGCCCTGGCCGGCGACGCCCCGATCCGCTCCGGCACGGTGGCCCTGGGCGGCGAGGTCCTGCGGCTGAAGGACCCGCGCGCCGCCATCGCCGCCGGCATCGGCCTGGCCCCCGAGGAGCGCAAGGCCCAGGCGCTGTTCCTGCAGCGCACGATCCGCGACAACACCTCGCTGGTCAGCCTGCGCCGGCTCAGCCGCTGGCGCTTCGTGAAGCACCGCCAGGAGAAGGCCCTCGCCCAGGAGTACGCCGACCGGCTGCGGGTGCGCGCCCTCTCCATCGAGGCCGAGGTCCGCACCCTGTCCGGCGGCAACCAGCAGAAGGTCGTCCTCGCCCGCTGGCTCGCCCGCAAGCCCGACCTACTGATCCTCGACGAGCCCACCCGCGGCGTCGACATCGGCGCCAAGGCCGAGATCTACCAGATCATCGCCGACCTCGCCCGCGAGGGCACCGCCGTCCTGGTCATCTCCTCCGAACTGCCCGAAGTCCTCGGCCTCGCCGACCGGGTCGTGGTGATGCAGAACGGCCGCACGACCGGCGAACTGAGCCGTGACCAGGCGACGGAAGAGGCCGTCCTCGCCCTCGCCATGGCCGATGACCTCGCCCCCACCGCCACTGCCCAGACCGGAGACATCCGATGACCACCGCCACTCCCCCGACCGCCCCGGCGCCGGACGCCGGGGCCCTGCCCGTCCGGTCCGGCGGCCCGCGCGCCCTGCTCGCCGCTGTCGGCGGCCAGAACCTCAGCCTGATCGGCGCCCTCGTCGCCGTCGTCGCCCTGTTCGGCTCGCTCAACTCCAACTTCGTCGGCTGGGACAACATCCAGGTCATCGCCGAGGCCGCCACCATCTCCGGCCTGCTGGCCGTCGTCCAGACCGTCGTGATCATCTGCGGCGGTCTCGACATCTCGGTCGGCTCCCAGGCCGGCCTGGCCTCCGTCACCAGCGCGATGGTCTTCACGTCCACCGGCGCCAACCCCTACCTCGGCATCGGCGCGGCGCTCGCCATCGGCGCCGGCATCGGCCTGTTCAACGGCGTCGTCATCGTCTACGGCCGGGTCAACCCGACCATCGCCACCCTGGCGGGCCTCGCCGCCTACAAGGGCGTCGCCCAGCTCGTCTCGGACGGCCGCGCCCAGGGCTACGTACTCAACGACCCGGTGTTCGTCTTCCTCAGCCGCGGCAAGATCGCCGGCCTGCCCACCATGGTCTGGCTGCTCATCCTCACCGCCGCCGCCGTGCACGCCCTGCTCACGTACACCGACATCGGGCGCAACATCTACGCGATCGGCGGCAACGACACCGCCGCCCGCCTGGCCGGCATCAACCTCAACAAGTACCTGATCGCCGCCTACGCCCTCTCCGGCACCGTCGCCGCCCTGGCCGGCGTCCTGCTCACCGCCCGCACCGGCAGCGGCCAGCCCGTCTCCGGCAGCGAGGGCCTGGAACTGCAGTCGATCACCGCCGCCGCGCTCGGCGGCTGCGCCCTCAAGGGCGGCAAGGGCAGCATCGGCGGCACCCTGCTCGCCGTCGCACTGCTCGGCGCGCTGCAGAACGGCCTCACCGTCCAGGGCATCAACGCCTTCTGGCAGAACGTCGCCCAGGGCACCCTCCTGGTCGCCGCCGTCGTCATCCAGCAGCGCCGCAACCGCGAGCGGGCCGTCGGCCTGCCCGCCTGACCCCCGTCACGTCCGCCCCGACCGGACCCGCCGCACAGTGGCAGCGGGTCAGAATCCGGCCGGCGGCGGAACGAGCGGTCGGCCGTTGAGGGTCGGCCGACCGCGACCGGAACTGCCGGTGCCACCCCTGCGCGGGGCACCGGCAGTTCCGTGCTTCCGGGCCCGTGCGCGGGGCCCCGCCCCGCGGGTCTGCCCACGGAGCGTGGGGCACACCGGCGCCCTGGGATACTGGATCATGTCGCAGCCGGACGCGGCCCGGTCGTCGACGCGGCGTCTGCGGCCGCCCCGTCCCACCGGAAGCGGTCGCACACGTTCGTCCACGACCGTGGCAGGGTCGACCCACCGCAAGGAAGCGGGAGCGACCAGGCACCCGTTCGATCGAAAGGGCCTTCGTGGCTGATCAGAGTTTGCTCGCTCCGCAGCGCCAGGCGCTGATCCTGGAGGCCATCCGCAAGGCCGGCGCGGTGCGTGTCGCCGAGTTGGTCGAGCAGTTCGGCGTGTCGGACATGACGATCCGCCGTGACCTGGACGCGCTGGCGCGCCAGGGAGCCGTGCAGAAGGTCCACGGCGGGGCCATCGCGGTGGGCGCCGCGAGCACGGACGAACCCGGCTTCGACGTCAAGTCCGAGCTGGAGGAGAGCACCAAGGCCGCGCTGGCGGACGCCGCGGCGCGACTCGTCGAACCGGGCAGCGTGGTCGCGCTCTCCGCTGGCACCACCACCTACGCCGTCGCCTCCCGGCTGTTGGACATCCCCCGGCTGACCGTCGTCACCAACTCCCTGCGGATCGCCGACCTGCTCTGGGCGGCGCACAGCGACGGAACGGAGACCGTTCCGTCGCTGCTGTTGACCGGAGGGGCGCCGACCCGCTCCGCGGCCCTGGTGGGAGCCCTCGCGGACCAGACGATCCGCACGCTCCACGTGGACCTGCTCATCCTGGGCGTGCACGGTGTCAGCGAGCAGGCCGGACTCACCACGCCCAACCTCGCCGAGGCCCAGACCAACCGGGCCCTGATCGCCTCCGCCCGTCGCACCGTCGTGGTCGCCGACCACACAAAATGGGGCGTCGTCGGCCTGAGCAGCTTCGCGACCCTGACGGAGGTCGACTGCTTCATCACCGACGACGCCCTCCCGGCGGCGGCCCGCAGCGCGCTCGCCGACGCGGTCGGCGAACTCGTCGTGGTGCCGACCGCCGGCTGACCGGCCGCCGGATCAGGCCACCCGGCGGGCACCCGCCGAGGGGGCGGCGGTGAAGACCACCGGTGCGGCGAACCCCGCGGACCGGAAGGCCGACCGCACCGCGTCCGAGACCGCCCCGACGTCCGCCGTCCCGACCAGGGCGATGACGGAGCCGCCGAAGCCGCCGCCGGTCATCCGGGCACCCAGCGCCCCGGCGGCCACGGCGGCCTCGACCGCGAGGTCCGTCTCGGGGCAGGAGACCCGGTAGTCGTCGCGCAGCGAGGCGTGCCCGGCCGTCAGGACCGGCCCCAGCGCGGCGGTCCGGCCGGCGTCCAGGTGCTCGATGGTCTCGGCCACCCGCCGGTTCTCGGTGACCACGTGCCGCACCAGCGGGGCGAGTTCCTCGGGGAGGCGCTCCAGGGCCGCGTCCAGGTCGGCGGCCGGAAGGTCGCGCAGGGCGTCCAGGCCGAGCAGGTCGGCGGCGCGCTCGCAGCCGGCCCGCAGGGCGGCGTAGGCGCCGTCGCCGAGGTCGTGCTTGACCCTCGTGTCGATCACCAGCAGCCGGAGGCCGGCCGCCTCCAGGTCGAGCGGGACGTGCCGCCGCTCCAGCGTCCGGGTGTCCAGGAACAGCGCGGCGCCCTCCGCGCAGCAGGCGGAGGCCATCTGGTCCATCACCCCGCACGGCACGCCGACGAAGACGTTCTCGGCCCGCTGGGCGACCAGGGCGATCTCCGGCGCGGTCAGGCCGAGCCCGTACAGGTCGTTCAGCGCGGCGGCCGTGGCGCACTCCAGGGCTGCCGAGGAGGAGAGCCCGGCGCCGGTGGGCACGTCGCTGTCGAAGTACAGGTCGGCGCCGCCGATCGCGTGTCCGGCCTCGGCGAGGGCCCAGAAGACGCCGGCCGGGTAGGCGGCCCAGCTGGTGACCGCGCCGGGGGCCAGGCCGTCGAGCGCGAGGTCGGTGATCGTGCCGTCGCCCTGGGCGCTGTAGACCCGCAACCGGCCGTCCTCGCGGCGGCGGGCGGTGAGCCTGGTGGCGTGCGGGAGGGCGATGGGAAGGACGAAGCCGTCGTTGTAGTCGGTGTGCTCACCGATCAGGTTCACCCGGCCGGGCGCGGCCCACACGCCGCTCGGCCGGGCGCCGTGGACGGCCTCGAAGTCGGTGGCGGCCTGGTCGATCATCCGTTCAGCTCCCGTGCATCGTGCGCATGCCTGATGTCGGCTCCCACCGCGACTTCCATCAGCGGGCGAGTCAATTTCGACATAATCAAACATGATCGCTATCTCCAGTCAACACCTGCGGGTTTCTCGTCACGGCAAGCCGCATCGGCACCACCTGGCGATCGGCGAGCAATCGACTTCTGTTGACAATCGATTGTATATGTTTGATTCTGTTTGAGATCGACAACGGGATGGGGCGACGTCCCCCGGGTAAGGAGCACAGCGGTGCACAGGACCGCGACCAAGCTGGCCGACGGCCGCGAACTCTTCTACTACGACCAGGAGCCGGGGACGGTCCGCGACGCCGAGGACGAACGCCCACTGGAACCCGCCGCGAGCCTCGCCGAGACCCGGCTCGACCCGGTCCTCGGCGAGTGGGTCACCGTCGCCGCCCACCGCCAGCAGCGGACCTACCACCCCCCGGTCGGCGACTGCCCGCTCTGCCCCTCCCGGGACGGACGGCTGAGCGAGGTCCCCGCGACCGACTACCAGGTCGTGGTCTTCGAGAACCGCTTCCCCTCGCTGGCCCTGAACTCCGCCGCCCACGTCACGGCCCGGGAGGACGACCCACTGCGCACCCTCCGGCCCGGCACCGGCCGCTGCGAGGTGGTCTGCTTCGCGCCCGACCACGACGCCTCCTTCGCCGACCTGGACGAGACCGACGCCCGCCTGGTGCTGGACGCCTGGACCGACCGCACGGCCGAACTGTCGGCCCTGCCCGAGGTCCGGCAGGTGTACTGCTTCGAGAACCGCGGCGAGGAGATCGGCGTCACGCTCGCCCACCCGCACGGGCAGATCTACGCCTTCCCCTTCGTCCCCTCCCGCACCACGCGGATGATCCGCCGGGCCGGGGCGCACCGGGCGAGCACCGGGCGGAACCTCTTCGAGGACCTCCTCGCCGCCGAACAAGCCACCCCCGAGCGGCTCGTGCTCCAGGGCGGGCACTGGACCGCCTTCGTACCGTTCGCCGCCCGCTGGCCGTACGAGGTCCACCTCTACCCCAACCGCCGGGTGCGCGACCTCACCGAGCTGAACGAGGCCGAACGCGCCGAATTCCCCGGCCTCTACCTCGACCTGCTGCGCCGCTTCGACCGGCTGTTCCCCGTGCCCGCCGGCTCCGCGCCGAACCGGACCCCGTACATCTCCGCCTGGCACCAGGCACCGAAGGACGGCGGCGACGAACTCGCCCTGCACCTGGAGCTGTTCACCATCCGGCGCGCTCCCGGCAAGCTCAAGTACCTGGCGGGCGTGGAGTCCGGGCTCGACGCCTTCGTCACCGACGTGAGCCCGGAGACCGCCGCCGAGCGGCTCCGCCGCACCGCACCCCACTGACCCGGCCCACAGGAGGACCCCGCATGGCCGTCGATCGAACCGTGCTGGCCGGCGCCCGACTGGTCCTGCCCGGCGGCGTCGTCGAGGGCGACCGCCTCACCGTCGACGGCGAGCGCATCGCCGCCATCGGCGGCGAGACCGAGCCCGGTGACCTCGACCTGACCGGGTACACCGTCGTGCCCGGCTTCGTCGACCTGCACGTCCACGGCGGCGGCGGTGCCTCGTACACCTCCGGCATCGCCGA
>NZ_JBSFKQ010000021.1:0-111449 GCF_053598615.1 Kitasatospora sp. NPDC001095 | reverse complement strand
GCCAGACGGTCACGGTGAAGTTCGCCGGGACCGAGGACGCCTCGCTCCAGACCAGCTTCGTGATCGACGACACCTCCGTCCAGACCGGCTGAGCCCGGACCGGCTCCTGACGGGCCGGTGAACCAGGACAGGTGAGGGGCCCGGTGGCTACGGCTGCCGGGCCCTTGTCGTGCCGGGGTGTCGTCGGACCGGGGTCCTGTCGTGCCGGGGGCCCTTGTCGTGCGGGGTTCGTCGGACCAGGGGCCCCGTCGTGCCGGGGTCTTGACGGTCCCTCCGGGCGCCTCTAGGTTCAGCGCTGCAAGTTTCCGGCAAGTTACAGAAAACCCCTGCAGACTTCGCCCCCTTCGGCTGCCCCACCCCAGCCACCCTCAGGAGACGACGTGGTCACCACCGCCCCCGCCCGCCGGCCCGCCCGCGCGGCCGGTGCGCTCGCCGCCTCGGCGGCGCTCGCGCTCTCGCTCGGCACCGCCCTCGGCGCCCCCGCCGCCCAGGCCGCCCCGCCCGCCGGCAACGGCAAGGACGTCACCGCCACCCTCTTCGAGTGGCGCTTCGACTCCGTGGCCCAGGCCTGCACCTCCACCCTCGGACCCAAGGGCTACGGCTTCGTCGAGGTCTCCCCGCCGCAGGAGCACATCCAGGGCGCGCAGTGGTGGACCTCCTACCAGCCGGTCAGCTACAAGATCGCCGGGCGGCTCGGCGACCGCACGTCCTTCAAGAACATGGTCGCCACCTGCCACGCGGCCGGCGTCAAGGTGATCGCCGACGCGGTGGTCAACCACATGTCGGCGGGCTCCGGCACGGGCACCGGCGGCACCGCGTACACCAAGTACAACTACCCGGGCACGTACCAGAACCAGGACTTCCACACCTGCCGCCAGCCGATCACCGACTACCAGGACCGCGGCAACGTCCAGAACTGCGAGCTGGAGGGCCTCTCCGACCTCGACACCGCCAGCACGTACGTCCAGACCACCATCGCGCACTACCTGGACGACCTGGCCTCGCTCGGGGTCGACGGCTACCGGATCGACGCCGCCAAGCACATCGCCGCCGCCGACCTCGCCGCGATCAAGGCCAAGATGGCCAACCCCAAGGCCTACTGGGTCCAGGAGGTCATCTACGGCGCCGGCGAGCCGGTCCAGCCCACCGAGTACACCGGCACCGGCGACGTGGACGAGTTCCGGGTCGGCATGGACCTCAAGCGGATGTTCACCGCCGACAAGCTCGCCAACCTCAGCGGCTGGGGCGCCTCCTGGGGCTACCTGCCGAGCGGCCAGGCGCGCGGCTTCGTCGACAACTGGGACACCGAGCGCAACGGCTCCACCCTCAACTACACCTACGGCAACACCTACACGCTGGCCAACGTCTTCCTGCTGGCCTCGCCGTACGGCGCCCCCAACGTCTACTCCGGCTACTCCTTCACCAACAAGGACGACGGCCCGCCGAACGGCGGCACCGTCAACGCCTGCTACCAGGACGGCTGGAACTGCACCCACGCCTGGCGGCAGGTCGCCAACATGGTCGGCTTCCGCAACGCGGTGGCGGGCACCGGGGTGACCGACTGGTGGTCCAACGGCAACAACGCGATCGCCTTCGGCCGCGGCAACAGGGGCTACGTGGCGATCAACCACGAGAGCGGCGCGATCACCCGGACCTTCCAGACCGGGCTGCCGGCCGGCACCTACTGCGACGTCCAGCACGGCGACCCGCAGGCGGGCGGCGGCTGCACCGGGCCGACGTACCAGGTGGGCGCCAACGGGCAGTTCACCGCGACGGTCGGCGCGGGCGACGCGGTCGCGCTGTACGTCCAGCCCGGCGCGAGCGTCTCCGCCGCCTCGTTCAACGTCAACGCGACCACCTCGCCCGGGCAGAACATCTACGTGGTCGGCGACGCGGCGGCGCTCGGCGCCTGGGACCCGGCGAAGGCGCTGCCGCTCTCCTCGGCCGGCTACCCGCTCTGGTCGCTGGCGCTGTCGCTGCCGGCCGGCACGTCCTTCCAGTACAAGTACGTCCGCAAGGACGCGAGCGGCGCGGTGACCTGGGAGTCCGGCGCCAACCGGACGGCGACGGTGCCCTCGGGCGGGACGGTCACGCTGAACGACACCTGGCGGCCGTGAGGCCCGGCCTCCGGGGATCCCCTCGCCGCCGCCGCTCCCGGGGCGGGTGGCGGCGACGACGGGCGGGGGCGACGGAGCCGTCCGTCACCCCCGCCCGATGTACGGCATGGCCGTCGCCATCACGGTGGCGAACTGCACGTTGGCCTCCAGCGGCAGCCCGGCCATGTGCCGTACGGTGCGCGCCACGTCGGCGACGTCCATGGTCGGCTCGGGGGCGATCCGGCCGTCCGCCTGCCGCGCGCCCGAGCCCATCGCGGCGGTCATGTCGGTCGCCGCGTTGCCGATGTCGATCTGACCGCAGGCGATCCGGTACGGGCGGCCGTCCAGCGACAGCGACTTGGTCAGACCGGTGACGGCGTGCTTGGTCGCGGTGTAGGCGATCGAGTGCGGGCGCGGGACGTGCGCGGAGATCGAGCCGTTGTTGATGATCCGGCCGCCCTGCGGGTCCTGTGCCCTCATCTGCCGGAACGCGGCCCGGGCGCAGAGGAAGGCGCCGGTCAGGTTGAGGTCGACCACCGCCCGCCAGTCCTCGACCGCCAGCTCCTCCACCGGGACGGCCGGGCCGAAGGCGCCGGCGTTGTTGAACAGCAGGTCCACCCGGCCGTGGCGCCCGGCGGCCGCGGCGAACAGCGCGTCCACCGCGGCCGGGTCGGTGACGTCGGTCGGCACCACGTCGGCCGGGGCGGCGCAGAGCCCGGCGGTCTCCCGCAGCGGCCCGGGCCGCCGGCCGGCCAGCACCGTCCGCCAGCCGGCAGCGGCCAGTTCGACGGCCACCGCCCGGCCGACGCCGCTCCCGGCTCCGGTGACGACGGCGATCCGCGGGTTCGCGGCACCCTTCATGGCACCCTCCTCGATGGCAGTTCCCGGTCGGTCCCGGGGCCTCGCTCGCCGGCGTGCCCCGGGCCCGTGTCGGGCGTGTCCTGTGGATCCTCGCGGACCGCAGGGCTGTCCGTCACCGGGCAAAACCCTCGAAATCCGGACGGCCCGGCGGGGGCCGGACGGGCCACCCCCGCCGTCCGGCCCCCGCCGGTCGGGGGGCCGGTGAGGGTCTTTACCCGATCGCGAACAAACATTGGATTTCCGGTGGCGACCTCGCAACCGGGCCGCCCCGGCCTACGTCATAAGATCGCAGGAAGGCGCACCCCCGCGAGGGGCGGCGCGCCATCGCTCCGGGGGACGTGCCATCGCTGTGCCCCCGGGTCTGTCCGGCCCCACCGGGGGGCCGCCGCCCGGCCAGACGGACCGGGCGCGACATCGGTCGGAGAGTCCTCACCGTGCTTAGGCAGTCGTCCCGTTCCCGCGCCGTCCTGTCCGGCGCCGCCGTGCTCGCCCTGGCCGCCTCGCTCGCGGCCTGCGGGAGTTCCGGCGGTGGGAAGGGGGGCGGCGCCGCGGCGAACGCCACCCCGGCCGGCGGCAGCAGCTCGGCCGGCAGCCCGAGCGCCGTCGGCACCGGCCCGGCCACGACCGGCAGCGCGACCCCGACCGCCGCCGGCAAGGTGCTGATGCCCACCGGGCCCGCCGCCGCTCTCAACAAGGTCCGGGACACCTCCGCCGGCCCGATCATGATGACCAAGGTGACCGGCGCGAAGTCCGGCGTCACCGGGCAGGTCTGGGTCTGGCTGCCGCCCGAGTACAACGACCCCAAGTTCGCCAAGACCGGCTTCCCCGTGCTCACCCTGTTCGCAGGCGGCCAGAGCAACGGCTACAACACCTGGACCGACAACCAGCTGCCGATCCAGGAGGAGAACGAGCGCCTGGTCAAGGAGGGCAAGTCCCACCCGTTCATCATGGTCATGCCGGTGCAGAACTTCAACGGCGACGAGAAGAACGCGCTGGACTGCTCCGACATACCGGGCCAGCCCAAGATGGGCACCTGGATGGCCGAGGACATCCCGGACTTCGTCCGCGCCAACTTCCGCACCGTGAAGGGCCGTGACGGCTGGGGCGTGATGGGCGCCTCCACCGGCGGCTTCTGCAGCGCCAAGCTCGCCCTCCAGTACCCGCAGGTCTACAAGGCCGCGGTGCCGATCGACGGCTACTTCATCCCGGACTCGGGGCTGTGGAAGGGCCACGACGCCGAGCGCGCGGCCAACAACCCGGACGTGCTGGTCGCCCAGGGCAAGGCCGATGTGAGCATGCTGGTCACCGCGGGCGGCGCCAACCCGTACGAGACCAAGGTGGTCAAGAGCTGGGTGGCCAAGGCGGTCGCGCCGGTGAAGATCGAGTACTACGAGCAGCCCGGTGGCAAGCACCTGACCTCGGACTTCAAGAAGATGATCCCGGACACCCTGGTCTGGCTCACCGCCCACCTGGCGCCGCCGGAGTCCGACTGAGGCCCCGGCTCCCACCCGTTCGCACCTGCCGCCGCCGGTGCCGGGGCGCATTCGGCGCTCCCGGTGCCGGCGGTCCTGCTTTCCGGTGGACTCCCCGTCTCCCACTTTCCCGCTGTCCCCCGCTGTTTTCCGTCGGGGCCGAGGCTCGTCCACAGGCCCGTGACCTGCGCGTCAATCGGACATTGATTCGCTTCTGATCGACTGCCAGCACCTTGGCTGGGGCGGTCCTCCACCGGCCGCCACCACCCGCCGTGCCCCAAGCCGTGAAGAGAGTGCCATGCCGATCCACCTGGTGCCCCAGCCCGTCCCCACCGTGCCCGCGCAGGGCCAGTCCGGAGCCGTCCCCCTGGGTGCGGACGCGTACGGACGGGCCGCCGACGCGGAACCGGCCACCCTGCGGTTCGCCGGGCTGCGCCTGGTGCATGCCGCACTGCGCCGGGACCTCGCCCGGCTGCCCAACGCGCTGCGACTGCTCCAGCCCGACGAGGACGACAAGGGCGAGGCGCTGCTGCGGCACTGGAACTTCGTCACCGCGATGCTCACCTGCCACCACGAGCAGCAGGACACCCGGCTCTGGCCGATCGTGCGCCGCTTCGCGCCCGAGCTGCGACTGCTGCTCAACTGGCTGGAGGACGACCACCACAACCTGGACCACTCCTTCACCCGGGTCACCACGCTGGTGCGGATAGCCAGCCGGGACACCGGCAGCGCCTGGCCGGTCGCGTACGCGATGGAGGACCTGGCCGCCCGGCTGGAGACCCACCTGCGGATCGAGGAGCGGCAACTGCTGCCCCGGATGGAGCGGGTGGTCGCCGAGGGCTCCCGACTCGGCGGGCTGGGCGAGCTGCTGGACCTGCTGCGCCTGGCCGACGGCCCGGGCGTCGCGGACGCGCTGGTCTGGTTGCTGGAGGGTGTGGAGCCCGTGCTGGTCGAGCGGCTGCTGGCCGAGTGCGACGACGACGTGGCCCGCAGCTGGCCGCACTGGCACGCGACCTACCAGCGCTGCACCTCGCCGCTGTGGGGGCCGGCGGACGGTCCGGTCGGCAGCGTCGTGGGGGTCAGCGGCGTCGCGGCGGTCGGCGGCGTCGGAAGTGTCGGGAGCGTCGGGAGCATCGGACTGGGGAGCGTCACCGACTGACCCGGGGAACTTTCGCCGGCCGTTGATCTACGCGCGTGGCACGAGCCTCCAGCACAGGCCTCCGGCATGTGCCAGAAGGCGTCGGGAATCGGGTGAAACCTCAACTCCCCACGTCCCCTAGGGGATTCGCCCCATCGCCCTCGGGGTCCAGGCGCCCCGGATGCTCCGGGCCGTGCCAGGGAAGGCGTCACGCCGGCGGTCGATGGCAGGCCGCGCCCGCCGCCCTACCGTCGACGGCATGACCACAGCTCGCAGCACCCCCGACCCGCACCACCCCCGCTCCCGGACAGGCTTCCGGGCCCACTTCGGGACTCGGTCCCGCGCCCGCTCCCGGCGCGGCCCCGTGTTCCTCGCCGCCGGCGCCGTCCTGGTGCTCGGCGCCGGACTGACCGCCTGCGAGGGCGGCGTGGCCCTCTGCCTGGACGACCACAAGTGCACCGTCGGCATCAAGACCGACAAGGCCGAGGGCACCAAGACCGTCAAGGTCTTCGGCGGCGACAACCCGATGGAGATGACCGTCGGCCACGTCACCGACGACTCGGCCGAGGTGACCATCGGCGACCGGAAGAAGACCGCCGCCATGGACTCCGAGACCTCCGTCAACAGCGTCAGGATCACCCTGCGCAAGGCGAACAAGGCCGACCACTACGCCGAGTTGCACGTCGAGCGGGACTGACCCCGGCCTCGACCGCAGGCTCCCGACACCGGCGAAGCGCTCCCCGGCGCCTACTCCGGCAGGCGGTTGAGCCACTCCAGCGGGGCGACCCGGATCGCCGTGTGCGGCGAGCCGTCCCACTCCACCGGAAGCCCGACCGCCTCCAGCGCGGCGACCACCGCCCGCCCGACCTCCAGCGTCCGGCACTCCGAGGCCGCGGTGCTCTCCTCCTCGGCGCGGAAGCCGCCGTAACGCAGCATCAGCCCCCGCCCGGCGGCCGCCGCCTCGGTGTCCTGCTGGTGGAAGAAGACGAAGCCGACCGAGTCCGCCGCGGCCTCACCGCCGATCTCCGCGTAGCCGCAGCCCGCGCAGCAGGTGAAGTCCATCGCCGCGACGATGCCCTGGTCCTCCAGCGCGTCGAAGGCGTCCGCCAGTCGGTCCACCTCGGTGGTCTCCGGCCAGGCCGCCTGCTCGGCCAGCCGCTCGGTCCACAGCGGAGCGACGATCCGCTCCGCCTCCTCCTGCGTCAGCCCCTGGTCGTCGAGGTCATCGACCAGGGACTCGGCTATCTCGTCCGGCTCCTGGAAGCCGCACCGGATCAACTCGCGGGCCCGCTCCTGGGCGTCGCGCAGCACGTCGGGGGTGAGAACCGTCTCCTCGGTCATGTCCGCATCCTCGCACCCGCCACTGACAATCCGAGGGCGGCGGGCGCGGTCGCCCTGCTGCCGTCCGCCGGTGACTTCTCTGCTGCAACCGCCGCTGATCACCCGGCTGCTGGCCGCCGAGCGCGTCCTGGTCGCCTGCCTCGGCTTCGGCATCGACGCCTACCACGGGGTCAACCACTCCCTGGTGCTGGAGAACCTCGCCGCGATCGACCGGGCCGGCGGCTACCTCGGCGCCTTCTCCATTCCGCGCGACAGCCGGGAGGGGGCGCTCTACCTGGACGCCGTCGAGCACGCCCGGGCCGCCTTCCCGGAGCACCCCAGCATCGTCAACGGCTCGGTGGCGGCCGCGCTGCGCGGCGAGTTCGGGGACGTCCGCTTCACCGACCGGACCAAGGGCGAGCAGCTCTTCGTCAATCCGCTGATGACGCTCTACTTCGGCGTCACGGTCGAGGCGCTGGCCGCCGAGCACCGGTACCTGGACCGGCTGGAGCGCACCGTGGTGACCCGCCAGATCGCCACCGTCATCGCGGAGTTCCAGGACGAGCTGCCCCGGCAGCGGCCGCCCCGGCAGTTCCCGCACTGACGCGGGGGCGGCGGGGCCCGTCCGGACCACGGGTCGGCGGGCCGGTCAGAACGCGGCGAGCCGGAACTCCAGGTTCCCGAACCGGACCTGGTCGCCCGGGCGGACCCGTACGCCACCCGCTATCCGGCGCCCGTTCACGTGGGTGCCGTTGGTCGAGCCGAGGTCGTACAGCACCCAGCCGCCCTGCTCGTGCCGCAGCTCCGCGTGGTTTCTGGACACCGAGGCGTCGTGCAGCCGCAGCCCCGAGCCCGGGAGCCGGCCGATCGTCAACTGCCCTGCCCCGGCCTGGGGCAGGCTCAGCCCGGGCAGCCGCTCGGTACGCCAGGCCCGGCCCATCCGGTCGCCGAAGGCGGACACCCGCCCGACCGTGCGCAGCACGAAGCGCTCGACCGGTCCGCCGGTCGGCAGCCCGGCCACCGCCGCGTCCAACTCGCCGCGGCTGGTGGCCTGCAGGACGATGTCCATCCGGCCGAGGAAGGTGTCGTGCGAGAGCCGCCCGCTGCCCGCGCCGTCCCGCAGCACCCCGAGTGCCTGCTCCCGCTCGGCGTCGGAGGGGCGGACCGCGCCGGTCGGCCCGCCCGCGCCGGTGGGGAGTTCAGGAGGCGTCATGGCCGAATTCTCGGCGCGGCCGACTCCGGCTGTCCAGATCGCGCGGTGCCCGGGCGCGGGGTTCGTACGTCACGGCAGTCCAGACGCCCTTTCCCGCCGGGCGGTTCCGCGCGCTCGGGGCGTGCGGCCGGCTCCGCTCCCGGTGCCGTACGGCCGGTTCCCGGATGCCGTGCCGTGCCGGCCGGTTCGGGGCGGCCGTACGGGCCGTCAGCCCTTGCGGGCGGCGGCCAGGATCTTCTCGGTGGTGTGCAGGAAACGGGAGGTGACCGCGCCCCGGTAGGCCTTGCCGAACATGTCCTTGGTGACCCACTTGCCGTTCTGGAGGTGGATCACGACGTACGCGGTTCCCGGATCGGCGCCGAGCACCTCGACGTCGCCCTTCGGCGAGCGGTGGGGGAGGGCGAGGTCGGCCGGCAGCGGCTCGGAGAGGAAGGCGACGACCAGCCGGACGTCCGGCGTCACCTCGACGCCCCGGAACGGCTCGGCGGCGAGCAGGCCGGCCACCTCGTCCACCGTCCGCAGCAGCACCGGCACCGGGTACCCGAGCGCCTCCTCCAGGTGCGCCTCGATCCGTCCGGTCAGCGCCGCGCGGTCCTGCTCGTCGGTGGTGAAGAAGACGTTGCCGCTCTGGATGTAGGAGCGGACGCCGCCCAGCCCGAGGTCGGAGAAGAGCGCCCGCAGCCGCTCCATCCGCACCGTCCGTCCGGCGACGTTGATGGCGCGCAGGAAGGCGATGTACGTGGTTGTGGTGGTCACCCCGCCAGTCTGGCACCGGCCACCGACAACGGTCCGGCGCCCCCGGTCCGTCCGCTCCTGCCCGCTCTCTCCCCGCGCGCCCGTCCGGGCGGTCCGCGGACGGCGGCCGTCGGTGCCGGGTGCCAGACTGGCGCCATGGCTACCTGGCAGGATTTCGAGCACGAGGCTCCCGATCTGGCGCCGCTGGTCCGGGCCCGGTTCGAGGCGAACAAGCACCACGTCCTGGCGACGCTGCGCAAGGACGGATCGCCCCGGGTGAGCGGAACGGAGGTCGACTTCGTCGGCGCCGACCTGTGGATCGGGTCGATGTACGGCGCGGTCAAGGCGCGTGACCTCCGGCGCGACGCCCGTTTCGCGCTGCACGCGCACCCGGGGGACGAGACCATGGCCGGCGGGGACTCCAAGGTGTCCGGCCGAGCGGTGGAGGTCGCCGACGAGACCGAACTCGCCGCCTTCGCCGCCGATCTGCCCGAGCCGCCGCCCACCCCGTTCCACGCGTTCCGGCTGGAGCTCGACCAGGTGGTGCACACCACCGTGGAGGGCGACCACCTGCTCGTCCACAACTGGCACCCGGGCCGGCCGGTGGAGCGGATCCAGCGCCACTGACCGACGCCGGTCCGCCGGCAACCGCCCTACGGCAGGACGGACTTGAGGGCCTCGGGGGTGCGGGCCACGACGGCGTGACCGTCGTCCGCGGTGATGATCGGGCGCTGGATCAGGATCGGGTGCTCGGCCATCGCCGCGATCCAGCGGTCCCGCTCACCCGCTTCCCGGGGCCAGTCCTTCATCCCCAGGTCCTTGGCGGCCTGCTCGTCGGTGCGGGTGATGTCCCATGGCTCCAGGCCCAGGCGCTCCAGCACCCGCACCAGCTCGGCCGCGGTCGGCGGCTCCTCCAGGTAGCGCCGCACGGTGTACTCGACCCCGGCGCGGTCCAGCTCGCCGAGCGCGGTCCGACACTTGCCGCATCGCGGGTTGATCCAGATCTCCATGCCGGCCACCCTATCGAGCCGCCCGCGCCCGTCCCGCCGCGCACGCCGCCCGCGCCCGGCCCGTCCCGCCCGCGTCCGGCGGCCGCGGCGCGCCCCACCCGTCGTGCACGAGCCGAGCCGTGCGGGAACTTCACTGCGTCCACCGGAGGTTGACCATGCGGGAAGCCTGATCTCGTGGAGGGGAGCACCGGATGGACGGCGCGGCGATCATCGAGCAGCTGATGACCACGGAGGGCACGGCCGACCCGTACCCGCTGTACGCCAGGGCCCGCGAGCTGGGGCCGGTGGCCCCGATCGGGAACGGCATGTTCATGGTGAGCGGCTACGCCGCGGCCAACAAGGTGCTGCGCATGCCCGCCTTCGGCGTTGCGACCGCCGAGATGCTGGCCGGCCTCACCCCCGGCTACACGGAGCACTCCTCGCTGGTCCTGTTCGGCCGCTCGATCCTCCAGCGCAACGCCCCCGACCAGCCCCGGGTCCGCTCGCTGATCGCCTCGGTGTTCACCGCCCGCAGGGTCGCCGCGCTGCGCCCGGCCGTGGAGGCGGCGGTCGACCGGCTGCTGGACGAGATGGCCGAGCAGGGCGCCGACGGCTCGCCGGTGGACTTCATGGACGCCTTCGCCTTCCGGCTGCCGGTCGGGGTGATCTGCGAGCTGCTCGGCGTGCCCGAGCAGGACCGCTACCGCTTCCGCGGCCTCGCCTCCGACCTGACCGTCGCCCTGGAGTTCGTCCAGGACCTGGACGAGCTGACCGACGCCGACAAGGCCGCCGACGAGCTGACCCGCTACTTCACCGAGCTGGCCGCCGAGCGCCTGGCCCGTCCGCAGGACGACCTGGTCACCGACCTGGCCAGGGTAGCGGCCGCCGACGACGAGCGGCTCTCCGCCGAGGAACTGCTGGCCAACCTGGTGCTGCTGCTGGTGGCAGGCTTCGAGACCACCACCAACCTGCTCGGCAACGGCCTGAACCTGCTGTTCCACCACCCCGAGGTGGTCGCCGGGCTGCGCAGCGGCGGGATCACCCCGGCCGGCTTCACCGACGAGGTGCTGCGCTTCGACGCGCCGGTCCAGGTCACCGGCCGGGTCGCGCTGGGCGAGGGCCTGGCCATCGAGGGCATGCCGATCCCGCCCGGCCACGGGGTGACCCTGCTGATCGGCTCGGCCCACCACGACCCGGCCCGGTACGAGCGCCCCGAGGTGTTCGACCCGACCCGCACCGACAGCCAGCCGCTCAGCTTCGGTGGCGGCGCCCACTTCTGCCTGGGCTCCCAGCTGGCCCGGCTGGAGGCCGAGGTCGCGGTGCCCGCGCTGCTCGACCGCTTCCCCCGGCTCGCCCCCGGCGGCGTCCCCACCCGGCGCGACCGCCTGGTGCTGCGCGGCTTCGAGACCCTGCCGGTGACCGTCCGCTGAGGGGCCGCCGAGGGTTCGCCGACCAGCGGCCGCCGGGCCGGGGAATGAGCTCCTCCGGCCCCGGCGGGCGGGACGTTCGGCCGTTCGTGGCGCTGCCGTTCGTGGGAGATCATGGGGGATGAAAGCGGCCAATCCGGACCGATCACCCGGAACGGCCACCTGCCAGGAGGTCCCCACCGTGCCCACAGCACTCCGCCCGCCGCGCCCCGCGGCGCCGCAGCCCGAGGTGCCGCGGTGGGTGCCCTGGTTGCCGGCGATCCTGCTGGTGCTGGACCTGATCGCCGAGGCCGTCGTCCCGCAGGCCGTCGCCGCCGGCTTCCTGCTGACCGCGCTGCCCGTGGTGGCCGCGTTCAGCTACGGTCCGGTGCTGACCGCCGTCACCACGGTCGGCTCGCTGGCGCTCCAGCTCCTCCTGGCACTGCGCATGGACCACATCTCCGAGCAGCACCACGTCTGGGTCTACATCACCACCCTGATCTCCGGCGTCATGGGCACCGCGCTGTCCTGGCAGCGCACCCGGCAGAACCGCAACCTGATCCAGGCCCGCACGGTCGCCGAGACCCTGCAGCGCACCGTGCTGCGCCCGGTGCCCGAGCGGACCGGCGGGCTGCGGCTGTCCGGCCTCTACCGCCCGGCCCAGGCCGACGTGCTGGTCGGCGGCGACCTGTACGAGGTGTGCGACACCCGCTTCGGCGTACGGGTGCTGCTCGGCGACGTCCGCGGCAAGGGCCTGGGCGCCGTCCGCACCGTCGCCGACGTCCTCGGCGCGTTCCGGGCGGCCGCGTACGACACCCCCGGGCTGGTCGAACTGGCCGACCAGCTGGACCGCGCGGTGCTGCGCGACGCCGCCGACCGCGGCGACGACGAGCTGTTCGTCACCGCCGTCCTGCTCCAGTACCGGCCCGGCTCGGACTGCGTGGAGATCGTCAACCGCGGCCACACCAGGCCGCTGCTCCTCGGCGGAGGCGGCATATCCCCGGTGTCCTGCGCCGACGAGCTCCCGCTCGGCCTCGGCCACCTCGGCCCCGCCGACGAGCGCAGCAAGGCGATCGCCGTCGCGCTGCCGCCTGGCCACACCGTCCTGCTCTACACCGACGGCGTCAGCGAGGCCCGCGACACCACCGGCGCCTTCTATCCGCTGGCCCCCCGCCTCGCCGCCCTCGGCAGCACCGCCCCCGACCGGGTGGTCTCCTTCCTGGCCCAGGACGTCCACCGCTACGCCGGCCTCCTCGCCGACGACCTCGCCGTCCTCGCCCTCACCCCGGACGCCCCGTAGGCGAGGCCTCTCCCCGTTCCGCTCCCCGTCACCCGGACGGGTCCGCCGGGATGCCCCCTGGCGCGGGAGTGCGCAGGCTGCTGGCAACCACCGGGCCCGGCCGGGCCCCGAGGGCGCGGCACGGGAGGACGAGATCGACGGGACACGGACGGCGGACACCGGCGGGGGAGCCGGCGCGCGGCTGCTGGCGCGCGTCGCCCTGCTGGCGGCGGCGGGGGCAGTCGGCATGCTGCTGTTCGCACTGGGGGAGGGCGGACTGCTGGTGGTCGCCGCGGGGCTGCTCGGACTGGTCGTCTGGGCCGCCGGCATCTGGTGGTTCCTGGCCTACCGGGGAGCGGTCCGGGTGTTCGGGCTGCTCGTCGCGATCGCGGCACCGGTCGCGGTGCTGGTGCTCTTCGCCCACCACCGGCTGTGGCTGACCGCCCTGGCCCTCGTCCTGTGCTGGGGAGTCGCGCTGGCCCTCGCCCGCGCGGCACTGCGCAGGGCCGCTCCGGAGCCGCCGATGCAGGCGGTTGCCGCGCCCCGGCCGCAGCGGCCGGTCCTGATCATGAACCCGAAGTCCGGCGGCGGGAAGGTCGGCCGCTTCGGACTGGTCGAGCGGGCGGAGGAACTCGGCGCCCGGGTGGTCCTGTTCGACCGCACCGCCCCCACCGATCCCGCCGCGCTCGCCCGTACGGCCGTGGCCGAGGGCGCGGACCTGCTCGGCGTTGCGGGCGGCGACGGCAGCCTGGCGCCGGTCGCGGCCGTCGCCGCCGAGCACGACCTGCCGTTCCTGGTGCTCCCCGCCGGCACCCGCAACCACTTCGCCCTGGACCTCGGCCTCGACCGCACGGACCCGTCCCGCGCCCTGGACGCGCTGACCGACGGCGAGGAACTGCGGGTCGACCTCGGCGAGGTCTCGGGCCGGGCCTTCGTCAACACCGTCTCCTTCGGGGTGTACGCCGACATCGTGCAGCGCCCCGAGTACCGGGAGGACAAGATCGGAACGGTGCTGGCGCTGCTGCCCCAGCTGCTGGTCGGCGAGGGCGTGCCGCGCATCGACGTCCGGGCCGACGCCACCGTGCTCACCGGCGAGCAGGCGGTGCTGGTCAGCAACAACCCGTACGGCTCGACCGAGGGCCTCGGCATCGGCGACCGCCGCCCCCGGCTCGACGGCGGCGAACTCGGCGTGCTCGGCATCCGGGTGGAGGGCGCGGCCGAGGCCGCGGACGTGGTCGTGCGCGGCGGCCGCTCCACCGGGCTGAGAGCGCTGACCGCCCGGCGGGTCGAGGCGACCGCGGACGGGGACGAGATCCCGGTGGCGGTCGACGGCGAGGCGCTGCGGATGCCCGTACCGGTCGTGTGCACCCTGCGTCCGCGGGTGCTGCGGGTCCTGGTGCCGCGCGACCGCCCTGGCGTCCCCGCCTCCGCGCCACCCGTGAACTGGCACCGGCTGGCCGACCTCGCGCTCGGCCGCGGCCTCCCCGGCACCCACGGCCACTCCGATCCGACCATCGAGGGGCCGACCCGTGACTGATCCGAAGCACCACGCCGCCCCGCCCGCCCCGCAGGCCGTGCTCACCGACCTGCGGACGCTCGACGGAGCCGTCTACGCGGCCGTCGCCGGCGCCCCCACCCCGGCCCTGGACTCCGCGCTGCGCCGCCTCTCCCGGGCCGCCGACCACTCGAAGATCTCGCTGGCCGTCGCCGCGCTCCTCGCCCTTGTCCCCGGCCGCCCGCGGCAGGCCGCGGTGGCCGGGGTCGGCGCGGTGGCGCTGGCCTCGGTGACGGCGAACCTGGTCGGCAAGCAGCTGGTCCGCCGCCCCCGGCCCGACCGGGAGCAGGCCAAGGTGGTGGTCGGCCGGCAGGTGCCGATGCCCGAGTCGGCCTCCTTCCCGTCCGGTCACATGGCTTCGGCGACGGCCTTCGCCACCGCGGTCGGCGTGCTGCTGCCGCCGATGGCGGTCCCGCTCGGCGCGGTGGCGGCCGCGGTCGGCTACTCCCGGGTCCACACCGGCGTGCACTACCCGGGCGACGTCGCGGCGGGCGCGCTGCTCGGCTTCGCCGCCGCCGTGGCCTCCCTGGCCGTCGTCCGGTCCCTGCCGCCGAGCCTCCCGGCGTGAGCCGTCGGCGCCCCCGTCCGACCTCCGCCCCGCCCCGTGGGCAATCCGGCCGTACCGGGCACGGGAACGTCTGTGCGCTATCTTCTGCCGTGACCATTTTCCCCCGGCAACGATCAGGTTCCTCGGGCCGCCGCGAGTCCGCGAAGGGCAGCCGGCTCGCCGTCCTGGACGGACTGCGCATCCTGGCCGCACTGATGGTGGTCTTCCACCACTACGTCGGCTACGGCGGAGGCGGCTCGGCCACGGACAGTGCCTGGGGCCAGCCGGTGGAGCAGGTGTTCCACCGCGCCTCCTTCCTCGGCGCCTATCTGTGGACCGGCGTCTGCCTGTTCTTCGTGATCAGCGGCTTCGTGATCTGCATGAGCAGCTGGGGCCGCCCGGTGGGCGACTTCGTCCGTTCCCGGGTCATCCGGCTCTACCCCGCGTACTGGTTCGCCGTCCTGCTCACCACCGCGGTCGTCACGATGTGGCCGCTCGTTCGCCAGCCGCTTCCCCCGGAGCAGGTGCTCGCCAATCTGACGATGTTCCAGGAGGGCCTGGGCATCAAGCACGTCGACGCCGTCTACTGGACGCTCTGGATCGAGCTGCGCTTCTACCTGCTCTTCGCCATCGTGGTCTGGCGGGGCGTGACCTACCGGCGGATCGTGGCCTTCTGCTCGATCTGGACGGTCGCCGGCATCGTCTCGGAGAGCACCAAGTCGCCGGTCCTGGAGTTCTTCGCGATGTCGCAGGTCTCCTCGTTCTTCGTCGCCGGCCTCGCGCTCTACCTGGTCCACCGGTACGGTCCCAACCTGATGCTCTTCGGCATCGTCGGGATCAGCTGGATCGTCTCGGTCCTCTACACTCTCCAGCACCAGGTGAACGTGAGCCGCTTCCTCGGCCGCGTCGACCTGCCGACCTGGCCCGCCGTCCTGCTGACCAGCCTCTCCTACCTCGTCATGATCGGGGTCGCCCTGGGCTGGGGCTCCCGGATCCGGTGGCGCTGGCTGACCTTCGCCGGAGCCCTCACCTACCCCCTCTACCTCCTCCACGAGACCATGGGCTGGACCGCCCTGCGCGCCCTCTACGACCACGGCACCAAGCCCTGGACGGCGGTCGCCATCGTCACCGCCGGCATGCTCGTCGCCTCCTGGCTGGCCCACCGGCTCATCGAGAGGCCCCTGGCACCCCGCCTCAAGGCCGGCATGACGAAGAGCATCGACCAACTCCGCGCCGCCGAACCCCTCCCGGAGCCCGCCACCCGGCCCCGCGGAATCCCGGAGACCGTCACCACCCCCTGGGCCACCGCCTTCACCCCCCGGGACGCCCACCCCCCACAGCAGCCCGCCCCCGACTCCCGCTGACCTCGTCCCACCCGCGCCGACGGCCACAGCACGCACCGGGCGGCCGGCCCGACCTCCGTCGGACCGGCCGCCCGGTACACCTGTCAGCCCCGCGGCTCCTTACAGGTCGTAGTACAGCTCGAACTCGTGCGGGTGGGGGCGCAGCGCGATCGGGGCGATCTCGTTGGTGCGCTTGTAGTCGATCCAGGTCTCGATGAGGTCCGGGGTGAAGACGTTGCCGGCGAGGAGGTACTCGTGGTCGGCTTCGAGGGCCTCCAGGACGGCGGGGAGGGAGGAGGGCACCTGGGGGACGTTGGCGTGCTCCTCGGGGGCCAGCTCGTAGAGGTCCTTGTCGACCGGCTCCAGGGGCTCGATCTTGTTGCGGATGCCGTCGAGGCCGGCCATCAGCATGGCGGCGAAGGCCAGGTAGGGGTTGGAGGCAGGGTCGGGGGCGCGGAACTCGATGCGCTTGGCCTTGGCGTTGGAGCCGGTGATCGGGATGCGGATCGCGGCGGAGCGGTTGCGCTGGGAGTAGACCAGGTTGACCGGCGCCTCGAAGCCGGGCACCAGGCGGTGGTAGGAGTTCACCGAGGGGTTGGTGAAGGCCAGCAGCGAGGGGGCGTGCCGCAGCAGGCCGCCGATGTAGTAGCGGGCGGTGTCGGAGAGCCCGGCGTAGCCCTGCTCGTCGTAGAAGAGCGGGGTGCCCTCGCTCCACAGGGACTGGTGGACGTGCATGCCCGAGCCGTTGTCGCCGAAGATCGGCTTCGGCATGAAGGTGGCGGTCTTGCCGTTCCGCCAGGCGACGTTCTTGATGATGTACTTGAACAGCATCAGGTCGTCGGCGGCGTGCAGCAGGGTGTTGAACCTGTAGTTGATCTCGGCCTGGCCGGCGGTGCCGACCTCGTGGTGCTGGCGCTCGACCTCCAGCCCGGCCTTGGCGAGTTCCAGCGACATCTCGGCGCGAAGGTCGGCGAAGTGGTCGACCGGCGGGACGGGGAAGTACCCGCCCTTGTACTTGACCTTGTAGCCGCGCACGTCGCCCTCGGCGGCGCCGCTGTTCCAGGCGCCGGCCTCCGAGTCGATGTGGTAGAAGGACGCGTTGGCGCTGGTCTCGAAGCGGACCGAGTCGAAGACGTAGAACTCGGCCTCGGGCCCGAAGTAGGCGGTGTCGGCGATGCCGGAGGAGGCGAGGTAGGCCTCGGCCTTCCTGGCGACGTTGCGCGGGTCGCGGCTGTACGCCTCGCCGGTGACCGGGTCCTGGATGAAGAAGTTGATGTTGAGGTGCTTCTCGGCCCGGAAGGGGTCGAGGCGGGCCGTGGCGAGGTCCGGGACCAGGGCCATGTCGGACTCGTGGATGGCCTGGAAGCCGCGGATCGACGAGCCGTCGAACATCAGGATCTCGGACGGGTCGAAGGTCGCCGCAGGTACGGAGAAGTGCTGCAAGACGCCCGGCAGGTCGCAGAATCGGACGTCGACGAACTTCACGTCGTTGTCCTGGATGAACTGCTTCACTTCGGCGGCGTTGTTGAACATCCATCCTCCTCGGCGTGCGAATTGGGCTCACCATAGGAATGGGCCGTTTCCATTCGGTGACCCGCTCGTTTCCTAGATGTTAACCACGCTCGCCGGGCGCGTGGCAAAGGCGTACGGGGCGGTACAAATCACCCCTCCCAGCTGGGCACCACTCCGTAAGTGGTCTGGACCACTCGGAAACTGCCTGGAAAGCTTCCGGAACGACGATTCACCCGGTCGGGGGTGATGCCCGGCGGGGAGGGGAGCCGGTGGCGGAGCGGGCCGTCAGCCCGGTTAGTGTGGATTCGTGGACACCAGAGAAGCGTTGGGATCGTGGATCGACGGCCCCCGGGCGGCCGCCGAGAAGATGGGCGCCGACTTCGGCTACCGCGGCGAACGCCTCGGGCTGCCCAAGGAGGGCTCCGGCTCGATCGCCGGCCCCGGCCGCCGGATCGGGGCCCTGTTCGTGGACGGCTGGCTGGTCTCCCTGATCGCGTACGGGCTGCTCGCCCGCGGCGACCAGGCCGAGGCCAACCTGTGGACCAGTCCGCTGTACTTCCTGGTCGTGTCGCTGCTGCTGTCCACCACCGGCACGACTGTCGGCAAGCGGCTGTTCGGCCTCCGGGTGGTCCGCCTGGACGGCCGCCGCGCGACCATCCCGCAGGTCCTGCTGCGCACCCTGCTGCTCTGCCTGGTGGTGCCGCCGCTGGTCTGGGACCGCGACACCCGCGGCCTGCACGACAAGGCGGTCGGCACCGTCGAGGTCCGGATCTAGCGCCCGGCGCCGTACGGGCCGCCACACGGCACGCCGTACGAACGCCGGAACGGCCCCGCCGCGGAGCTTCCGCGGCGGGGCCGTTCTCGTGTCGTCAGGGGAGGGGGAGGGTCAGCGGACCTGGCCGCCCTTGGGCATCCGGGCGCCCTTCGGCATCGGGCCCTTGGGGATCGGCGCCTTGGAGAGCAGGTCGCCCAGCGCGCGCAGGCGGTCGTTGGTCTCGGTGACCTGGGCGGCGGTGATGGCACGGGGCAGGCGCATCAGGTGGATCTGGAGCTTCTTCAGCGGGATCTCGCCCTCGCCGTTGCCCACCACGATGTCGTGCACCGGTACGTCGCCGACCACGCGGGCCATCTTCTTCTTCTCGGAGATCAGCAGCTGGCGGACCCGGTTCGGGTTGCCCTCGCCGATCAGCGCGATGCCGGCCCGGCCCACGGCGCGGTAGACCGCGTCCTGGTTGCGGGTGACCGCGACCGGGGTGGTGTTGGAGCTCCAGCCGCGCCGGATGTTGTTCAGCACCGCGGCGACGGCGCCCGGCTGCCCCTCCATCTGACCGAACGCGGCGCGCTCGGCCCGGCGCCCGAAGACGATCGCCATGGCCAGCACGGCCACGATGAAGCCCAGGATGCCCAGGTAGACGGGATGCTCGATCGCGAAGCCGATGGCGAGGAACACGCCGAAGGTCAGCAGGCCGACGCCGGCGATGATCAGGCCGATCTTGGTGTCGACCTTCTTGGTCATGGTGTACGCCAGACGGATCTGCTTCAGCCGCCCGGGGTTCTCGGATGTTTCCCTCGCCATAACGCTCATGGTACGTGGCACGGGTGCGGGATATCCAAGCCCGGGTACCCGTTCGCCCCAACCGTGACCCGCGCGCCCACACGCCGTCGCGCAGAGCGACGCCGGGGTGGGGACGGCGGTCCCGGCGGTGCCGGAGCGTTACTGCCGAACGGGTCGTTTCGGCACCGTCGTCGTCGCCGCGTGGTCGTGCCGGCGGTCCGCCGCGTGCCGGCGGTCCTCGCACACCGCCGCCCACGCGTTGCGGCGCGCGTGCCGCTGGCCGGGGGCCAGCAGGACGCTCTCGGCGAACCGCAGCGCCACCCTCACCGACCGGATCCGCATCCGCATGCCGAACAGCTCCTCCCGTGGCTGAGAAGAATCGAACGCCCACCAGGCGTCCAGCGTCCCCACCCTGTGTTACCAGTCCGTGACCAGTCCGTCAAAGCGTGGTGAAGGCGAAAGGGCGGAGCCGAAGCTCCGCCCTTCCCATGGCTCGAACCGGTCAGTGGACCGCGAGGCCGGCGTCAGCGCGCGGTTGACCGGCGTCAGCGTGCGGTCAGACCGCGGCCTGCTCGCGCCGCTCCAGCGCCTGCCGGTACAGCCGGCCGGCCCGGTACGAGGACCGCACCAGCGGGCCCGACATGACGCCCGCGAAGCCCAGCTCCTCGGCCTCCTCCTGGAGCTCGACGAACTCCTGCGGCTTCACCCAGCGCTCGACCGGGTGGTGGCGCAGCGAGGGGCGCAGGTACTGGGTGATGGTGATCAGCTCGCAGCCGGCGCCGACCAGGTCGGCCAGCGCCTGGCTGACCTCCTCGCGGGTCTCGCCCATGCCCAGGATCAGGTTGGACTTGGTGACCAGCCCGGCCGCGCGGGCCTGGGTGATGACGTCCAGCGAGCGCTCGTAGCGGAACGCCGGGCGGATCCGCTTGAAGATCCGCGGCACCGTCTCGACGTTGTGCGCGAGCACCTCGGGGCGGGAGGAGAAGACCTCGGCCAGCTGCTCGGGCACCGCGTTGAAGTCGGGGATGAGCAGCTCGACGCCGGTGCGGCCGGCCTCGCGGCCGGCGGTCATCGCGTGCACCTGGCGCACGGTCTCGGCGTACAGCCAGGCGCCGCCGTCCTCCAGGTCGTCGCGGGCGACGCCGGTGATGGTGGCGTAGTTGAGGTCCATGGTGACGATGGACTCGGCGACCCGGCGCGGCTCGTCGCGGTCGAACTCGGCGGGCTTGCCGGTGTCGATCTGGCAGAAGTCGCAGCGGCGGGTGCACTGGTCACCGCCGATGAGGAAGGTCGCCTCGCGGTCCTCCCAGCACTCGAAGATGTTGGGGCAGCCGGCCTCCTGGCAGACCGTGTGCAGCCCCTCCTTCTTCACCAGCGACTGGAGGGCGTTGTACTCCGGGCCCATCTTCGCGCGGGTCTTGATCCACTCGGGCTTCCGCTCGATGGGGGTCTCGCTGTTGCGGACCTCCAGGCGGAGCAGCTTCCTGCCGTCGGGCGCGACAGCGGACACGTGCGACTCCTAGAACTAGACGGGGTACCCCCAGGGTACGCCTGTGGTTGTACGGCCTTCGCCGGGCCTGCCGCCCTGCAATCGCAGGGCAACATGGCTACCGGCCGGTAGATTCCCGGTGGCCGCAGGGAATCCCGCCGGATCCCCGGCGGGGCGGAGGGTTCAGCGGCTGAGCGCCGGTTCCGGCAGCTCGGCGAGAACGGCCGCCAGGTGCCGTTCGACGACCGGCGCCGCCTCCGCGGCGCTCAGCCCGCGCTTCAGCTCGCCGCTGAGCGAGGCCACGCCCGCGTCCCGGATGCCGCACGGCACGATCTTGTCGAACCAGGTCATGTCCGGATCGCAGTTGAGCGCGAAGCCGTGCATCGTCACCCCGCGGGCGACCCGCACGCCGATCGCGGCGAGCTTGCGGTCGTCACCGCGCTGGCCGGCGTTGGAGGGCGCGTACTCGGGGCCCGCCAGCCGAGGGTCGATGCCCAGCGGCAGACCCATCCGCAGGGTCAGCTTGCCGATGTCCACCACCTGCGCCGGGTCCACCACGGCGTCAGGGATGGAATCGCCCAGCACCCAGACCCCGCTGCGGCCCTCGACCCGGGTGGAGTCGATGCCGAACTCCCCGGCGGTGCGGATCAGCGCCTCCTCCAGCCGGCGGACGTAGGCGATGACGTCGATCGGGTCGGGCAGCTTGACGATCGGGTAGCCGACCAGCTGGCCGGGGCCGTGCCAGGTGATCTCCCCGCCCCGGTTGACCTCGACGACCGGGGTGCCGTCCAGCGGCAGGTCGGCGGGGTTGGTGCGCTTGCCCATGGTGTACACCGACTGGTGCTCCAGGAGCAGGACGGTGTCGGGGATCTCGTCGGCGACCCGCAGGGCGTGCAGTCGCTGCTGCTCCTCCCAGGCCTCCTGGTAGGGCACGGTCCGCTCGCCGATGCCCATGTGAACAAAACGCACGTTCTCGCTCACCGCTACCGCTCCTTGCCAGGCGTTCGAGACCAACCTCGCCACTGTACGCCCCGCCCGCGAGGACCCCTCAGCCGCCCGCTGGCCGCCGCCGCGCCGTACCCGCTCCCCCGTTGCCCCCGCTCGGTCAACCCGCCGCGAGCAGTTGCAACCGCAGCGCGAGCTGCAGCTCGAGCGACCGCTCCGGCTGGTTCCAGTCCCGCCCGAGCAGCGCCTCGACCCGGTCCAGCCGCTGGACCACCGTGTTCACGTGGACGTGCAGCTCGTCCTTGGCCCTGGTCAGGCTGCCGCCGCAGTCGAAGTAGGCGCGCAGGGTGCGGACCAGCTCGGTGCCGCGCCGGGCGTCGTAGGCGAGCAGCGGGCCGAGCGTCGCACCGACGAAGCCGTCCACGTCGTGGCCGTCGCCGAGCAGCACACCGAGGAAGCCGAGCGCCCGGGCGGAGGCGCCCTCCCCGGCGCGGCCGAGCACCCGCAGCGCCCGCAGGCAGCGCAGGCCCTCGCCGTACGAGGCGGCCACCGCGGCCGGCCCGGCGGCCGGGCGGCCCGCGCCGACGGTGACCGGGAACCCGGCCAGCCGGGCCAGCCGCTCGGCGGCCCGCCGGGCGGTCTCCTCGGGGTCGGCGCCGCCGCCGGTCTCGACGGGCACCAGCAGCACCACCGTCTCGGCGTGCTCGGCGCTGACACCGCGGGAGCCGAAGAGGTAGCGCCGGGCCGCGCCGGCCAGCCGTCCCCGGTCGTCGTCCTTCCCGTCGGCCGGTTCCGCGACCAGCACCAGGTGCGGCCGGGCGAGGTCGACGCCGAGCCGGCGGCCGCGCGCGGTGAGCCCGGCCGGGTCGCGCTCGGGGGCGGTCAGCAGGTCGGTGAGCAGTTCGCCGCGGATCCGGTTCTCGGTCTCGGCGACCGAGCGGCGCAGCAGCAGGAGCAGCGCGGTGACCACGCTGGCCCGCTCGAACAGTCGCCGGTCGGCGTCGTCGAGGTCGGGCCGGCCGCGCAGCACCATGGTGCCGAGCGCGTCGTGCCCGGCCAGCACCGCGCAGACCCACTGCTCGCCGTGCCGTACGGACCGGCCCTCGGCGCGGGAGGCGGCGACCGCCTCCGCCAGTTCGGCGGCGGGTGCGGAGCGGCCGGCCAGCGGCTCGCCCTCGGCGTCCAGGACCGCTATCTCCCCGCCCAGCAGGGCGGCGACGGCGGCGGCGACGTCCGGCACCTCGGCGCCGCGCAGCACCAGGTCGGTGAGCCGGTCGTGCGCCTGCTCGGCGCGCTGCACGGCGGCGGAGTGGGCCCGGACCAGCTCGTTGGCGGCGTTCAGCTCGGCGAGCGCGGCACGGGTGTCGGCCAGCGACTTGGCGGTGTCCAGGGCGATCGCGGCGTGCGCGGCCAGCGAGCAGAGCAGCGCGACCTCGTCGGGGGAGAAGGCGCGCGGCGTGCGGTCGGCGGCGAACAGGACGCCGATGACCTGCCCGCCGATCAGCAGTGGTACCCCGATGATCGCCACCAGTCCCTCGTCCAGCACGCCCGCGTCGATCGTGCCGGTGTGGTGGAAGCGCTCGTCGTTGCGGTAGTCGGGGGTGGCGTACGGGCGGGCGGTCTGCGCGACCAGCCCGCCCAGGCCGTCGCCGAGGCTGAGCCGCAGGGTCTGGAACAGGACGGAGACCGAGCCGTCGGTGACCCGCATGTAGGTGTCGCCCGCCGCCTCGTCCGGCAGGGTCAGGTAGGCGGTGTCGGTGCCGAGCAGCATCCGGGCCCGGCGGACGATCGCCTGGAGCACCGAGTCCAGGTCCCGGGAGGCGGCGAGGTCTCCTGCGGTGTCGAACAGGGCGGTCAACTCGGCTTCGCGGCGCCGGTGTTGACGCAGGGTGCGGTGGACCCGCAGGGCCTGCCAGGTGGCGTCGTCGATCTCGGCGAGGACGGCGGCCGGCGCCCCGCGGCGGCGGGCGTCGGCCAGCACGTCGGCGAAGTCCTCGGTGGCGGCGCCGGAGGCGAGCAGGTCGAGCAGCCGCCGCAGCGCGGGCGCGGCGCTTTCGTGAGGGTGGTTCATGGTGCGTGCTGCCAATCGGCGTCGGTTCCGTCGGTTCCGAGAAAGCGCGATCGTATCGGCTCGGTCCTCAGGCGACGGCGGGCTTCCCGCGGTCGCCGGCACCGGCCTCCTGGCCCTCCGACCCGGCCTGGGCACCGTCTGCGGCCTCCCCGTCGACCTCCGTGAGGTCCTGGCCCCTGGTCTCCCGGCCGCAGAGCACCGCCAGGACGGTGATCGCCGCCGCGATGGCGACGTAGACGGCGATGGGGGTGGAGCTGCCGTAGTCCTTGAGCAGCGCGGTGGCGATCAGCGGCGCGGGGGCGCCGGCCGCCACCGAGGAGAACTGGGCCCCGATCGAGGCGCCCGAGTACCGCATCCGGGTCGCGAACAGCTCGGAGAAGAAGGCAGCCTGGGGCGCGTACATGGCGCTGTGGAAGACCAGGCCGACGGTGACGGCGGTGACCAGCGAGCCGAAGGACCTGGTGTCGACCATGCCGAAGAAGACGAAGGCCCAGACACCCACCCCGACCGCGCCCACCAGGTAGACCGGCTTGCGCCCGATCCGGTCGGACAGCGCGCCGAACAGCGGGATCAGCGCGAACTGGATCGCGGAGGCGATCAGGACGGCGTTCAGCGCGGTCTGCTTGGAGAAGTGGGCGTGGGTGACGGCGTAGGTGAGCACGAAGGTCGTCATCACGTAGTAGGAGATGTTCTCCGCCATCCGCGCGCCCATGGCCACCAGCACCTCCCGCCAGTGGTTGCGCAACACCTCCACCAGCGGCAGCCGTTCGGCCGTCCGCCGCTCCGCCTGCCGCTGCTGCTGGGCCGCCAGCGCCTGCTTGAACAGCGGCGACTCGTCCACCGCGAGCCGGATCCACATCCCGACCGCGACCAGCACCGCGGACAGCAGGAACGGCACCCGCCAGCCCCACGCCAGGAACGCCGCGTCCGACTGCACCGCCGTCATCAGCGACAGCACCCCGGCCGCCAGCAGGTTCCCGGCCGGCGCCCCGCCCTGCGGCCAGGACGCCCAGAACCCTCGCCGCCGCTGGTCCCCGTGCTCCGACACCAGCAGCACGGCACCGCCCCACTCACCGCCGAGCGCGAAGCCCTGCACCAGCCGCAGTGCCGTCAGCAGCACCGGCGCCGCGACCCCGATCGAGTCGTAGGTCGGCAGCAGCCCGATCGCCGTGGTCGACCCGCCCATCAGCAGCAGGCTCACCACCAGCAGCTTCTTGCGCCCCACCCGGTCCCCGAAGTGACCGAACACCAGCGCCCCGAGCGGCCGTGCCGCGAACCCGATCGCATAGGTCAGGAAGGACAGCAGCGTCCCGGTCAGCGGATCGCTGTGCGGGAAGAACAGCTTCCCGAACACCAGCGCCGCCGCCGTTCCGTACAGGAAGTAGTCGTACCACTCGATCGTCGTGCCGATCAGGCTCGCAGCCACCACTTTAGGGAGTGAGCTGCTCGCCGCCGTACCTCGCGCGGAGGTGTTCATGGCCACCACTTCCAGAACCAGGGGGAGTCGATGTCGCCACAAGGTAGGAAGCGCCCGACCCCGGGACTATGTGGGTGGTCCACACAGTCCCGGGGTCGAATGTGCCGCTCTGCCCTATGAGCGGGCGGTGGGGGCGCGGAGCGTCCCCACTCAGTGCGCCGTCCAGCCGCCGTCGACGGGGAGGCTGGCGCCGGTGATGTAGGAGGCGGAGGAGGAGCAGAGCCAGAGGGCGAGTCGGGCGACCTCGTCGGGCTCGATGAGGCGCTTCACGGCGGTGCGGTCGAGCATGATCCGCTCGACCACCTCGTCCTCGGGGATGCCGTGGGCGAGCGCCTGGGCGGCGATCTGCTTCTCCACCAGGGGGGTTCGGACGTAGCCCGGGTTGATGCAGTTGCTGGTGACGCCGTGCGGCGCGCCCTCCAGTGCGACGGTCTTGCTCAGGCCCTCCAGGGCGTGCTTCGCGGTGACGTACGCGGACTTGAAGGCGCTGGCGCGCAGGCCGTGGACGGAGGAGACGTTGACGACCCGGCCCCACCTCTGCTCGTACATGTGCGGCAGGGTGCGGCGCAGGATGCGGAACGGGGCCTCGACCATGACGCGCTGGATCAGAGTGAAGCGGTCCGGCGGGAACTCGTGCACGGGCGCGACGTGCTGGAGACCGGCGTTGTTGACGACGATGTCGGCGTCGTCCGGCAGGGCGTCCACGGCTCCGGGGTCGGCGAGGTCGGCGACGATCGCGCGGCCGCCGATCCGCTCGGCGAGTTCCTCGGCCGGGCCGGCCGCGAGGTCGACGACGTAGACCCGGGCTCCGGCCTCGGCGAAGGCCTCGGCGCAGGCCCGGCCGATGCCCGAGGCGGCCCCGGTGACCATGGCCGTGCGGCCGGCGAGCGGGCGGGCAGTAGAGGTGTCCATGGCCGAGAACGGTAGGAATCCGACGGCCTCGCTCCCATGTGGCAGACCTCCACAGCACACCGCTGGGCTGTGGTGCCGTCCGCCATGACACCGGAGCGAGGTCCGAACGGCGGATCGACCCACGCGGAAGCCCTCGGGAAAGCCCCCGGAACGGCCGAAGGTTCGATCCCGGACGACCAAACCCATCCCGAGCCCGCTTCCCCACAATGGGCGCGCTTGCTTCACCCGTTCGGTGGATTGCTCGGTCAGATCCACCCATAGCGCCCGAATGCTCGCTACATTCACGCCGATTCCCGACAGGGGGCGCCGCCCCAGGCCGCCGAAGTGCTGGTGAAGCCCGGTGCGACGTCCGAGAGGTGTTGACAGACATGCCCCAACGGCCTGCAACCGACAGCCCGGCGTACGGACCGCTCGACCCGCTCGGCCAGCGCCGAGGGCCGGTCGGCCGGACCCTTCCGGACGCCCCCGACGCCCTGACCGCCGAGACGCTGCCCGCCGACGCCCCGGACGCCGACGACCTTCGGCTGCCGGTGCAGGCCACACCCGACCGGCACGAGAACCCGGTCGCGCCCGCCCCGGCCCGCGGCCCCGGCCACTCCGGCCCGGCCCCGCAGAACGGCCAGCTCGCGGCGCTGATCGAGGAGGCCGGCTTCTCGCACGCCGGCCTCGCCCGCCGGGTCGACCAGCTCGGTCTGGAGCACGGCCTCGACCTGCGCTACGACAAGACCTCGGTCACCCGCTGGCTGCGCGGCCAGCAGCCGCGCGGGGCCACCCCGGCGCTGATCGCCGAGGTCTTCACCCGCCGGCTCGGCCGCCGGCTCACCGCCCAGGACCTCGGCCTGGACGCCTGCGCCCCGGTCTACGCGGGCCTGGAGTTCGCCGAGACGCCGCAGGAGGCGGTGGACATCGTGGCGAGCATGTGGCGCAAGGACAACGGCCCGCAGTCCGAGCTGCGCCGGATCGCCTTCACCCCGGCCGGCCTGGTCGTCCCCAGCCGGGACTGGCTGATCGGCCGCACCGACGAGCGGGTCGCCCGGGACGGCTCCACGCTGGCCCGGCCGGACGCCGCCGGCCCGCCCGCCGGCAGCGCCACCTCCGCGGCCATCACCGGCGCCCCGGCGCCGGGTGCGCCCGGCGCGTCCCCCGGGAGCCCGGCGCGCGGCCCGGCGCCCGGCGCCCCCACTGCCCGCAGCACGGCCGGGACCACCGGCACCGCCCCGACCATCGGCCGGGTGCCGATCCAGAGCCGCCGGCCGCCGGTCGCCGTCGAGCCGCCGTACAGCGACCCGGCCCGCGAGTCCCGCCCCACCCTGAGGGTCGGCCGCGGTGACATCGCCGCCATCCGGGCCGTCGGCGACCTCTTCCGCGCGCTCGACCACGCCTACGGTGGCGGCCACGCCCGCCAGGCGCTGGTCCGCTACCTGGAGAGCGAGGCCGAGCCGATGCTGCGCGGCCGCTACGGCGAGCAGATCGGCCGGGCCCTGTTCGGCGCGGTCGCTGACCTCACCAGGCTGGCCGGCTGGACGTCCTTCGACATCGCCGCGCACGGCCTCGCCCAGCGCTACTTCGTCCAGGCGCTGCGGCTCTCCCAGGCCGCCGGGGACCGCGCACTCGGCGGGTACGTCCTGGTGACGATGAGCCAGCAGGCCGTCCACCTGGGCCACGGCCGGGAGGCCGTCCAGCTCGCCCGGGTCGCCCAGCAGGGCGTGGGCACCGCCGTGCCGCCGGTCGTCCAGTCGCTGATGCACGCCGCCGAGGCGCGCGGACACGGCCTGCTGGGCGACGTCAGGTCCTGCACCACCGCCCTGGTGCGCGCCGAGCGCTCGCTGGCCGCGGCCCGGACCGGCGACGAACTTCCCTCCTGGGCGCGGTACTTCGACGAGGCCCAGCTCTCCGACGAGTTCGCCCACTGCTACCGCGACCTCCAGCAGTGGCGGACGGCCGCGCAGCACGCCGAGAAGTCGCTGCGGCTGCGCTCGCCCGCCTACGCCCGCAGCCGGATCTTCTGCCGCCTGGTGCTGGCCACCGCCCGGCTCGGCATGGGGGACCTCGACGAGGCCTGCACCATGGCCACCGACGCGCTGCGGGCGGCCGGGGAGATGCGCTCGGCCCGCTCGCTGGAGTACGTCCGGGACTTCCACCGTCGCCTCACCCCGTACCGCGGCAGCCCGGTGGCCCGCGCCTTCGAGGAGACGGCCCGGCAGGCGGGGGTGATCTGACCGGCCGAGTGATCCGACCGGCGGAGTACCGACCGGCCGGCGGGAGCCGGTCGCCCACCGGCGGGCCGGGTGCGTGGGGACGGGCCCCACGCACCCGGCGCACGGAGGCCGGGCCCGGCCTGGTGCCTCCGCGTGGGCCAGGACGCCGGGCACGCTGTCGGTCTGTCACTCCGGCAGACCGCTGCCGTGTCCCGGCGCCGCGAGGTGCGCGGGCGGGGCGGCGGGGCCGGCAGGTGCCCCGCCCGTCAGGCCGCCGCCTCCGCCTCCGGGGCCTCGGCCGGGACGCCGAGGTCGCTCAGCACCGCCTGCGCCGCCCGCCGCCCGGAGACCAGCGCGCCCTGCACGGTGCTGGTGTCCCGGTGGTCCCCGGCGACGTACAGCCCGGCCAGCAGCCGCACCGGGCGGCGGGGGTTGTGCGGCGGCGGCATCGCGGGCAGCGCGTCCGGGACGTGCCGCACGCCGAGGAACTGCCAGCCCGACGTCGAGCCGCCGTACAGCTCGGCCAGCCGGGCCCGGACGGCCGGCTCCAGCCCGGCCGGGCCGCCCATGTCGAAGGCGCGACGCCCGAGCACGGTGGTGGCGATCAGCGCCTGACCGGCCGGGGCGTAGGACGGGTGCAGCTCGCTGAGCACCAGCGAGTGCGAGACCAGGGGCGGCTGACCGTTCGGCCGGTCGCCGTCGAGCAGCAGGACGGCCTCGCCCAGCGGGGCGGCGTCGGCCGCGTGGAAGTAGGTGGTGACGGCGTGGAAGGCCGGCAGCCGTAGCCCGGGCAGCAGTTCGGCGGCGGAGCGGGCGCCGGTGGCGACGACGACGGCCTGGGCGCCGATCCGCCCGTGCGCGACGGTCTCCACGCCGTCCGCGGCGACCGAGGTGACCCGCACCCCGGTGCGTACGGTGCCGGCGGGCAGGGCGGCGGCCAGCTGGGCCGGTACCGCCGCGATCCCGTCGGCGGGCAGACACAGGCGCCCGCGCGCGTACGAGCGCAGCACCAGGTCGGCGACCCGGCTGCTGGTGCCGAGGGCCGGATCGGAGAGCAGGGCGCTGAGCAGCGGGCGCAGGAAGCCGTCCACGGTGCGCTGGGCGAGGCCGTGGCCGGCCAGTGCGCGGGCGGCGGTGGTCTCCGGCCGGGCCTGGAGGCGGCCGACCGGGGTGGCGGCGAGCCGGCCGAGCCGGCCGGCCAGCCGGGCCTTGTCCAGCGGGCTGCCGAGCGGGGCCCGGGCGGCGGCCTGGCGGGCGACGGTGAGCTGGGGATCCCCGGCGCGGTAGCGGCGTCCGGCGCTGTGCACCAGTACGCCGGGCGCGAGCGGGCGCAGGTCGAGGTGGTCGAGGTCGAGCGTGCGGCGCAGCTCCGGGAAGGCGGTGTTCAGCAGGTGACTGCCGTCGTCGAGCCGGAAGCCGTCCTGCTCGCGGGTGGCCATCCGGCCGCCGATCCGGTCGGTGGTCTCCAGGACCTGAACGGTGAGGCCGTGGCCGGTGAGCGCGCGGGCGGCGGCCAGGCCCGCGAGTCCGGCGCCGACCACGACGACGTCCGGGTCGGACGGCCGGCGGGCGCGGCGGGTGAAGTCGTACGTGGGCACTGGGGTGCTCCCTCCCTGGTCCCGGGGCTCCGGCCGACGCAGGCAGCGGGGTGCCGGGACACGGTCCGTGGAGGGTGATGCCCCGTCAGTGTGAGTGTCAGACAGTCACACTCGACCGGATCCGAGGGGCGGGGAGGGTAGTGCGGCACCGGGCGGGGCGCGGTCACGGACAGTGCGCCGTGGCGGCCGGGTTCGGGGGTCGGCGGGCGCGTACGGTCACCGGGGGCGTGCGACGCGCCCACCGTGTGCTCCCGTGCGCCCCCTCCTCGGGCCCCCTCGGAATCCGCCCGGCATATGCCGCTGGCCAGGGCGGATGCCGTAGTCGGAGTACGCACGGGTCCGCGCGACCCGCACGCGCGCAGACCCGCCCAGCGCGCGCAGCCACCCCGCGCGCCCCGCCGTCCGGCACCGGCGCCCTCCCCGGCGCCCGCCCGCTCCGCCGTCCCCGGCGCCCGCCCGTCACAACGCCGCGAGCACCGCCGAGTACACCTCCGGGTGGGTGAAGCGGAAGCCCGCGTCCAGCAGCCGCCGCGGCACCACCCGGTGGCTGCCGACCACCTCGACCGCCAGCTCGCCCAGCACCGCCTTGAGCACCGCCTCCGGCACCGGGAACGGCGTCGGCCGCCGCAGCGCCCGGCCGAGCGCGGCCGTCAGCTCGGCGTTGGTCGCCGGGTTGGGCGCGGTGAGGTTGAAGGCGCCGGAGAGGTCGTCGTGGTCGATCAGGAACCGCAGCGCGGCCACCTCGTCGTGCAGCGAGATGAAGCTCCAGTACTGCCGCCCGTTGCCGAGCCGCCCGCCGAGGCCCAGCTTGAACAGCGGGAACAGCCGTGCGCCGGCCCCGCCGGCCGAGGAGAGCACCATCCCGGTGCGGGGGTGGACGACCCTGATCCCGGCCCGCTCGGCCGGCCTGGCGGCGTCCTCCCACTCCCGGCAGACCTCGGCCAGGAAGTCGTCGCCGGCGGGGGAGTCCTCGTCGATCACCCGGTCGCCGGTCTGCCCGTACCAGCCGACCGCGGAGGCGCTCACCAGGACCTGCGGCGGCTCCTTGAGCGCGGCCAGGGCGACGGCCAGCGTCTCGGTGCCGTACACCCGGCTCTCCCGGATCTCCCGCTTGTAGGAGTCCGACCAGCGGCGGTCGCCGACCCCGGCGCCGGCCAGGTGCACCACGGCCTGGACCCCGTCCAGGCCGCCCCGCTGGACCTCGCCGCCCAGCGGGTTCCAGCCGATCGCCGTGCTGCCGTCCGGCCGTGGGCCGGTCTTCGAACGGTGCCGGACCAGCCGGACCACCTCGTGGCCGTCCGCCAGCAGGGAGCGGACGAGCGCCGAACCGATCAAACCCGTGGAACCCGTGACAGCGATGCGCATGCACCCATCCTCGCAGTTCCCGGCGTCTCCGACTGCCCGTCACACCCCGCGCGCACCTGACTTAGCATGGCGCGCATGCCTGACGACGATCTGATCATCCGTACGGCGCGGAGCGAGGACGAGCGCGAGCTCGCCGTCCTCAACCACGCGGCCTGGTCCTTCCTGTCCGACGTCTCCCCGCAACCGGCCGTCGAAGACCCGATCTTCGACGAGCGGCACGCCCCCGAGCACTACCTGCTGGCCGTGCTCGACGGCCGGATCGTCGGCTACGTCCGCCAGGTCCCGCCCACCCCGCTGGCGAGCAACCGGCACGTACGGCAGATCCAGGGCCTCGCCGTCGACGACACCGTCCGCGGCCGGGGCGTCGGCCGCCGACTGGTCGAAGCGGCCTGCGCGGCGGCCCGGGCGGAGGGCGCCCGCAAGATGACGCTGCGGGTGCTCGGCTGGAACGCCCCGGCCCGCCGCCTCTACGAGAGCTGCGGCTTCGTCGTCGAGGGCTCGCTGGCCGAGGAGTTCCTGATCGACGGCCGGTTCGTGGACGACGTCTGGATGGCCCGCGGCCTGACCGACTGAGCCGCCAGAAGGCCTGCCCGGGCCTCGCCGTGGCCCTGCCCCGGACTCGCCGGCACCCTGCCCTGGGCCCCGCCCGGGCAGGCGGCCGACCGCTCGAACAGGCTTGCCGCGAAAGGCGGTTCACCGCCCGCGAGTGGTGCGGAGTCGTGACGGTTCCGCCCTGTCCGGACCGCCGCCGCGCCGGGTACCGTACGGCCGTGAGCAACTCGACGCCTCCCGGGTGGTACCCGGTCCCGGGTGCGGACGGCGCCCCCGGTCACGAGCGCTGGTGGGACGGCAACGCCTGGACCAGCGAGGTCCGACCGCTCAGGGGCGGCGTCGCGGGCGGGCTCGCCGACGCCCCCACCCAGACCTCGCCGCCCTCCGACCGGCAGCCGCCCGGCCACGGCCACCCGGGCGGCCAGGCGGCACCGGCCTACGGCTACCCGGGCCAGGGCGGCTACCAGGCCCAGGCCCAGCCCCCGCTCGGTTACCCGGCCCCGGGCCAGGGCGGCTACCAGGCCCCGGCCGACGGCTACCCGCCCCAGGCCGGCTACCCGCCTCAGGACCCCGGCTACGGCTACCCGGGCCCGGGCTACCCGCCGCCGAAGACCAGGTCGAGGACCGGCCCGGTCATCGGCATCGCGGTCGCCGTGCTGGCCGTGGTCGGGATTGTCGCCGGGGTCGCGCTCAGCGGCGGCGGCGACCCGAAGGCGGACCCGGCCCCGACCGTCACCGTGACCGAGAGCGGCAGCCCCTCACCGAGCCCCAGCCCGACCGTACCCACCGGCAGCCCCGTCGCGCCCAAGCCCCTGCCGGCGGTCAAGAGCACCGTCCCCGACCCCCAGCACGCGATCACCGTGCCGGTCTTCGACGGCTGGGACGTGTCCGCCAACCCGCCGCACTCGACGGTCTACCTCGGCACCGGCCGTTACACCTGCCCGGACGGCAGCTCCTGCATCCGCGGCCAGTTCTCGGTCGAGAAGGACACCGTCCAGGGCGCCACGCCGAAGGCGGCCGCCGACGCCCAGATGCCCGTCTACGCCGCGCAGATCTTCTCCGGGGTCAGCTCGCACACCGACGCCGGCTCCGGGTACGTCCACGTGGCCGGGGTGCTCGGCTACGCCACCCGCTGGCACATCCGCACCACGGACGGCACCCAGGGCTACGTCCTGGTGGCCGCCCTCCCGGCCAAGGGCGGCGGCTACGTGGTCATGGAGGGCGGCGTGGACGACAACCCGGCGGCGCCGGAGTTCGCGGCGCTGGACCGGATCCTCCGGGGCATCAAGCAGGACGGCACCGCCGGCAGCAGCGTCTGAGGGCCGACACCTAGTCCCCGTACCGCTCCCAGAGCTTGGGGAAGCGCTTCGCCATGACGTCCGGGTCGTCGAAGTCCAGCGCCGTCCCGGACGGCCGCGCCGGCTGCCGCCCGCCCACCTCGGGCAGCGGCAGACCGGTCAGCTGCTCGTACGCCTCGTCGGCGGCGTAGCCGAGGTCCTCGGCCTCGCCGTCCTCCTCCTCGTCGAACTCGGGCAGCAGGTCCGCCAGGTCGTCCGGCTCGGCCAGCCCGCCCTCGAAGACCTCCCGGCCCTGGCCGATCAGCCAGGACCGGAAGTAGTCGAAGGTGTCGTCGGAGGCGCCGTCGAGCAGCAGGTAGGCCGCGCCCCACAGGTCGTGGCGGTAGGCCCGGTGGAACCGCGCCTGGAACAGCCGGGCGAAGTCGATCACGTCGTCCGGGGTCAGCTGGAGGAGCCGTTCCACCAGGAGGTCGGCCTGCTCGTCTGGGTCGCCCTCGGCGGCGTCCCGGGTCTCGTCGATGATCTGCCAGAAGTCCGTCTCGTCCATCACGGCTCCAGCATCCCCGTTCGGCCGCGTCCGCGCATGCCGCGACTCGGCGCGCGTTCGGGACTCGGTCCGTCAGGGGCCGGGAACGGCGGAACCCCGCGCCGTCCGGGGACGACGCGGGGTTCCGTACGCGGGTTTCCGCGGGGACCTGGTGGGGTCAGAGGCCGAGCTCGACCTCGAACTCGCCGGCCTCGAGGATCTCCTTGACCGCGACCAGGTAGCGGGCGGCGTCGGCGCCGTCCACCAGGCGGTGGTCGTAGGAGAGCGACAGGTAGGTCATGTCGCGGATGCCGATGGCGGTGCCGCCGTCGGCCTCGATGACCACCGGGCGCTTGACGGTGGCGCCGATGCCCAGGATGGCGACCTGGTTCGGCGGCACGATCACGGTGTCGAACAGCGCACCGCGCGAGCCGGTGTTGCTGATGGTGAAGGTGGCGCCGGACAGCTCGTCCGGGGTGATCTTGCTGTCGCGGACCTTGGCGGCCAGCTCGGCGGTCTTCTTCGAGATGCCGGCGATGTTGAGGTCGCCCGCGCCCTTGATGACCGGGGTCATCAGGCCCTTCTCGGAGTCCACCGCGATACCGATGTTCTCGGTGTCGAAGTAGGTGACCGTGCCCTCGGCGTCGTTGATCCGGGCGTTGACGACCGCGTGGACCTTCAGCGCCTGGGCGGCGGCCTTGACGAAGAACGGCATCGGGGAGAGCTTGACGCCCTCGCGGGCCAGGAAGCCCTCCTTGGCCTTGGCGCGCAGCGACATGATCCTGGTGACGTCCACCTCGACCACGCTGGTCAGCTGGGCCTGCTCGTGCAGCGCCTTCATCATGTTGTCGCCGATGACCTTGCGCATGCGGGTCATCTTGACGGTCTGACCGCGCAGGGCGGACGGCGCGGCGGCGGCCTTCGGCGCGGCGGCCGGGGCAGCGGCGACGGGGGCCGGAGCGGCCTTGGCGGCCTCCGCGGCGGCGATGACGTCCTGCTTGCGGATGCGGCCGCCGACGCCGGTGCCGGCGACGGAGGACAGCGCGACGCCGTGCTCGGCGGCGAGCTTGCGCACCAGCGGGGTGACGTAGGCGTCACCGTTGTCGGCCACCGGAGCGGCCGGAGCGGCGACCGGGGCCGGAGCAGCAACCGGGGCCGGAGCGGCGACCGGAGCCGGAGCAGCCGGGGCAGCGGCGACCGGGGCCGGAGCAGCAACCGGGGCCGGAGCGGCGACCGGGGCCGGAGCAGCCGGGGCAGCGGCGACCGGGGCCGGAGCAGCCGGGGCAGCGGGGGCAGCGGGGGCCGGAGCGGCGGCGACGGCACCGGCGGCGCCGATCAGCGCGAGCTGGGCGCCGACCTCGGCGGTCTCGTCCTCGCCGACCAGGATCTTCACCAGGGTGCCGGCGACCGGCGACGGGATCTCGGTGTCGACTTTGTCGGTGGAGACCTCGAGCAGCGGCTCGTCGATCTCGACGGTGTCACCCTCGGCCTTCAGCCAGCGGGTGACGGTGCCCTCGGTGACCGACTCGCCCAGCGCCGGCAGCAGCACCGGGGTGGCGTCGGCGGCCGGGGCGGCGACCGGGGCCGGAGCGGCCGGAGCCTCGGCGACCGGAGCGGCCGGAGCCGGGGCGGCGGCGGGCGCGGCCTCGGCGGCGGGGGCCGGGGCGGCGACCGGGGCGCCCGAACCGTCGTCGATGACCGCCAGCTCGGCGCCCACCTCGACGGTCTCGTCCTCGGCGACCTTGATGGAGGACAGGATGCCGGAAGCCGGGGCCGGGATCTCGGTGTCGACCTTGTCGGTCGACACCTCGAGCAGCGGCTCGTCGACCTCGACACGCTCACCCTCGGCCTTCAGCCAGCGGGTGACAGTGCCCTCGGAAACGCTCTCGCCCAGCGCGGGCAGTGTTACTGAGACCGCCATGGTTTCAGCGACTCCTATCAAGTCTTGCGTACGGGAAGTACTTGCGTACGGGAAGTACCGGGAAAGGGGGTGGGGCGTGATCAGTCGTGCGCGTGCAGCGGCTTGCCGGCCAGCGCCAGGTGCGCCTCGCCCAGGGCCTCGGACTGGGTCGGGTGCGCGTGGATGAGCTGCGCGACCTCGGCCGGCAGGGCCTCCCAGTTGTAGATCAGCTGGGCTTCGCCGACCTGCTCGCCCATGCGGGCGCCGACCATGTGGACGCCGACCACGGCGCCGTCCTTGACCTGGACGAGCTTGATCTCGCCGGCGGTCTTCAGGATCTTGCTCTTGCCGTTGCCGGCCAGGTTGTACTTGAGGGTGACGACCTTCTCCTTGCCGTACAGCTCGACGGCCTTGGCCTCGGAGATGCCGACGGAGGCGACCTCGGGGTTGGAGTAGGTCACGCGCGGGACGCCGTCGTAGTCGATCGGCATCGGCTTGAGGCCGGCCAGGCGCTCGGCCACCAGGATGCCCTCGGCGAAGCCGACGTGGGCCAGCTGCAGGGTCGGGGCGAGGTCACCGACGGCGGAGATGGTGGGCACGTTGGTGCGCATGTACTCGTCGACCAGGACGTAGCCGCGGTCCATCGCGACGCCGTTCTCCTCGTAGCCGAGGCCGGCCGAGACCGGACCGCGGCCGATGGCGACGAGCAGCAGGTCGGCGTCGATCTGCTTGCCGTTCTCGGTGGAGACGCGGACACCGGTCTCGGTGTACTCGACGCCCGAGAAGCGGGCCTTCAGCTCGAACTTGATGCCGCGCTTGCGGAACGCGCGCTCCAGCAGCTTGGAGGAGTTCTCGTCCTCCAGCGGGACGAGGTGCGGCAGCGCCTCGACGATGGTGACCTCGACGCCGAAGGACTTCCAGACCGAGGCGAACTCGACGCCGATCACGCCGCCGCCGAGGATGACGGCCGACTTCGGGATGCGGTCGAGCTTGAGGGCGTGGTCCGAGGAGATCACGCGGTTGCCGTCGATCTCCAGGCCCGGGATCGAGCGCGGCACGGAACCGGTGGCCAGGACGATGTGGCGGCCTTCGATGCGCTGGCCGTTGACGTCAACCGAGGTCTGCGAGGAGAGCTTGCCCTCGCCCTGGATGAAGGTGACCTTGCGGGACGCCACCAGGCCCTGGAGGCCCTTGTACAGGCCGGCGATGACGTCGTCCTTGTACTTGTGGACGCCGTTGATGTCGATGCCCTGGAAGGTGGCCAGCACACCGAACTCGGCGGCCTCCTTCGTCTCGTCCGCGATCTCCGCGGCGTGCAGGAGAGCCTTGGTCGGGATGCAGCCGCGGTGCAGGCAGGTGCCGCCCAGCTCACCCTTCTCGACCAGGGCAACGCTCAGGCCCAGCTGAGCGGCGCGGAGCGCCGCGGCGTAACCGCCGCTTCCGCCTCCGAGAATGACTACGTCGAAAACGGTGCTGGCGTCGTTCGCCACGTCACGTCCTCCATGCATGGGGTGGGTCGCCGGGCCGGTCGCGGTCCGGTGGGTCGGAAGCCTTTGTGGGGCGCCCAGTCGTGCCGGAAATACATCTTCGCACTTGTTCACGGTGGCTGATGTCCGGGCCCGAGCCAGGGGTGTCCCGCGGAGCGGTCACCGGGGCGGGAATGCCCCCGACGGAAGGGCATCATCGCAGCTCAGCGAGGTGTTGACAGCCGCCGGACGGGCGTCGTCCGCGCCGCTCGCCGCAGCTTCTTCCGCAGTGCGGAACAAAGTTTCGCCCGCAGCGAACAGGGGTGCGCCCCGGCGCCCCGACCTACTCGCAGGTAACCCGGCCGGAACTCCGGAACGTCCGGCCGGCACTCCGGGCCGCCCGGCCGGAACTGCGACGGGGCCCGGCGCACGCGCGCCGGGCCCCGTCGCGGCGGGTCCTCGACCAGGAGCCCCCTCGATCGGGGCCCTGGACCGGGCCACGCCGGTTCGGCCTCGCCGGTTCAGGCCGTTCCGGATCGGGCCTCGCCAGTTCAGGTCGCTCCGGTTCGGGTCGCTCCGGATCAGGCCTTGCCGTTCGCCCTCTGCTCGGCGAAGCGGACCAGGGTGCGCACCGCGCTCGCGGTGCCGCCCTTCGGGGTGTAGCCGTACGGCGCGCCCTCGTGGAACGCCGGGCCGGCGATATCCAGGTGCGCCCAGTCGGTGCCCTCGGCCACGAACTCCTTCAGGAACAGGCCGGCCACCAGGCCGCCGCCCATCCGCTCGCCCATGTTGGCCAGGTCGGCGATGGTCGACTCGGTGAAGCCCTTGCGCAGGTCGGCCGGCAGCGGCATCGGCCAGGACTGCTCGCCCGCCTCGCCGGCCAGGACGTGCAGCTCCTCGCGCAGCTCGTCGTCGTTGGCCATCACGCCGAAGGTGCGGTTGCCCAGGGCCAGCACCATGGCGCCGGTCAGGGTGGCCACGTCGATGATGACGTCCGGGTTCTCCTCGCCGGCCCGCACGATCGCGTCGGCCAGCACCAGGCGGCCCTCGGCGTCCGTGTTCAGGACCTCGACGGTCTTGCCGCCGTACATCTTCAGCACGTCGCCCGGGCGGGTGGCGGAGCCGGACGGCATGTTCTCGGCCAGGGCCAGCCAGGCGGTCACGTTGACGACCAGGCCCAGGCGCTTGGCGGCCACCACGGCGGCGAACACGGCGGCGGCGCCGGCCATGTCGCACTTCATGGTCTCGTTGTGGCCGGCCGGCTTCAGCGAGATGCCGCCCGAGTCGTAGGTGATGCCCTTGCCGACGAAGGCGAGGGTGGCCTTGGCCTTCGGGTGGGTGTAGGCCACCTTCACCAGGCGGGGCGGGTTCTCCGAGCCGCCGCCGACGCCCAGCAGGCCGCCGAAGCCGCCCTTGGTCAGCGCCTTCTCGTCCAGCACCTCGACCTTGAGGCCGTGCTCCTTGCCGGCCGCCTGGGCGATCGCGGCGAAGCTCTTCGGGTTCAGGTCGTTCGGCGCGGTGTTGACCAGGTCGCGTGCCCGGTTCATCTCCTCGCCGATCGCGGCGGCGCGCTCCACGGCGGCCTTGGCGTCCTTGCTGCCCTTGCGGACGGTCAGCAGGACCAGCTCGCCGACCGGCTCCTTGCCGTTGCCGTCGGCCTTGTACGCGCCGAAGGCGTACGAGCCGAGCAGACCGCCCAGCGCGACCGCCTCGACCTCCTCGGCGGACTCGGCCGGCAGGGCCAGCGCGGCCTTCTTGGCACCGGCCAGGGTGCGGGCGGCGACACCGGCGGCGCGGCGCAGCGTCTCCAGCTCGTAGGCGCCCTCGGCGGCCTCGCCCAGGCCGACCGCGAGCACGAGCGCGGCCTTCAGGCCGGCGGGGGAGGGGACCTTGACGGCCTCGCCCTCGGCGCCGGTCGCGCCCAGGGTGCTGAGGACCTCGGTCAGCTTGCCCTCGAACGCCTCGTTGACGGCCTCGGCGCCGGGGGCCAGCACGATGCCCTTGGGGCCCTTCGCGACACCGACCACCAGGGCGTCCGCGCGCAGCGAGGCGGCGGAGGAGGTGCTCACAGACAATGCAGTCACGTAATGCGTCCTGTTCTTTCGCGGTCCACGGCCGGCCACGGCGAGGCTGCCGCACCGGCGCAGCCCGCCCACGGAGGCCGTCCGCCGGCGGGCCTCCGCGGGTCCGGGCCCCCTGGTGCGCGCGGCCGTCCGCGCGGCCGCGCACACCAGAGGCCCCGGCTCCTCGGTGCGCGCCGGGCGGGCAGGACCTGCCACGGTGCAGGGCTGCGGTGCTCCACGCATGGTAGTCCGCATGCTGGGATCACGCGCCGCCCGGTATCAGCCGAGCAAAGCCAGGGCGAACAGCGAGGCGGTCGCGGCGGTTTCGGCCATCGCGCCGAGCACGTCGCCGGTGATCCCGCCGAACCGCCGCACACACCGGCCGAGCAGCAGTCGGGCACAGCCGGTGCCGAGCACAACGGCCAGTGGGAGAAAGAGAGTTGACCGTCCGTCGAGCAGTCCCGCGGCGGCCAGGGCGAGCGCCGCGGCGGCCGTTGCGGCGGCGGCCCCGGCGGGCGGCACGGTGCCCGCCACCATTGCCCCCAGCCCGCCGGGCCGGGCGGCCGGCACCGACCGCACGCAGCCCCAGGAGAGCGCGCACCGGGCGGCCGTCGCCGAGGCGAGCACCGCGAGCGCGCCGCGCAGCGGCGAGTGGCCGAACTGCCCGGCCAGCGCGGCGACCTGGGCGAGCAGCACGAGGATCAGGGTCAGTACGCCGAACGGACCGATGTCGGACTGCTTCATGATGCGCAGCGCGTCCTCGGCCGGCTTCCCGCTGCCCAGCCCGTCGGCGACGTCCGCCAGACCGTCGAGGTGCAGCCCGCGGGTCAGTCCGGCGAGCACCCCCACCGCGGTCACCGCGCCGAGCAGCCCGCCCGCCCGCCAGGCCACCAGCGCCCCGGCCGCGGCCGCCAGGGCCCCCAGCACCAGCCCGACCAGCGGGGCCGTCAGCATCGCCCGGGCCGCCGCGGTCCGGTCCCACCGCTCCACCCGCACCCGCAGGACGGACAGCGTCCCGAACCCGAACCTCAGGCCGTCGGCCCAGCCGGCCCGATCGCCGCCGTTCGCCATGAATCGCGTTCCTCTCACAAACAAGCAAGAACGCCCCTGGCCAGGGGCGTTCTTGTGGGGTGTCAGGCAGTCAGCCGGGCCGCTACAGCTTCCGCAGCAGGTCCGCCGCCGAGGGCAGCTTGGGCTGCTCCCTCGGCGCGCTCGGCGCGGCCGGTACGAACGGCTTCGGCGCCTCGTCGGCGAGCAGGTCGCCCGCGGCCTGGAGCAGCGGCAGCGCCAGCAGCGCGCCGACGCCCTCGCCCATGGTGATGCCCTGGTCCTGCAGCGGCGTCAGGGTCAGCCGGTCGTACGCCTTCGCCTGGGCCGGCTCGCCGCTGGACTGCCCGGCCCGCCACCACTCCGGCGCCCGGAAGGCGATCCGCTGCGCGACCAGCGCGCAGGCCGCCGAGACCACGCCGTCCAGCACCACCGGCAGCCGTCGGACGGCCGCCTGGAGCAGGAAGCCGGTGATCGCCGCGAAGTCGGCCCCGCCGGTGGCGCCGAGCAGCGCCAGCTGGTCGCCGAGCACCGGCCGGGCCCGCCGCAGCGAGTCCCTGATGGCGGCGCACTTGACCATCCACACGCGGTCGTCGATGCCGGAGCCGCGCCCGGTCACCGCCGCCGCGTCCGTCCCGCAGAGCGCGCCGACCAGTACGCCGGCCACCGTGGTGGCGCCGACCCCGAGGTCGCCGAGCAGCACCAGGTCGGTGCCGGCGTCGGCCTCCTCGTCGGCGACGGCCATGCCGGCCCGGAACGCCCGGACGGTCTCCTGCGCGGTGAGCGCGTCCTCGACGTCGATCCGCCCGGAGCCGCGCCGGATCCGGTGGGCGACCACCTCGTCCGGGAACTCGTGCGGGTCGGCGTCCACCGCGACGTCGACGACCCGCACCTGGGCGCCGTAGCGCGCGGCCAGCCGGGACACCGGCGCGCTGCCGTCGAGCACGGCCCGCACCCGGGCCGCGGTGCCGCCCTCGGCGGGCATCCGGGAGACCCCGAGCGCCGCCACGCCGTGGTCGGCGGCGAACAGCAGCACCTTGGGGGCGGAGACCGGCAGCACCGGCGAGCGCCCCTGTACGGAGGCCAGCCAGCTGCCCAGCTCCTCCAGCCGGCCGAGCCCGCCGCGCGGCCGGTCGGCCGCCTGCCAGCGTTCCTCGGCGGCCCGCCGGGCGCTCTCGTCGGGGCGCTCGACGAGAGAGGAGAACGTATCGAGATCCACGGTCGTGTCCATCGTCCGGAAGGCTACACGCCGAAGGTGTTCAGTTTGAGGCTGGCTTGACGTCCGGCTTGATGGTGAGCGCCTGTCCGGCCACCACCAGCAGGACGCGCTCCGAGGCGTCCGCCACGGCCATGTTGAGCCGGCCCAGGGTGTCGCGGAAGCGGCGGCCCGCGGGGGTGGCCGGGACGACGCCCATGCCGACCTCGTTGCTCACCGCGACGGCCGTCCGTCCGGTGGCGGCCCAGGCCCGGGCCAGCGCGTCGCAGCGGCGCCGCACGGCGGCCTCGCCGCCGTCCGCCCAGACCGCGTCGTCCCAGGCGCCGCACTCGTCCATCACGGCGGTCAGCCACAGGGCGAGGCAGTCGATCAGCACCGGTGCCGGGTCGGCCGGGTCGGCGAGCACGGCCTCCAGGTCGCAGGTCTCGGCGGTGCGCCAGCTCCCCGGCCGGCGCTCCCGGTGCAGCGCGACCCGCTGGGCCCACTCGGCGTCGCCGTCCCGGGTGCCGCCGGTGGCCACGTACAGGACGTCCGGGTGGTCGGCCAGCAGCTGTTCGGCGCGGGTGGACTTGCCGGAGCGGGCGCCGCCGAGCAGCAGCGTGCGGGGCAGCGGGGGACGGGTGGGCTCGGGTGGGGTCGCCATGCCGCCATCCTGCCCGAGAGGTATACGGCGGGTCGGGTCGGGCAGGCTATGGTGCGCAGCACACAGGCAGCGTCAGTGGGAGGAGCCGGGCATGGTCTGGACGTGGCGGTACGAGAAGGCGGACGGCAGCGCGGTGACGCCCGGCGGCGGCCAGGAGGAGTTCGCCGGCCAGGGGGACGCCGAGACCTGGATCGGGGAGACCTGGAAGCAGCTCGCCGAGGAGGGCGTGGACACCGCGGTCCTGCTGGAGGACGGCAACAAGGTCTACGCGATGAGCCTGCACGAGGGCTGAGCCCGGGGCCGGGCGCGCGGGGCTACTTCGCCCCGATCACGTGCAGGAGCGCGGCGACCTGCCGGTACGGGTCGGTGCGGCCGGCCCGGTCCTCGGCTTCCAGGAGCTGGGCCAGCTGCCGCCCGTCCACCGGCGGGGCCGCGTCGTCCGCGGCGTTGTCAGTGAAGACCCGCACGCCGTACCAGTGCCGCAGCGGCACCGACACCTCGGAGAGGGTGACGGTGAGGTCGGAGAGCCGGTCGGCCCGTGCGGCCAGTCCGACCCGGTTGTAGTACCGGTCGCTCTCGAAGGCGTGCAGGGCGGCCCGCCAGTCCCCGGCGGCGGCCGGCCGCAGGGCGAGCGAGTCGCGGTTGCGGACGAGCAGCGAGAGCAGTCCCCCGGGCGCCAGCAGCCGGGCCAGCGAGGCGATCATCGGGTCCGGGTCGGGCAGGTACATCAGCACGCCGTGGCAGAGCACCACGTCGAAGCTGCGCGGGCCGAACCAACGTCCGCACTGGTGGCCGTCGCCGCTGAGCAGCTGCATCCGGCCGCGGACCTCCGGCGGCTCCTCGGCGAGCGCCGCCTGGGCGACGCCGAGCGCGACCGGGTCGGAGTCGATCCCGGTGACGTAGTGGCCGGCCCGGGCCAGCCGCAGCGCCTGGGTGCCCTGGCCGCAGCCGATGTCGAGGACGCGCTGCGCGCTGCGGCCGGACAACTGTTCGGCGAGCTGGCGGGCGACGAGCTCCTGGCGGACGAAGTTGCGCAGTCCGCCGGGCCGGGTCGGCCAGGCGGCGGTGCCGCCCGCGAAGGATCCGCTGCGCGAGGGCAGCCGGCGCTCCTGCGCGATCCGGTCGTGGCCGCCCTCGCCCTGCCCCGGAAGCGTGCGCCCCTGTCCGGGCACCGCGTAGAGGCCGGGCCCCTCCCAGGAGGGCGAGGCCCAGCCGGAGTCGACCGGTTCGGCGGTCAGGGCTTCTCCCCGCGCCGCACCTGCGGCTTGGGCAGGCGCAGCCGGCGCATCTGGAGGGTGCGCATGATGCCGTACGCGACGGCGCCGCGGGTGTTCTGCCCGGCGAAGCGCTCGGCCAGCTGCTTGCGCAGGCCGAGGCCGAGGCGGACGAAGTCCAGGACGACGAACACGAAGAACAGCAGGAACAGCAGCGTGGAGAGCAGTTGGAGGGTCGGCACCTTGACGATGCTGAGCACCAGGATGACCACGGCGGCCGGGAGGAAGAACTCGGCGAGCGACCAGCGGGAGTCCACGTAGTCGCGCGCGAACTTGCGCACCGGACCCTTGTCACGGGCCGGCAGGTGGCGCTCGTCGCCGTTCATCAGGGCCTGGCGCTGCTTCTCGCGCTCGGCGCGCATCCGCTCGCGCCCCTGGCGGGCGGCCTCCTTGCGGTCCTTGGGCACGGTCACCCGGGTACGCCGGTTGGCCTCGGCCTCACTGCGCTTGGGGGTGGGGCGGCCCTTCTTGGCCTGCGGGTCGCGGGCCTGGGTCGTCTCGTCCTGCTTCTCCAGCACGGTGGCGGAGGCGGCGGCATCATCTGAACGGCGTCGGAACACACCACCAGCGTACGGGGTGCCGGGCGGCTTCCACGGGTGACCTCGGACCCAAACGCATATCGATACCGCAGGGACGGCGGCCGGGCCGCGTTTCCGGGGGCCTTCCCGTAGGGGATCAGTCGGATGGACGATGGGAGGTATGAGGGGCGGATCCACCCGGGGGAGGAGGAAACGCCTCCGGTCGCTGTAGCAGTCTTGTTGCAGGCAGGTGCACTGCGGCGACGGGCTCGCTGCACATACACTCGTCGTGTCTGGTAACGAGATAGAGACCGCAGGCCGGAGAAGGGGGCACCCGAGGCCCATGAGCGACGGAATCATGAAGCGTATGGGGCTGATCTTCCGCTCCAAGGCGAACAAGGCCTTGGATCGGGCGGAGGATCCGCGTGAGACGCTCGACTACTCGTACCAGAAGCAGCTCGAGTTGCTGCAGAAGGTACGGCGCGGTGTCGCGGACGTCGCGACCTCGCGCAAGCGGCTCGAGCTCCAGCTGACCCAGCTCCAGCAGCAGTCGGCCAAGTACGAGGACCAGGGCCGCAAGGCGCTGTCGCTCGGCCGCGAGGACCTCGCCCGCGAGGCGCTGACCCGCAAGGCCAACATGCAGTCGCAGATCACCGACCTGGAGACGCAGTACCAGCAGCTCCAGGCCGAGGAGGAGAAGCTCACGCTCGCCTCCCAGCGACTTCAGGCCAAGGTGGACGCCTTCCGCACCAAGAAGGAGACCATCAAGGCGACGTACACGGCCGCGCAGGCGCAGACCCGCATCGCCGAGTCCTTCTCCGGCATCTCGGAGGAGATGGGCGACGTCGGCCTGGCGATCCAGCGTGCCGAGGACAAGACCGCCCAGATGCAGGCCCGCGCCGGCGCCATCGACGAGCTGCTCGCCTCCGGCGCGCTCGACGACGCGAGCGGTCTCGGCCGCAAGGACGACATCGAGGCCGAGCTGGAGCGCGTGGCCGGCGGTTCCGACGTCGAGCTGGAGCTGGCCCGGATGAAGGCCGAGCTGTCCGGCCCGTCCTCGGCCGGCCCCGCCGCGATCGAGCAGGGCAAGCAGCCGGGTGCCCAGCCGCAGCCGCAGCAGGACACTCCGCGCATCAATTACAACAAGTGATCTGAGCTCGACCCCACGAACCAGGGAGACGCACGGCATGATCATGAGGGTCATGGGTGAAGGGCAGTACGAGGTGGGCGAGGACCACCTGAACCTGCTCAACGAGCTCGACGCGGAGCTTGTCACCGCAGTGGAGTCGGGGGACGAGACGCTCTTCCGCCAGGCCTACGGCAAGCTCATCGACGCGGTGAAGCAGTTCGGCACCCCGGTGCCGCTGGATTCCCTGGAGCCGTCCGAGCTGATCCTGCCGAGTGCCGACGCGACGATCGACGAGGTCCGCGAACTGCTCATGGCCGACGGCGAGGGCGTGATCCCGGGCTTCCCCGAGTAGCGCCTGCGGCTGCTGCCAGACGAAAGGGCGGGCCCCCTCCGATGGGAGGGGGCCCGCCCTTCGTGCGTACGGCCGCGGGTTCCCGGGCCCGGGCCCGGGCCCGGGAACTGCGGACTACGGCAGGGCCAGCATCCGGTCCAGCGCCGCCTTGGCGTACTTCTCGGTCTCCGGGTCGACGGTGATCACGTTCGGCACCCGGCCCTCGACCAGCGACTCCAGCGCCCAGACCAGGTGCGGCAGGTCGATCCGGTTCATGGTCGAGCAGAAGCAGACCGCGCGGTCCAGGAAGACGATCTCCTTGTCCGGGTGCGCCTTGGCCAGGCGGCGGACCAGGTTCAGCTCGGTGCCGATGGCCCACTTGGAGCCGGGTTCGGCGGCGTCCAGCGCCTTGATGATGTACTCGGTCGAGCCCACCATGTCGGCGGCCGCGACGACCTCGTGCTTGCACTCGGGGTGCACCAGGACGGTCACGCCGGGGATCCGCTCGCGGACGTCGTTCACCGAGTCCAGGCTGAACCGGCCGTGCACCGAGCAGTGGCCGCGCCAGAGGATCATCTTCGCGTTCCGCAGCTGCTCGGCGGTCAGGCCGCCGTTCGGCCGGTGCGGGTTGTAGACCACGCAGTCGTCCAGCGAGAAGCCCATGTCCCGCACCGCGGTGTTGCGGCCGAGGTGCTGGTCGGGCAGGAACAGCACCTTCTGGCCCTGCTCGAAGGCCCACTCCAGGGCGCGCTTGGCGTTGGAGGAGGTGCAGATGAGGCCGCCGTGCCGGCCGGTGAAGGCCTTGATGTCGGCGGAGGAGTTCATGTACGAGACCGGGACGGTCACGTCGGCTATGCCGGCGTCGGTCAGCACGTCCCAGCACTCGGCGACCTGCTCGGCGGTGGCCATGTCGGCCATCGAGCAGCCGGCGGCGAGGTCCGGCAGGACGACCTGCTGCCGGTCGCTGGTGAGGATGTCCGCGGACTCGGCCATGAAGTGCACGCCGCAGAAGACGATGTACTCGGCCTCGGGGCGGGCCGCCGCGTCGCGGGCGAGTTTGAAGGAGTCGCCGGTGACGTCGGCGAACTCGATCACCTCGTCGCGCTGGTAGTGGTGGCCGAGGATGAACACGCGGTCGCCGAGCGCGGCCTTGGCCGCGCGGGCGCGCTCGACGAGGTTCGGGTCGGAGGCCGGGGGGAGGTCACCGGGGCATTCGACGCCGCGCTCGCTGTTCGGGTCGGCCTCGCGGCCGAGCAGCAGCAGAGCGAGCGGGGTCGGGGTGGGGTCGACGCCGTGGGTCTCGGTGATGGTGGTGGTCACGGGCGGGTGCCCTTCTGTGCGGCCGAGCTAGCGGTGGGGCCTTTTCGTCTAACTGACGCTATCTATTCTAACCGCTTAGCGTCAGAGTGACGATGGCCATCCTGTCGATGTGACGAGAACCGCTCGTCGAAACGGATGCTTCCGTCGGTGGCCGAATCGATATTTCGAAGCCCGCGGGTATGGCTGAGCCCATGAAAGCAATTGCGATCAACCGCTACGGCGGCCCCGAGGTGGTCGAGTACATCGACCTGCCCGACCCCAAGGTCGGCCCCGACTCCGTGCTGGTCGAGGTCCGGGCGGCCGGGGTGAACCCGGTGGACTGGAAGGTCAGGGACGGCGCCCTGGACGGCATCCTCGACGCGCACTTCCCGCTGGTCATGGGCTGGGACGTGGCCGGCGTGGTCCGCGCGGTCGGCGGCGCGGTCACCGAGTTCGCCCCGGGTGACGAGGTGTTCGGCTACGTCCGCAAGGACGCCGTCGAGCACGGCACCTACGCCGAGCTGGTCTCCGCGCCCGTCCGCACCCTGGCCCGCAAGCCAGCCGCGCTGGACTGGGCGCAGTCCGGCGGCCTGCCGCTGGCCGGGCTCACCGCCCTCCAGAGCCTGCGGGCACTGCGCCTGGCCGAGGGGGAGACCGTCCTGGTGCACGCCGCCGCCGGCGGGGTCGGCCATCTGGCGGTGCAGCTGGCCAGGGCCGCCGGCGCCCGGGTGATCGGCACCGCGGCCGAGCGCAACCACGACTTCCTGCGCGGCCTCGGCGCCGATCCGGTGGCCCACGGCGAGGGCCTGGCCGACCGGGTCCGCGCGCTCGCCCCCGACGGGGTGGACGCGGCGCTCGACCTGGTGGGCCACGGCGCCGTCGGGGTCTCGGCCGAGCTGGTGGCGGACCCGGGCCGGATCGCCTCGGTCGCCGACTTCGGGGTCAAGGCGGTCGGCGGCCGGTACGTCTGGGTCCGCCCGGACGCCGGCGGCCTCGCCGAGCTGGCCGCGCTCGCCGACGACGGGCGGCTGACCGTCACCGTCGCCTCCACCTTCCCGCTGGCCCAGGCCGCCTCCGCCCAGGCGCTCAGCGCCGAGGGCCGCACCCGGGGGAAGATCGTGCTGCTCGTCCCGTGACGGCTTCCCGACGTCCCGTGACGGCCTCCCGCCCGTCATCCGGCGGCGGTGAACTCGTCCAGGTCATCCGCCAGAATGGTGACGAACCGTTTCGGCAGTGGCAGTCCGCCGCCCGGAGCGACCCCGCCGCCCCCCGTACGACCCGTGGAGCCCCGTACCCATGACCAGCAGCCGAGCGCACGAGGTGGTCGGGGCCGACCTGGACGAGACCGACCGGCTCCTGCTCGCCCGGCTCGGCAGCGACGGCCGCGCCTCGTACGCCGAGATCGGCCTGCAGGTGAACCTCTCCGCCACCGCCGTGCGCCGGCGGATCGACCGGCTGCGGGCGCGCGGCGTGGTGCGGGGCTTCACCGTGGTACTCGATCCGTCCGTGCTGGGCTGGCAGACCGAGGCCTTCGTCGAGGTCTACTGCCGCGAGCGCACCGCCCCCGAGGAGATCCTCGCCAGCCTGCGGCAGTTCCCCGAGGTGGTCGCCGCCTGGACGGTCACCGGCGACCCGGACGCCCTGGTCCACCTGCGGGCCGCCGACACGCGCCACCTGGAAGCCGTCATCGAGCGCATCCGGCGCGAGCCCGGCGTGCAGCGCAGCCGCTCCTCGGTGGTCCTCTCCCAGCTCATCGGGTAGCGCCAGCCGGCCGTACGCAGGAATCCTGCGCGGACCCGCCCGAAGACGCCCGAAACCTGCCTGACCAGCCGCGTTCCGACGCGCGGCGGGGCGTTCGCGCTGCCTACTCTGATCACGTCCGGTCGTCGCGGTGAAGCCTCCCGCCGTCCGGGCGCCCCCCGACACCCCACGCCGAGAGGGACAGCCGTGTCCGCAGCACCCGACCGCATGCACCGGCCCGACAACGAACTGGTCGACCTGGTTTTCGACTACATGCGGGAGCGGCTGCAGTACGACCCCGTCCCGCTCGACCACCCCGGTGACGGCGAGCACCTGCGCGCCCAGCTGGCCGGCCTGCTCAACCAGCACGGCAACAACCCGGTCGACGTGCTCAAGCTGTACGACCACGAGCTGTCCCGGGCGGTCATCTCCGCCGACAGCCCGCGCTACCTGTCCTTCATCCCGTGCGCCCCGACCAAGGCCGCGCTGCTGTTCGACATGGTCGTCTCCTGCGCCTCCCTGCAGGGCATCTCCTGGCTGGAGGCGGCCGGCGCGATCGCCGCCGAGAACCAGGTGCTGCGCCTGATCGCCGACCGGGCGGGCCTGCCCCAGTCGGCCGGCGGCACCTTCGTCTCCGGCGGCTCGGCCGGCAACCTCTCCGCCCTGGTCGTCGCCCGCGACACCGCCCGCCGCCGGCTGGGCGTCGGCCCGGAGGCCCGGCTGCGGATCGCCGTCGCCGACCAGGTGCACTCCTCGGTCAAGAACACCTTCAACATCATCGGCGTCGAGGCCTTCAAGGTCCCGACCGTCGACCGGCGGTTCACCGGCGAGGCGCTGCGCGCCGCGCTGGCCGCCGACCCCGACCCCGAGACGGTGATCGCCGTCGTCGGCACCGCCGGCACCACCAACGAGGGCATCGTCGACGACCTCAAGGGCCTGGCCGAGGTCGCCCGCGAGCGCGACCTCTGGTTCCACGTGGACGGCGCCTACGGCGGTGCCGGCCTGTTCGCCCCCTCGGTGCGCGAGCGCTACGACGGCATCGAGCACGCCGACTCCTTCGTGGTCGACCCGCACAAGTGGCTGTTCGCCCCCTTCGACTGCGCCGCGCTGATCTACCGCAACCCGCAGCTCGCCCGCGCCGTGCACACCCAGGACGCCTCCTACCTGGACGTCCTGCACACCGAGGGCGACGAGTGGAACCCCACCGACTACGCCTACCACCTGACCCGGCGTGCCCGCGGCCTGCCGCTCTGGTTCTCGCTGGCCGTGCACGGCGTCCAGGCCTACACCGACGCCATCGAGGCCGGACTCACGCTGGCTCGGGAGACCGCCCAGCTGATCCGCGAGACCGAGCACCTGGAGCTGCTGTTCGACCCGCAGCTCTCGGCGGTCTGCTTCAAGCGCGTGGGCTGGACCAACGACGACTACTACCGCTGGTCGCAGCAGCTGCTCGCGGACCAGATCGGCTTCGTCACCCCCACCGGCTGGGACGGCGAGACGGTCGCCCGCTTCGCCTTCCTGCACCCCGGCACCACCATGGAGATGGTCCGGGAGATCCTGGACACCATGGTCTGAGCCCCCTGACGTCCACGGCCCCGCCGGCACTCCGGCGGGGCCGTACGCGTGCCTACAGGAACGCCCCGCTCGGCAGGTACGGCGTCGGCGGCCGCATCCCGCGCACCCCGACGAAGCCGCCGGCCCGCGGCGTCAGCCCCACCTCCAACCCGACGTCCAGCGCCCACTCCTGCTCCGCGGTCAGGTGCTCCACCCGTGCCTCGACGCCGTCCGGCACCCGGGCCAGCGCCTCGCGCAGCAGCCGGGCGGCGATCCGCTTGCTGGTGGCCGCGAGCAGCCGCACCACGCCGCCGTCCCGGTAGCAGTAGCCGCTGCCGGCCAGCGCGTCGGCGATCAGCAGCTCCTCGAAGTGGCCCAGCATCAGCTCGTGGTCCGGCCCGTGCGCGGACCCGCGCAGCCGCCGGTCCACCGAGTCCAGCAGGTGCAGGTGGGTCGCGTTGCCGCGGTGCACCGGGATGTCCCCGGGGTCGAGCAGCCCGTCCCGGTCCACCCGTCCGGCCAGCCGCATCGCCGGGTGCAGGGTGAACCCGGCCAGCCGGTAGCGGCGGGCCGCCGCCGGGGAGTCCGCGGCGCAGACCATTCCGCGCAGGCAGCCCCGGGAGTGCGCCGCCGCCCGCTCCAGCAGCAGCCGCCCGACGCCCTTGCCCTGGGCGGACGGCCGGACGGCGAACAGGGAGGGCGCCCACAGGCCCTCCCGACGGATCGACAGCACCGCCCCGACCGGCTCGCCGCCGCTCTCGGCCAGCCAGCAGCCCCCGGGATCGGTGCGCGCCAGGTGTCTGGTCCCGGCCAGCCGCAGGGGCGTCGGCCCCGGTGCCGCCCCGGCCGGGGAGGTGTCGACGAACGCGGCGTCGGCGAGTTCCCGGACGGCCTCCGCGTCCGCGGCGGTGTCCCTGACCGGGCGAATGATCATGAGGACCATCCTGGCGTCCGGCGGCCCGCCGCGGGGCCGGTTCACCCGGATCCACGACCTCGGGACCGCGCGACGGTGACCCGCCGTCCGGGGGTGTGCGAGCATGGGGAGCGTAGGGGACGCGGGTGGCACACCCGGCCCACGGATATCCAGCCGCGAACAGGCCGCACAATTCATCGCCCACCCGGGAAATGAAACCGGACGGCGGTTGGTTGGCACTGGCGGCAGACCGTCGTCAAGACCGGGAGAAAGCAGATGACCGTCCAGGACGAGACCACCGTCGAGAGTGGCATCCTCCTCACCGATGCCGCCGCGGCCAAGGTCAAGGCCCTGCTGGAGCAGGAAGGCCGCGAGGACCTCGCGCTGCGCGTCGCCGTCCAGCCCGGCGGCTGCTCCGGCCTGCGTTACCAGCTGTTCTTCGACGAGCGCTCGCTCGACGGCGACGTGATCAAGGACTTCAACGGTGTCAAGGTCGTCACCGACCGGATGAGCGCCCCGTACCTGGGCGGCGCCACCGTCGACTTCGTCGACACCATCGAGAAGCAGGGCTTCACCATCGACAACCCGAACGCCACCGGCTCCTGCGCCTGCGGCGACTCGTTCAGCTAAGCCCGCTGCGGAAGGCGGCCCCGGGGTCACCCCGGGGCCGCCTTCTCGTTCCTCCGGCCGCGGCGCGGCTACCGTCCGGCGACGTCCGGGCTCACCGGGTCAGGCCCGATGTGCGGGTCGCCCTCCAGCGGCACCTCCTGGCCGCTGGTCCGGTCCACCACGGTCCGCCCCGCCAGCGGCGAGCGCAGGTCGGTCGACACCGACTGTCGCTTGGCCAGGGCGTTGCACACCTGACCCGGCTGGACGGTCGGCGGTCCGGGCACGACCAGCACGTCCACCCGGCCCGGCTGCGACTCGTCCGCCTTCAGCGCGTACGTGGTGCAGACCCCGCCGAAGAAGTAGACGGTCAGCGTGGTGGTGCCGTCCACCCGGTAGCCGACCGGCGGGCGCACCGGCGAGCCCGACCCGTTCGGGTTCGGCTCGCCCACCGCGATCCCGTTGCCCGGGGGAGTGGCCGGGGCCGGCTGCCCGGGTGCCGGCGAGGCCGCCGTGGCCGTCTGGCCGGCCGGCGGCTGAGCGGTACCGGGAGCCGGCCCGGTCGCGGCCGCCGAGGACGGGCTCGCGGAGTCCGCCGGGGCCTGCGCGGAGGCACTCGCCGAGGCGGAGGCGGCGCCCGCGCCGCTCACCGCCGAGTCCGAGGCGGGCTTGCCGCCCCCGTCACAGCCGGCAACCGTCACCACCGCCGCCAGTGCCAGAGCGGCCAGGGCCACCGCCCGCCGACCGCGCCGGGGCATCGTCTCCAGGTCCATCTGCACATCCTCCCGAGGGCTCAGCGGTGCCGCCTCCTCGCTGCTCCGCGCGGATGTGACGTGCTCCGGTCGGATCCGGTTCCGCGCCGGTCCCGACCCGTTCCGATCAACCCGGCCCGGCGGGGCTCAGAACCCGTACTCGGCCATCCCGGCGACCACCCGCCGCGCGCCGGAGGGCACCCGGAAGCCGGTCGGCGAGGGAGCGGCGGGCTCCGGGCCGGCCGCGACCTCGGGCCAGAACCGGCGCAGCCGCCGGGAGGAGTCCACCAGGGCGTCGAGCGTCTCGCCGTCCTCGGTCCGCAGGACGGGCGGGGCGCAGTGGTCGGTCGTCATCGGTATCGCTCCGATCCAGGGCCGTGGCCACGCTGCCACGGTCTTCGACGGGGCCCGCACGACGGGCCCTCCACGGCCGACCCTAGGCAGTGGCCCGGCCGCCCACCAGTGCTACCGGGAGGTAGTACACGTCGGGGGGCAACGGGTGCCACCCTGGCCTTACGGGCGGCAACTTGCGGCACTCCTGCCTGGGGGCTCCCCGGGGCCGGGTACCGTGGGTGGGTTCATCCCCGCCTGCCCGCTGGCCCAGCAGCCACCCTGAGGAGACCTTCCGTGCGTATCGCCGTCGCCGGCTCGATCGCCACCGACCACCTGATGACGTTCCCGGGTCGGTTCGCCGACCAGCTCGTCGCCGAGCAGCTGCACACCGTGTCGCTGTCCTTCCTGGTCGACGCCCTGGACATCCGCCGCGGCGGCGTCGCGCCGAACATCGCCTTCGGCATGGGGGTCCTCGGCCTGCGCCCCGTCCTGGTCGGCGCCGCCGGCGCGGACTTCGCCGAGTACCGCAGCTGGCTGGAGCGCAACGGTGTGGACTGCGACTCCGTCCACATCTCCGAGACCCGCCACACCGCGCGCTTCATGTGCACGACGGACGAGGACCACAACCAGATCGCCTCGTTCTACACCGGCGCCATGGCCGAGGCCCGTAACATCGAGCTGAAGCCGATCGCCGACCGCGTCGGCGGCTTGGACCTCGTCCTGATCGGCGCCGACGACCCGCAGGGCATGGTCCGCCACACCCAGGAGTGCCGCACCCGCGGCTACGCCTTCGCCGCCGACCCCTCCCAGCAGCTGGCCCGCCTGGAGGGCGACGACATCCGCGAGATCGTGGACGGCGCCGCGTACCTCTTCACCAACGAGTACGAGGCCGCGCTGATCGAGAGCAAGACCGGCTGGGGCGCCGAGGAACTGCTCACCCGCGTCGGCACCCGGGTCACCACCCTGGGCAGCAAGGGCGTGCGGATCGAGCGCAAGGGCGAGGCGCCGATCCTGGTCGGCTGCGCCAAGGAGGAGGCCAAGGTCGACCCGACCGGCGTCGGCGACGCCTTCCGCGCCGGCTTCCTGGCGGGCCTGTCCTGGGACCTCGACCTTGAGCGTTCGGCCCAGCTCGGCTGCATGCTCGCCACCCTGGTGATCGAGACCGTCGGCACCCAGGAGTACGAGCTGCGCCCGGCCACCTTCCTGAAGCGCTTCGAGGAGGCCTACGGCGCCGAGGCGGCCGGCGAGATCGCCGCGCGCCTGGTCAAGTAGTCCGCCCCGCTCAGGAGCGGCGCACCACGAGGTAGGCCGAGCCCCGGTCGCCGCCGTACTCGGCGGCCGGGGCCTCGCCCGCGTACTCCTGCCCGCGCATCCCGCACCAGGCCGGGATGTCCAGCCGGGCCGCGTCGTCGTCCGCCAGCACGACGACCGTGCCGCCCGGCGGCACCTCGCCGATCCGCTTCGCCAGCTCGATCACCGGCAGCGGGCAGCGCTTGCCCAAGGCGTCGATGACCGTGACTCGCCCGTTCGCCTCAGGAGGCTCGGCGCCGGTGAGCTCCACGGGCGCCGCCGGCGCCGGCAGGTCCAGCCCGAGCGGCGCCCGGACGCCGGCCACCAGGTCCGGCAGCACCGCGAGGAAGCGCTCCACGTCGGCCTCGGCCGTTCCGTACGGCAGCGAGACCCGCACGTTCCCCTCGGTGAGCACTCCCATCGCCGCCAGCACATGGCTGGGCGTCAACGTGGACGAGGTGCAGGAGGAGCCGGAGGAGACCGCGAAGCCCGCCCGGTCCAGCTCGGTCAGCAGCACCTCCCCGTCCACGTACATGCAGGAGAAGGTGACGATGTGCGGCAGCCGCCGCACCGGGTCGCCGACCACCTCGACCTCGGGCACCAGCCGCGGCACCCGGGTGCGGATCCGTTCGACCAGTGCGTGCAGCCGGGCGTTCTCCCGTTCGGCCTCGGCCCGTACGGCGCGCAGCGAGGCGGCCGCGGCCACGATCGCCGGGACGTTGACGTAGCCGGGCACCCGGCCGCCCTCGCGCTCGTCGGCCGGCAGCGGCGAGGCGTACCGGACGCCCTTGCGCACCGCCAGCACCCCCACCCCGGGCGGGCCGCCCCACTTGTGGGCGCTCGCCGTCAGCAGCGACCAGCCCGCCGGGACGTCCAGCCGTCCGGCGCTCTGCGCCGCGTCCACCAGCAGCGGGACGCCAGCCTCGGCGCACAGCGCGGCGACCTCGCCGACCGGCTGCACCGTCCCGACCTCGTGGTTGGCGCTCTGCACCGCGGCCAGCGCGGTGTCCGGGCGTAGCAGCGCGCCGAGCGCCCCCGGGTCGACCCGGCCGCCCCGGTCCACCGGCGCCACCGAGACCTCGCCCCCGCCCGCCAGCTGGCGCTCGGCGACGTGCAGCACGCTGGAGTGCTCCACCGCGGAGTGCACGAAGTGGCCGCCGCGCCGCCGGTTCCCGGCCAGGGCGCCCAGCAGGCCCAGTTGGACGGCCTGGGTGCCGCTCGCGGTGAAGGCGATCTCGTCGGGCCGCGCGCCCAGCACCGCGGCGACCGTCTCGCGGGCGGCGTCCAGCAGCATCCGGGCCTGCCGGCCGGAGCGGTACAGCCGGGCCGGATCGGCCCAGCCCTCGTCCAGGGCGGCGGTCAGGGCCTGCCGCGCGACGGGGTGCAGGGGGGCCGTCGAGGCCACGTCGAAATACACGGTCACATTTAACGACACACCCGGTCCGCGACCCGGTCCGACCGCGCGACTCACCCGCCGTCAGTCGATCATCCCGAATGTCCGCTTCGTCCGCGCCCGACGGGCCGTCACGGGCGTCGTCCGAGGTCATCCCCCGATCGGGCGTACGGACCTCGAATGCCTGCGATGACCTGCGACGCAGCCCCTGCCGGGCCTGATCGGGCTAGCAGGCGGCGCGTTACCGGGGGCTGCCCGTCAGGAGCGCATAAGGCTGGAGTAGGGTTTGGCCCGCATAAGCATTCAAACCGTGCCCGTGGACGGGTCGCCGGGGAGGCTCACACTCCTCCCCGGGGCGACGCGAAGGCGGGCGAGACTTCGGGAAGGCGCTACGTGAGTCCCAACGGCTCCGACCGCTCGCCGCGGCGCACGATGCGGCGGAAGCTGCCTCAGGCGCTGGCACTGGGCCTCGTCATCGCGACCGCCACCGGCTGCTCGGCCAACGACCTCCCCAGGCTTGGCCTCCCGAGCCCCGTCACCGAGGAAGGGCCCATGGTCCTCCGGATGTGGCAGGGCTCCTGGATCGCGGCGCTGGTGGTCGGCGTACTGATGTGGGGTCTGATCATCTGGAGCGTGATCTTCCACCGGCGCAAGCGCACCGGTGTGGAGATCCCCCCGCAGACCCGGTACAACGTGCCCATCGAGGCGCTCTACACCGCGGTCCCCATCATCATCGTCTCGGTCCTCTTCTACTTCGTCGCCCGCGACGAGTCGAAGCTGACGCAGGTCTCCGAGAAGCCGCAGCACTACGTCAACGTGGTCGGCTTCCAGTGGAGCTGGGCGTTCAACTACGAGAACACCGAGACCCCCGACCCGGCCAACAAGGACGCCGCGTACGAGGTCGGTACGCCCAAGGACGCTCCGACGCTCTGGCTGCCGGTCAACGAGAAGGTGCAGTTCCGCCTCACCTCGCGTGATGTCATCCATGACTTCTGGCCCGTCAACTTCATGATGAAGATGGACGTCGTGCCGGGCGTGGTGAACAAGTTCGAGGTCACGCCGACCGTCAAGGGCGAGTACATGGGCAAGTGTGCCGAGCTCTGCGGCGTCGACCACTCGCGCATGCTGTTCAACGTCAAGGTCGTCGACCGTGCCGACTACGACAAGCACCTGGCCGAGCTTCGCGCCAAGGGCCAGAACGGTGCGGTGCCCTCCGGCCTGATCACCATGGGAAGTGAAGAGAAGTGACAATCCTCAACGAGCCCGCCGCGGCCGGCGGGGGCGCCGAGGCCGTCACGGTCGGGGCGCAGCGGACCCGGAAGCCGGGTTCGACCATCATCAAGTGGATGACCACCACTGACCACAAGACGATCGGCACGCTGTACCTGGCCACGTCGTTCGCCTTCTTCCTGATCGGTGGCATCCTCGCCCTGGTCATGCGCGCCGAGCTGGCTCGTCCCGGGACCCAGATCCTGTCGAACGAGCAGTTCAACCAGGCGTTCACGATGCACGGCACGATCATGCTGCTGATGTTCGCGACGCCGCTCTTCGCCGGCTTCGCGAACTGGATCATGCCGCTCCAGATCGGCGCCCCGGACGTGGCGTTCCCGCGTCTGAACATGTTCGCGTACTGGCTGTACCTCTTCGGTTCGACCATCGCGGTGGCGGGCTTCGTCACCCCGAACGGCGCCGCCGACTTCGGTTGGTTCGCCTACTCCCCGCTGTCCGACGCCGTGCACTCGCCCGGCATCGGCGGCGACATGTGGATCATGGGTCTGGCCTTCTCCGGCTTCGGCACGATCCTCGGTGCGGTCAACTTCATCACCACGATCATCTGCATGCGCGCTCCCGGCATGACGATGTTCCGGATGTCGATCTTCGTCTGGAACGTCCTGCTGACCTCGGTGCTGGTCCTGCTGGCCTTCCCGGTGCTGGCCGCCGCGCTGTTCGCCCTGGAGGCGGACCGCAAGTTCGGTGCCCATGTCTTCGACCCGGCCAACGGCGGGGCGATGCTCTGGCAGCACCTGTTCTGGTTCTTCGGCCACCCCGAGGTGTACATCATCGCGCTGCCGTTCTTCGGCATCGTGTCCGAGATCATCCCGGTCTTCAGCCGCAAGCCGATGTTCGGCTACTCCGGCCTGATCGCGGCCACCATCGCGATCGCCGGTCTGTCCGTGACGGTGTGGGCGCACCACATGTACGTCACCGGGCAGGTACTGCTGCCGTTCTTCTCGTTCATGACCTTCCTGATCGCGGTCCCGACCGGTGTGAAGTTCTTCAACTGGGTCGGCACCATGTGGAAGGGCTCGCTGAGCTTCGAGACCCCGATGCTCTGGACGGTCGGCTTCCTGGTCACCTTCCTCTTCGGTGGTCTGACCGGTGTTCTGCTGGCCTCCCCGCCGATCGACTTCCACGTCTCGGACTCGTACTTCGTCGTCGCCCACTTCCACTACGTGGTCTTCGGCACCGTCGTCTTCGCGATGTTCGCCGGCTTCCACTTCTGGTGGCCGAAGATGACCGGCAAGATGCTGGACGAGCGCCTCGGCAAGATCACCTTCTGGACGCTGTTCGTCGGCTTCCACACCACCTTCCTGGTGCAGCACTGGCTCGGCGCGGAGGGCATGCCCCGCCGCTACGCCGACTACCTGGCCGCGGACGGCTTCACCACCCTGAACACCGTCTCGACCATCGGCTCCTTCGTGCTCGGCCTGTCGATCCTGCCGTTCCTCTACAACGTCTGGAAGACCGCCAAGTACGGCGAGAAGGTCGCCGTGGACGACCCGTGGGGCTTCGGCCGCTCGCTGGAGTGGGCGACCTCCTGCCCGCCGCCGCGGCACAACTTCCTCACCCTCCCGCGGATCCGCTCCGAATCCCCGGCCTTCGACCTCCACCACCCGGAGATCGCCGCGCTGGACTACCTGGAGAACCACGGTGAGCCGGCCAAGCACCTCGCCGGCGTGACCCCGGCGAAGTACGACGCCCCGAAGCTGGACAAGGGCAACAAGGAGGGCGACGCCTGATGAAGGAACAGGGAAAGATCTTCCTGGGCCTGTCGGTCTTCGTGCTGGCGATGGCCCTGACCTACGGTCTGTGGACCAACCACTCGGACCTCGGCATCGAGGCCGCCGGTACCACCGCGCTGTTCCTGGCCTTCGGCCTCTGCGCGTTCATCGGGTACTACCTCGCCTTCACCGCCCGCCGGGTGGACAGCGGCGCGGGTGACAACCCCGAGGCCGAGGTCGCGGACGACTCCGGCGAGCTGGGCTTCTTCGCCCCGCACAGCTGGCAGCCGCTCTCGCTGGCGCTCGGTGGCGCGCTCGCCTTCCTGGGCGTGATCTTCGGCTGGTGGCTGATGTTCTGGGCCGCCCCGATCATCATGATCGGCATCTTCGGATGGGTCTTCGAGTTCTACCGGGGCGAGAACCAGAACCAGTAGGGTTCCCGCTTTCCGGCACCAGGGCCGGTCCTCCCGCACGGGAGGACCGGCCCTGCTGCATCCTGCAGGGTGACGGGCTCACTCCGGTGGGTGAATCGGAAGTCCCCCGGATGTCGCTCCACCAGATGGCGTTCCTACGATCTGATCAATCGTGCGAACCTTCGGAGGCGGTCATGGCCGACAGGCGGGGAAGCGCAACTCTCGGCGGCATCTCGCTGGCCCTCGCGGTGCTGGCCCCCCTGGCCGCCTGCACGGCCGGGGAGGAGGAGCCCGTCGGACCGCACCGGATCGACGCGGCCCCACTGGTCCACCTCTCCGCAAAGGACAAGGTCGACCCGTCCCAGCCGGTCACCGTGACCGCCGTCAAGGACAGCCGGCTCACCGACGTCACCGTGGTCGGCCCGGACGGCCGGGTGGTCGCCGGAAAGCTCGCCGAGGACCAGCGCAGCTGGCAGACCACCGGCCGGCTGAAGGCCGCCACCGCGTACACCGTGCGGATCTCCGCCGACGACGGCAAGGGCGGCCGCGGCGACACCACGGCGAACTTCAGGACCCTCCCCGGCCAGCGCCTGCTCACCGCCAAGCTCGGCCCGGACTCCTCCGGCAGCGGCGTCTACGGGGTGGGCCAGCCGCTCACCGTGCAGCTCTCCGAGGCCGTAAAGGACCCGCAGGCCCGCCTGGAGGTCGAGCACGTGCTGACCGTCGGCTCCCAGCCCGCCGTCACCGGCGCCTGGTACTGGGTGGACGACAAGAACCTGCACTTCCGCCCGGAGACCTACTGGCCGGCCGGGACGACCGTCTCGCTGGCCTTCGACGGCACCGGCAGCCGGATCGCCGACGGCCTCTACGGCGGTGACCGCAGCTCGCTGAAGCTGCGGATCGGCGAGCGGGTGGAGTCGGTGATCGACGCGGGGACCCACGAGCTCACCCTGAAGCGTGACGGCGAGGTGCTGCGGACCATCCCGGTCACCACCGGCAAGCCCGGCTTCGACACCCGCAACGGCATCAAGGTGGTGCTCGGCCAGGAGCGCTCGGTCCGGATGAACGGCGAGACCATCGGCATAGCGGCGGGCAGCGCGGAGTCGTACGACCTCGACGTGAAGTGGGCCACCCGGGTGACCTGGAGCGGCGAGTACGTACACGCCGCGCCCTGGTCGGTCGGCTCGCAGGGCGTCGAGAACGTCAGCCACGGCTGTACCGGCATGAGCACCGACAACGCCGAGTGGTTCTACCAGCACACCAGGGTGGGGGACCTGGTGACGGTGGTGAACAGCCGCGGCGGCCCGATGGAGCCCTTCGGCAACGGCTTCGGGGACTGGAACGTGGCCTGGACGGAGTGGGTCAAGCACAGCGCCTCCGGACAGCCCGTCAGCACCACCTCACCGGCCTCCCAGGCCCCCGCCGCGGGGATGATCCGTCCGGAGCTCTGACGGGACCGTCAGAGCTCCGGGTAGGCCAGCCGCAGCGCGGTGTCCACGGCGGCCAGGGCGTCGGCGTGGGAGACGCCCAGGCGGTGCGCGCGAGCGGCGTACTCGGCGGCGGCCTCGGCGGCCAGCCGATGGGCGGCGTCCCCGGTGGCGGCGATCAGCGTGCCGCGCCGGCCGTGGGTCTCCACAACGCCGTCCGCCTCCAGCTCGCGGTAGGCCCGGGCGACCGTCCCGGCGGCCAGCCCCAGCTCCTCGGCCAGGGCCCGGACGGTGGGCAGCCGCAGCCCGGTCGGCAGTTCGCCGGAGCGGGCCCGCTCGGCGATCTGGGCGCGGATCTGCTCGTACGGGGGAGTGGCCGAGGCGGGGTCGACGGAGAGCTGCACGGGGGCTCCTGGTGACGCGGGCGGGTACGGGAAAGCCCGAGGGCCGCCGACCAGAAGAACTCTGGTCTGCGGCCCTCGGGGTGACTCGGTGGTGCCTACGGGATCAGTGGTGGCCGTGGCCGCTGGTGATCTCGTGGTGCTCCTCGGCGGTCGGCTTGGGGATCTGGCTGCCCTCGCCGTAGAAGCCGCGGGAGAGCTTGGCCCGGGTGCGGGTGAGGACGCCGGCCTTGCGGGCCACGCCGTTCTCGTCCGTCTGGGCCGGCAGCTCGACCGGCTGGTTCTGGTCGTGCGCGGTGAGCTTGTACAGGTCCTGCTGCGGCAGCTGGGCGTGCACCTCGATGAACTCGCCGTGCGGCAGGCGCTTGATGACGCCGGTCTCGCGGCCGTGCAGCACCTTCTCCTTGTCGCGGCGCTGGAGGCCGAGGCACCAGCGCTTGGTCACGATGAAGACCACGACCGGGACGACGAAGAAGCCGACGCGGACGAAGTAGGTCACCGAGTTGATCGACAGGTGCAGGTGGGTGGCGAACAGGTCGTTGCCACCGGCCATCAGCAGGATCAGGTAGAGGCTGATCCAGGCGGCACCCAGGGCGGTGCGGACCGGGGCGTTGCGCGGGCGGTCCAGGATGTGGTGCTCGCGCTTGTCACCGGTGATCCAGCCTTCGATGAACGGGTAGGCCGCGATCGAGACCAGGACCAGCGGGAAGATCGCCAGCGGGACCATGACACCCAGGTTGAGGGTGTGGCCGCTCCAGACGCTGATCTCCCAGCCCGGCATGACACGGATCAGACCCTCGGAGAAGCCCATGTACCAGTCGGGCTGGGCGTCCGTGGAGACCTGGTCCGGACGGTACGGGCCGTACGCCCAGATCGGGTTGATCGTGGCGATCGCCGAGACGACGGCGATGAGGCCGAACACCAGGAAGAAGAAGCCACCGGCCTTGGCCATGTAGACCGGCATCAGCGGCATGCCGACGACGTTCTTCTCGGTCTTGCCCGGGCCCGCCCACTGGGTGTGCTTGTGGTAGAAGACCAGGATCAGGTGTGCCACCAGCAGGCCGAGCATGATGCCCGGGATCAGCAGCACGTGGATGGTGAAGAACCGCGGCACGATGTCGTGGCCGGGGAACTCGCCCCCGAACAGGAACATCTGGACGTAGGTGCCGATCAGCGGGACGGCGAGGATCGCGCCTTCCATGAAGCGGATACCGGTGCCCGACAGCAGGTCGTCCGGCAGGGAGTAGCCGAAGAAGCCGTCGAACATGCCCAGGACCAGCAGCAGGAAGCCGAAGACCCAGTTGATCTCACGCGGCTTGCGGAACGCGCCGGTGAAGAACACGCGCATCATGTGGACGAGCATCGCGGCCACGAAGACCAGGGCGGCCCAGTGGTGGATCTGACGGATCAGCAGACCGCCGCGGACCTCGAAGCTGATGTCCACCGTGGAGGCGTAGGCCTCCGACATCGGGATGCCCTTGAGGGGCACGTACGAGCCCTCGTAGACGACCTCGGCCATCGAGGGCTTGAAGAACAGCGTCAGGTAGACGCCGGTCAGGATGATGATGACGAACGTGTAGAGGCAGATCTCGCCCAGCATGAAGGACCAGTGGTCCGGGAAGATCTTCCGCAGGTTGGCCTTGGCGAGGGAGTAGATCCCCAGCCGGCCGTCAGTCCAGTCAGCCGCGGCTTCCCACTTGTTGGCGGGCTTCTCACGCGTGCTGGAGGGCTTGGCGGCACCGGTCGTGGTGCTGCTCGCGCTACTCATCGAGCACGCTCCCAGTAGCTCGGGCCGACGGGCTCATCGAAGTCGCCGGTGGCGACCAGGTTGCCCTTCTCGTCAGTGATGATCTTCAGCTGCGGCAGCGGGTGGCCGGCCGGGCCGAAGATGACGCGGGCGCCGTCCGCCAGGTCGAAGGTCGACTGGTGGCAGGGGCAGAGCGCGTGGTGGGTCTGCTGCTCGTACAGGCTGATCGGGCAGCCGACGTGGGTGCAGATCTTGGAGTAGGCCAGGATGCCCTCGAAGCCGAGGTCCTTGGACTTCTCGTCCTTGATGTCCTCGGGCGCGATCCGGACCAGCATCAGGGCGTCCTTGGCGATCCGCTGCTGGAAGTCCTCGTCGTGCGTGGACAGGCCCTCGGGCATGGCGAAGGTGAGCGAGCCGACGACGATGTCCTCGGGCTTCATCGGCTGCATGGTGTTCATGTTGATGAGCGCCAGCGGCTTGGTCTCGGTCGCCTCCTTCCAACCGGTCTCCTTGAGCTTCTTCTCGGGAAGCGGGCCCAGGTCACGGAGCAGGACCACGCCGGAGAGCGGGACCAGCGCCATGGAGCCGATCAGGGTGTTGCGGATCATCTTGCGGCGGCCGAAGCCGGACTCGGCGGCACCGGTCTTGAACTGCTCGATGACGTCCGCGCGGACCTCGTCGGAGGCCTCGATCGGGTGACGCTCGGACGGCATCTCGACGTCCGACATCAGGGTGCGGGCCCAGTGGACCGCGCCCGCGCCGATCATGAACAGCGCCACACCCAGGGTCAGGCCGAGCGCGAAGTTCAGCGCGCTGACGTGACCGAGCGGGAAGATGTAGACGATCTTGTCCGGGTCGATGGCCACGTACGAGGCGATGAAGCCGACGGTGGCGAGCATCGAGATCACGAACATCAGCGAGACCTGGCGCTCGGCGCGCTTGGCGGCCCGCTCGTCGATGTCGGTGCGACGGGGCTCGTGGGCCGGCAGGCCCGGGTCGGCGAACGGGCTGCCGTGGTCGGCCACCTCGCCGGCGGAGCCGTGCGGCTCCGGGAGCTTCTCTTCTGACATGTCGTGGCTCATGACTTCTTGGCCTTGGTGGTGTGGGCGGCGACCCAGATCGCGACCGCGATGAGCGTGCCGAGGCCGAAGATCCAGCCGAACAGGCCCTCGGTCACCGGACCGAGGCTGCCCAGGGTGAGACCGCCGGGGTTGGGCTCATCGTTGGTGGTGTGGCGGACGAAGGCCACGATCTGCTTCTTCTGCTCCTCGGGCATGGTGGTGTCCGGAAACGACGGCATGTTCTGCGGGCCGGTCTGCATGGCCTCGTAGATGTGCTTGGCGTCCACGCCCTCCAGCGACGGGGCGTACTTGCCCTTGGTCAGGGCACCACCCTGGCCGGCGAAGTTGTGGCACTGGGCGCAGTTGGTGCGGAACAGCTCGCCACCCTTGGAGATGTCCTCGGGGTTGGTCGAGGTGAACTGCTCCTCCGTCGGGGTCACCGGGCCGGGACCGAGGGAGGCGACGTAGGCGGCGAGCTGGTCGATCTCGGCCTGCGTGTAGATGTTCTTCTTGCGCGGGACCTGCGCGCCGGGCTGCTGGGCGGGCATGCGGCCGGTGCCGACCTGGAAGTCGACGGCGGCGGAGCCGACGCCGACCAGGCTCGGACCGTCACTGCTGCCCTGGCCGTTCAGGCCGTGGCAGGAGGAGCAGCCCACGGCGAAGAGCTTCTTGCCCTCATCGATCGCGAGCGACTGCGCGGCGACGTCGGCCTGCGCCTTGTCGGCGGGCGCGAACGCGGCGTACAGCCCCCCGGTTGCCGCCAGGGCGAGAAGTAGGACGACCAGCGCCGCCAATGGGTGGCGCCGTCGTGCGGAGAGCTTTTTCACGGAATAACCCCGGTGTCAGGATCTGGTCGACTGGTGGGTGCACCCGGCGGCCGGTCTGGCCGGCACGAGGCTGCCTGTCTAGGGCTGCGCGCGCGGTCGGTCGGTGGGAGCGTCGGCACCGGCAGAAGCGGCCCGTCGCCGGTGAGGGCGGGGGCCGCAGCCGGTGGCCAGCGACCTGATCAGCTGGTTACTTGATCAGGTAGATGGTCGCGAACAGGCCGATCCACACGACGTCGACGAAGTGCCAGTAGTACGACACGACGATCGCGGCGGTGGCCTGCTCGTGCGTGAAGCGCTTGGCTGCGTACGTCCGTCCCAGGACCAGCAGGAAGGCGATCAGACCACCCGTCACGTGCAGCCCGTGGAAGCCGGTGGTCAGGTAGAACACCGTGCCGTACGGGTCGGAGGACAGCGAGAGGCCGTCCTTCTTGACCAGCTCGGTGTACTCGAAGACCTGGCCGCCGATGAAGACCGCGCCCATGGCGAACGTGAGGATGAACCACGCCCGGAGCTTCTTCACGTCACCTCGCTCGGCGGCGAACACGCCGAGCTGGCAGGTGAGCGAGGAGAGCACCAGGATCGTGGTGTTGACCGACGAGAAGGGCACGTTGAGGGCGTGGGCCTTCTCGGTCCAGAACTCCGGCCCCTTGACGGAGCGGAGCGTGAAGTACATCGCGAAGAGGGCCGCGAAGAACATCAACTCGGAACTGAGCCAGACGATCGTTCCGACGCTGACCATGTTCGGCCGGTTGACCGATCCGTGCGCGTGCCCGGTTTCTACTGCTGTTGCTGTCGCCACGACGGACATTATGTCGGTCCCTTATTCCGTCTTCACGTCGGGGGGTGTCCCTCGGAGTGTCCGGTGCGTGCGGTATGCCCGCTTGGGGGGCGGCGCGGGGTCCGGACGGGGGCTGAGCAGCGGCGTGTCCCTTTTCTGATGGTTCCTCGGAGGGGCCCGCGACCCCGTTGCCCGGTGCGTCGTTGCACGGCCGGAGCAGCCGCATGAGGTAGGGGACGGGACCCGGGGTCGGCCGTACGGGTGGACCGGACGGGATCGGGTGACGGACCGTCCTCCGGGTGGGTGAGCCGGGGTGCGGCCCGGTTGGCCGGGAAGCTGCACGAGGAGGACTCGGCGGGGGTGATCGGGAGTAGCATCCGGATCAGGCGAACGTGGTCCGGATCACACTTGAGGGAGCAGGGCCCATGGCGTACACGACCGATGAGATGCTCACCGTCCTCGTCTACAGCGACGACCGCAACACCCGCGAGCAGGTGCTGACGGCGCTCGGCCGCCGGCCCGCCGAGGACCTTCCGGAACTGACCTACCTGGAGTGCGCGACCACCCCCGCGGTGCTCAAGGCACTGGAGAAGGGGGGAGTGGACCTCTGCGTGCTGGACGGTGAGGCCGTTCCGGCCGGGGGGCTGGGCCTCGCGCGCCAGCTCAAGGACGAGATCTACGGCTGCCCGCCGGTGCTGGTGCTGATCGGCCGGCCGCAGGACTCCTGGCTCGCCGCCTGGAGCCGGGCCGACGCGGCCATCTCCCACCCGGTGGAGCCGGTGGCGCTGGCCGAGGCGGCGGCCACCCTGCTGCGGGCGCGACTGGCGAAGCGGACTCCGGCAGTCCGCTGAAGGCGGCCCGGCAACTGGAAAGGACAGGGGTAGAAGCGGAGGCTTCGCTCGATAGGCTGGCTCCATCCGTACGGACGTCCCCCCGTAGTGGGGAACCGACAACAGCTGGAGTCAGCCATGGTGAACGTGAACCCTGCGAACGGCGGTAGCGACCCCGCGCAGGTGGTCCGCACCTGGCCGGACCTCCTGGCGGCGCTGTTGCGGGGGGAGGACCTCGACCGCTCGTCCACCGCGTGGGCGATGGACCGGATCATGAGCGGCGAGGCGTCCCCCGTACAGGTGGCCGGGTTCATGATCGCGCTGCGGGCCAAGGGCGAGTCGGTCGAGGAGATCGGCGGCCTGGTCGACGCGATGTACGCGCACGCGGAGCCGCTGGACATCCCCGGCCCGGCGGTGGACATCGTCGGCACCGGCGGCGACCGGGCGAAGACCGTCAACATCTCCACCATGTCCGCGATCGTCGCGGCGGCCGCCGGCGCCAAGGTGGTCAAGCACGGCAACCGGTCGGCCTCCTCGAGCAGCGGCTCCTCGGACGTGCTGGAGAAGCTCGGGGTGGCGCTGGACCTCTCGGCCCGGCGGGTCGCCGAGGTGGCCGAGGAGGTCGGGCTCACCTTCTGCTTCGCGGCGAAGTTCCACCCCTCGATGAGGCACGCCGCCACCGCGCGGCGCGACCTCGGGGTGCCGACCTCCTTCAACATCCTCGGCCCGCTGACCAACCCGGCCAAGGTCACCGCGCACGCCATCGGCTGCTTCGACACCCGGCTGGCCGGACTGATCGCCGGGGTCCTGGCCGAGCGGGGTGCGACGGCGCTGGTCTTCCGCGGCGACGACGGACTGGACGAGCTGACCATCACCACCACCTCGCAGGTCTGGCTGGTGCGCGAAGGGGCGGTCACCCGGACCGCCTTCGACCCGCGGGACGTCGGCATCGAGCTGGTCGGCATCGAGGCGCTGCGCGGGGCGGACGCCTCGTACAACGCGGAGGTCGCGCGGCGGCTGCTGGCGGGGGAGCACGGGCCGGTCCGGGACGCCGTCCTGCTGAACACGGCGGCGGCGCTGGTCGCGCTCGACCTGCGCGACGCACCGCTCGCCGAGCAGTTGGCGGCCGGCATGGAGCGGGCCGCCAGGGCGATCGACTCCGGCGCGGCCCAGGACCTGCTGCGGCGTTGGTCGGAGGCCACGAGCCGGATCTGACACGGCAGTTGGCGGGGCCCGCGGGAACTCCTCCCGCGGGCCCCTCGCGCTGTCCGGATGCCGGACGCCCGTTTGACCGCCCGATGGGCGCGGCCTAGAGTCTTCGCCAGGTCATGAGTGACAGCACAAAGCCCCAGCTTGCTGTCCGGCAACCCTCCGTCCGTGGCGGGGTGCCCTGGGTGAGGACCGGGTCGTCACGGCAAGCCGTCCGTGCGACAAGCGCGGACGCCGGACGAATGACACTCCCGGGGTCCCTTACCCCTTGAAGGAGTGCATCCCCATGTCCCCCGTCGCCACCGAAATCTGCGCCCCGCTCGCCGTCCTCGGCACCGACGTCCAGGTCCCGCTCGCCAGCGGTGAGAAGGTCGGCTACGCGGCACTCGACTACGCGGCCAGCTCGCCGGCGCTCCAGCGGGTGTGGGACGACGTCGCCGCCTACGCGCCGTACTACGGCAGCGTCCACCGCGGGGCCGGGTACCTCTCCCAGCTGTCCACCGACCTGTTCGAGCAGAGCCGCCGCACCGTCGGCGAGTTCCTCGACCTGCGGGAGGGCGACCAGGTGGTCTTCACCCGGGCCACCACCGACTCGCTCAACCTGCTGGCCGCCGCCGTTCCGGCCGGCACCCGGGTGTTCGCCTTCGAGACCGAGCACCACGCCTCGCTGCTGCCCTGGGCGCACGCCGGACTGGACGTCACCTACCTGCGGGCGCCGCGCTCGCGGGCCGAGGCGGTGGCCGCGCTGGACGCCGCGCTCGCCGAGGCACCCGAGGGCCCCAAGCTGCTCTGCGTCACCGGCGCCTCCAACGTGACCGGCGAGCTGTGGCCGGTCGCCGAGCTGACCGGGACCGCGCACCGGCACGGCGCCCGGGTGGTGCTGGACGCCGCCCAGCTGGCGCCGCACCACCGGGTCTCGGTGCGCGAACTGGACGTCGACTGGATCGCCTTCTCCGGCCACAAGATCTACGCGCCGTTCGGCGCCGGGGTGCTGGCCGGCCGGGCGGACTGGCTGGACGAGGCCGAGCCGTACCTGGCCGGCGGCGGGGCGACCCGGACGGTGGCCCGGGAGGCCGACGGCTCGGTGGCCGTGCAGTGGCACACCGGCCCGGCCCGGCACGAGGCCGGCTCGCCGAACGTCATCGGCGCCTACGCGATCGCCTCGGCCTGCCGGGCGCTGACCGAGGCCGGCTTCGACGCGCTGGAGGCCCGCGAGCGGCAGCTGGTCGCCCGGCTGACGGCCGGGCTGGCCGCGATCCCGCAGGTCAAGGTGCTGAACCTGTTCGGGGCCGACACCGCACGGGTGGGCGTGCTGTCCTTCGTCGTCCGGGGCTGGAACAGCTCGCACTTCTCGGCCGCGCTGTCCGCCGAGTACGGCATCGGGGTGCGCGACGGCCTGTTCTGCGCCCACCCGCTGGTGCGCACGCTGCTCGGGGACGAGGACGTCGCGCTGTCCGAGTGCGGGGCGCCCGAGTCCTCGCTGCCGGGCGAGCGCAGCCTGAACGCGATCCGGGTGAGCTTCGGCGCCGGGACGCCGGACGAGCACGTCGACCGCTTCCTGACCGCCGTCCGGGAGCTGGTCACGGACGGTGCGGCGTGGAACTACCGCAACGAGGGCGGGCGTTGCGTCGCCGACTCTCGGCGCGAGGGCTGACCGCTACTCGTCCAGGCCGAGGGCGAAGGCGGCCTCCAGGTCGTGCTGGGAGTAGGTGCGGAAGGCGATCTGGGTCTCGGTGTGGGCCACGCCCGGGACCTTGTTGAGCCGGCCCGGGATGACCTCGGCCAGGTCGTCGTGCCGGCGCACCCGCACCATCGCCACCAGGTTGTAGCCGCCGGTCACCGAGTAGACCTCGCTGACGCCCTCGATGGCGGCGATGGACTCGGCGATCTCCGGGATGCGGTCGACACTGGTCTTGATCAGGACGATGGCGGTGATCACAGTTCGGGCTCCTTTGTGGGGTGCCGCCAGCGTATCGGGCGTCGGCGCGGTCGTCTCGGGGGGTGGCGGACCGCGGTACAGGCGTAGAGGAACCCGGCCGAGAAGCCGATCACGTGGACCAGGTAGGCCACCCCGGGGCCGGCCGAGTGCACCGACCACCATTGCAGGGCGAACCAGAGGCCGAGCACCAGCCAGGCGGGGAAGCGCAGCGGCAGGAAGAGGAGCAGCGGGACGAGGGTGGTCACCCGGGCCCGGGGGTGGAGGCGTAGATAGGCACCGAGGACGGCCGCGATCGCCCCGGAGGCCCCGATGAGCACCCGGGTGGAGTTCGGCGAGTGCGCCTCGGCGAGCGCGAAGCCGTACGTGGTCAGGCTGCCGGCGGCCAGGTAGAAGAGGACGTACCTGGCCCGGCCGAGCCGCCGTTCCACGGTGGGGCCGAAGACCTGGAGGAAGAGCAGGTTCCCCAGCAGGTGCAGCCAGCCGGCGTGCAGGAACAGCCCGGTGAGGACGGACAGGGCCGGGTGCTTGCCCGGGGTCGGGGCGGCCGGGCAGCCGGGGGCCGGGTCGGGGGCCTCGGCCAGCTGCTCGGCGGTCAGCGGCCGTCCGGCCAGCACCTCGGCCGGGACGGCGCCCCAGCGCTGCTCGTACCGCTGCTCCGAGCAGACCCGGGCCTGGCCGGTGCCGTACAGCGGGTTGAGCCCGGCGGCGGGGCCGAGCAGGAAGACCAGGGTGTTGAGGGCGATCAGGGCGTAGCTGACCACCGGGACGGGCACCGCCGGGCGGCCGGCCCGGGCGGCGGTGTGGTCGGGGACCGCGAGCGCCATGCGGCCAAGCATCCCTCCGGGCGCCGCAGGTGACACGGTGGTTTACGGCAGGTGGACTAGCCGGGGAGTTCAGGCGACCGGTGGCCGCGGTGGTTGCCCCAGGCAATAGGCTTGGGGCGGGCATTCCCGCCTCCCGCCGCCGATGCCGGGGCTCCGGGGGGAGCGCCTAGCCCACCCAGGGACCACCCGAGAGGACCCCCGATGACCGTCCCCGCCCTGACCGCCGAGACGCGCTGGCGCTGCACCCTGTGCGGCAACCTCACCCGCTTCGACGTGACCCGCACCGCGCGGGTGACCGAGTTCCTGCACTTCGACCTGGCCGGCGAGTCCGAGGTCGAGGAGACCGAGGTGCTCAGCGAGACGATCGAGTCGGTGCGCTGCCGCTGGTGCAACGCGGTGGACCAGGTCGAGCTGGTGGCCCGCCCGGGTGCCGAGGGGGAGCAGGCCCCCGCCGAGCAGGGCTGATCCCCGCCGCCGCGGCGGGCGGGTGCGCGGAGCACCCGCCCGCGCCGCACGGGACAATACAGAACAAGACGCACGGAGCGTGACGACAGGGGCGGCCGCGGCCGACCCCGCTGGACCAGGATCGGAGCCGAGGACGTGGTGGACGCAGCGAAGGAGCCCGGCGAAGCCCAGGGGCTTCAGCCCGCTGCGGCCGAGGCCCAGGCCGAGGCGGCCGGGACGGCGGACGACTCCTCCGAGCCCGCGGCGGAGCGCGTGGCCGAGAAGCTCGACCGGCCGCTGCCCGAGGGGGTGCGCCGGCGCGTGGTCGGGCTGGCCTCGGACGCGCTCGGCGGGCTGCCGCCGGCCGAGCTCCCGCAGAGCCTGCGCCAGTACGTCAAGTTCACCCCGGTGCGGCGGGCCAAGTACGCGGCCACGGCGCTGGCGGCGGCGCTGGAGGCGGAGCCGGCCTTCCGGGTGCGGATAGCCGAGCGGCTGCGCCTCGGGCAGCCGGACCTGGTGAGGGCGCTGGAGTGCGGCACCGTCCCGAGCGCCGCCGATCCGATGGACGTCGCGGCCGCCGCCTACCTGGTGCGTTCGGAGGGCTGGAGCCGGCTGGTGGCCGAGGCCGGCGAGGAGGCCGAGCGGGCCGGTGCCGAGGACGCGGCCGCGGAGGCGGCCCGGCTGGTGGAGAAGCTGCAGGCCGAGCTGGCTGAGGTACGGGCCGCCGCCCGGGCGGACCTGGACCGGCAGCGGGCCGAGTCCGACGGTGTCCGCAAGGAGGCCGAGTCGCTGCGCAAGAAGGTGCGGTCGCTGGAGAGCGACACCCGCCGGGCGCAGGCCGAGACCCGCCGGGTGAGCGGTGAGCTGGAGGCCCTGAAGGCGCAGGCCGCGGCCGAGCGCGGCGCTGCCGAGACCGAGGCGCGCAGGCTCCGGCACCGGCTCTCCGAACTGGAGACCGCGGCCGAGCAGGGCCGCCGGTCGGCCCGCGAGGGGCGCAGCGTCGAGGACATGCGGCTGCGGTTGCTGCTCGACACCGTGCTGCAGTCGGCCCAGGGTCTGCAGCGGGAGCTGGCGCTGCCGGTCTCCCAGATCCGCCCGGCGGACCTGGTGGAGGCGGTGGTGCCGGGGGCGGCCTCGCCGCACGACGTGGCCCGGCGCGGGCTGGCCGAGGACGATCCGGCGCTGCTGGACCAGCTGCTGGCGATCCCCCAGGTCCACCTGGTGGTGGACGGCTACAACGTGACCAAGGCCGGCTATCCGGCACTGCCGCTGGAGCAACAGCGGATCCGGCTGCTGGGCGGGCTGGCGATGCTGGCCCAGCGCACCCAGGCGGAGGTCACCTGCGTGTTCGACGGGCAGGACCTGGACGTCCCGGTGATCATGGCGCCACCGCGCGGGGTCCGGGTGCGGTTCAGCCGGACCGGGGAAACGGCCGACGAGCTGATCCGCCGTCTGGTGCGGGCCGAGCCGCAGGGCCGTCCGGTGGTGGTGGTGTCCACCGACCGGGAGGTCGCGGAGGGCGTGCGGAAGGCGGGCGCGCGCCCCGTGGCGTCGGTGCTGCTGTTGAACCGGCTGGCCCGACCCTGACCTCGGCCGATTCCGTGTGATTCCTGGTCAGGGGCGGTTCCGGGGCCTTGTGAGGGGGCTGTGGAGTCAGTGTGGGGTGGCCGAGTTCATGCCATCGGGGGAGTGGCAAAACGGATAGATCTTCACTAGGGTCTGGCGTCAAACCTATTTTCGGGAATCTCATCCCATCAGGTGAGTCCGCTGGAAGAAGGAGCCGGTCCCTTGGCCTCCCACCGCCGTCGTCCCAAGCAGCCGAGCCGCGCGCGGATCTCCGTGCTCACCGCTGCCGCTGCGACCGCGGTCGCCCTCTCCGCCCAGGTGGCCGCGCACGCCGCGCCGCAGCCGAACAAGGCGGACGTCAAGGCGCAGATCGACCAGCTCCAGGAGGAGCAGGAGCAGGCGGCGGAGAAGTACAACGGCGCCAAGGAGCGGGCCGACCAGCTGCGCAAGCAGGCCGACCAGCTGCAGGACCAGGTGGCCCGCAGCCAGGAGCAGATGACCCAGCTCCAGGGTGGCCTGGCCGAGGTGGCGGGGGATCAGTACCGCTCCGGCGGCATCGACCCGTCCGTCCAGCTGATGCTCTCCTCCGACCCGTCCGGCTACCTGGAGAAGGCCTCGACCGTCCAGCAGGCCAGCACCAGCCAGGCCGAGGCGCTCAAGGGGCTGCTGGAACAGCAGCGCCGGCTGGACCAGGAGAAGGCCGAGGCGGCCGCCGTGCTCGCCTCGCTGGACACCACCACCAAGGACCTCAATCAGGCCAAGGCGGACGTCAACACCAAGCTGAAGGCCGCCCAGGACCTGCTGAACTCGCTCGGCGCCGCCGACCGCGCCGCGCTGAAGGCCCAGCAGGCGCAGGACGACCGCGCCTCGCGCGGCAGCGAGCGAGTCGACCTCGGCAGCCTGCCGCCGGCCAGCGGCTACGCGGCCGTGGCGATGGCCAAGGCGATGAGCAAGCAGGGCTCGCCGTACGTGTGGGGCGCCACCGGCTCGACCACCTTCGACTGCTCGGGCCTGATGGTCTGGTCGTACGGGCAGGCGGGCGTCTCGCTGCCGCGCACCTCGCAGGAGCAGGGCCACTACGGCACCCGGGTGCCCTCGCTGGACCAGGCCCAGCCCGGCGACCTGGTGATCTACGGCTCCGACATGCACCACGTCGGGATGTACATCGGCAACGGCATGGTGGTCCACGCGCCGCACACCGGTGACGTGGTGAAGGTGATGAAGGCCGACGCGATGCCGATCAACACCATCCGCCGGGTCTGACGGTCCGACACGCCCGCCGGGCTCCCTCGAGGGCCTGTGAAAAGCGCCACCCTCCCTTGGGGGTGGCGTTCGGCTTTCCCGCCCTTTCGCGACCACATGCTGAGAACCGATCAGCCTTGTGTGTGCCAGTGGTCACCATCGGTCATTTTCACAAAAGAACTTGGGTAATCTTCTGCCTTTTTTCTGACAAGGATTTGAACGGATCACGGTTCAGTTACTAGGGTCATGCTCCGAACCACCGCACTGTCGATCGCCCAGCCAGGGTGGCGGCGGTGGTTACCGCCGAGTTCGCGAGGCAGCGGGGCAGGTCGAAGCGACTGCCCGACAGGGGAGCCCAGTGTTCGGGGGCGCTGCGGAGCGGAGCCGGGGAACCATGTTCCTCCGGGGTGAATCGGCGCCAGGTCGGCCGGTGGAACGGCCGTGAGGCGTCGTAGGGCATGCTTCCGGCCCGAACCCGTCAGCTCACCCGGTAGGCGGACGTAGGAAGAAGGAGTCCGCCTTCGTGGCGTCCCATCGTCGTCCCAAGCCCGCCGGTCGCGCCCGCGTCTCGATCCTGACGGGTGTCGCCGCGGCGGCCGTCGTCCTCTCCGCGCAGGGTGCCCACGCGGACCCGCAGCCGACCAAGGAACAGGTCAAGGGGCAGGTCGACCAGCTCAACGAGCAGGCCGAGGTCGCGACCGAGAACTACAACGCCGCCCAGGCCAAGCAGCAGGAGCTGGAGAAGCAGGTCTCCGGCCTGCAGGACCAGGTGGCCCGTCAGCAGGCCCAGGTCACCGAGCTCCAGGGCGGCCTCGCCGAGATCGCCGGCGAGCAGTACCGCAACGGGGGCATATCCCCGACCGTCCAGCTGATGTTCTCCTCCAGCCCGGACAACTTCCTCAGCCAGGCCGGCACGCTGAACCAGGCCGGCAGCACCCAGAAGGGGCAGCTGAAGGAGCTCCAGGAGCAGCAGCGCAAGCTCGACCAGGACCGCAACGAGGCCCAGGGCAAGCTCGCCGAGCTGGAGTCGACCACCCAGCAGCTGAAGGCCTCCAAGGACGAGGTCCAGGGCAAGCTGAAGGCGGCCCAGGACCTGCTCAACACCCTGACCGAGCAGGACCGCCAGGCGCTGCGCCAGGCCGAGGAGAAGGCCGCGGCCGACGCCAAGGCCAAGGCCGACGCCGCCCAGGCGCAGCAGCAGCAGGCCGACCGCGCCTCGCGCGACAACAGCCGCGGCAACCTGGCGACCGGCTCGACCGCCGCTCCGGTGAAGGTGGCCGCGGGCAGCTCGCGCGGTGCCGCCGCCCTCTCGTACGCCGCGTCCAAGGTCGGCAGCCCGTACGTCTGGGGCGCCACCGGCCCGGGCTCCTTCGACTGCTCCGGCCTGATGGTCTGGGCGTTCAACCAGGCCGGGGTGTCGCTGCCGCGCACCTCGCAGGCGCAGGCCGGGGCCGGCACCCGGATCGGCTCGGACATCTCCCAGGCCCAGCCCGGCGACCTGCTGATCTTCTACAGCGACGCCCACCACGTCGGCATCTACGCCGGCAACGGCCAGGTGCTGCACGCTCCCAAGCCGGGTGCGTCGGTGCGCTACGAGGCGGTCGGCAACATGCCGCTGACCTCCATCGTGCGGGTCTGATCCCCGCTCGGACGCCTCCGGGCCCGGTCTTCCCCAGGGAAGGCCGGGCCTGCGGCTTTTCCGGCGGGTCGAGCTGATGTCCGATTAGGGGTCGAATATTCGGGTTGGGAAGGGTTTGGACTCGCTTGCCCGGACTCGCTAACGTCTGCCACCGGACTCCCGCTCGACGGCCGCCCGTCCCGGTGCGGCGGCGGGGCCGCGCCGCAGGATTGGAGCCGCTGCCGCCATGCCCGTGCACCGCCGTTCCCAACTGCTCACCCGGGCGCTGGTGCTGACCGCGGCCGCCGCCACCGCGCTGGGCGTGGCCGCCGGAGGCCGCGCCCAGGCCGCGCCGGACAGCCCGGACCCGGGCGATCGTCAGGACGTCAGGACGCAGGTCGAGCAGCTGTACGACGAGGCCGAGCAGGCCTCCGAGAAGGCGAACGCGGCGCAGGAGGCCCAGCGGCGGCTCCAGGGCGAGACCACGATCCTCCAGGGCGAGATCGCCATTGCCCAGGACCAGCTCAACGAACTGCGCGGCGACCTGGCGACAGTGGCCGGGGCCGAGTACCGCGGTGGCGGAATGGCCCAGACCGCCCAGCTGTTCCTCTCGTCCGACCCGGAGGGCTACCTGGTCCGCGCCCGCACCCTGGGCCAGGCCGCCGCGCGCCAGCAGGAGACCCTGCACGAGCTGGTCACCCGGCAGCGCCGGCTCGACCAGCGCCGCACCGAGGCGGCCGGCAAGCTCGCCGAACTGGACCAGACCCGCCGCACGCTCGCCGACACCAAGCAGCAGATCCAGCAGCGGCTCGCCGGGGCGCAGAAGCTGCTGAACGGCCTGGGCGCCGCCGAGCGGGCCCGGATGACGGCCCAGGACGCCCGGGACGCCGAGCAGCGCGCCACCCGGGGCACCGACCGGCTGGACCTCGGCACCGCCCCGCCCGCCTCCGAGCGGGGGGCGGCCGCGCTTGCCGCCGCGGTGCGGATGATCGGCTCCCCGTACGTCTACGGGGCCACCGGACCGCACGCCTTCGACTGCTCGGGTCTGATGTACTACAGCTGGCGGCAGGCCGGAGTGACCCTGCCGCGCACCTCGCAGGCCCAGGCGTACGCCGGGCAGCGGATCAGCCTGTCCGAAGCGCGACCGGGAGACCTGGTGATCTTCTACCGGGACATGCACCACGTCGGCATGTACGCCGGCGGCGGCGTGATCGTGCACGCCCCCCGCCCGGGTGCCAAGGTCCGCTACGAGAGCGTCACCGCCATGCCGGTCTCCGGGGTGGTCCGGCTCTGAACGCCCCGACGCCCGGCTCCGCCGACCCCGCCGGGATACCCCGCCCCCGCCGCGCCCTGTCCCGGCGGGGCGCGCTGCTGCTCGCGGCCGGCGGGCTGGCCCAGCTGTCGCTGCCCCCGGCCGCCCCGGCGGCGCCGCCCGCGGCGCGCTCGGCGGACCGGCACGGCGAGGTGGCCTCCGCACTGGCGGAGCGGGTCGGGGCGGCACCGCCGTGGGCCGGGCTGCCGGTGGCCGAGGCGGCGTACCGCAACGTGGTGCTCGCCGCCTCCGGCGGGCCGGAACGGCTGACCGCCGCCGCCGACCTGACGGTGCGGATCGCCGGGTACGACGAGTACCCGGTGGTGTACCCGCGCCGGATCGAGCTGGTCCCGGCCGGGGACGGCTGGCGGGTGGAGCGCGAGGAGAACGCGGGCGGACCGCCCGCGCCCTGGGACTTCGGGCCGCTGCGGTCGGCGCCGGGCGCGCACTGCCTGGTGCTCGGGCCGGTCGACGGCCCCGACCCGGCCGAGCTGGTCGCGGTGGCGGACCGGGCGGTGCCCGCCGTCACCGAGGTCTGGGGCGACGCCTGGCCGCAGCGGCTGCTGCTGGAGCGGCCCGCCACCGAGGAGCGGTTCGCCCGGCTGCTGGAGGGCGACCCGGACGGCTGGACGGGCATGGCGGCGGTCACCGTGGCCGCCCCCGGCGCGCCCTGGCACACCCCGGCGGACCGGGTGCTGGTCAACCCGGAGGCGTACGGGCGGCTCAGCGACTTCGGCCGTCAGGTGGTGATCACCCACGAGGCCACCCACGTCGCCACCAGGGCCGACACCCGGGCCTGGACCCCGCTGTGGCTCTCCGAGGGCGTCGCCGACTGGACGGCCTACCGCGACTCGGCCCGCGGCCCGCAGCAGATCGCCCCCGAGCTGGCCAGGGACGTCGCCGCCGGGAAGCAGCCCGCCGCGCTGCCCGCCGACCGGGACTTCGCCGCCGGGGCCGACGGCATCGCCCAGGCCTACGAGCAGTCCTGGCTGGCCTGCGAGCTGATCGCCCGCACCCACGGGCCGCAGCGGCTGGTCGCCTTCTACCGGGCCGTAGGAGCGGCCGACGGGCAGGGCGAGGACCGGGAGCGCCGGACGGACCGGCTGATGCGCCGCGAGCTGGGCGTCGGGCTGGCGGAGTTCACCAGGCTCTGGTTGGAGCAGGTGGCGGCGCTGAAGGGCTGACCGGCGCCGGCTCAGCGGTGCTGCCGGGCCGGGGCGCCCGGGTGGTCGATGCCGTCCAGCAGGTCCTGCTCGTAGGCGATGCCCGGGCGCACCGGATAGCCGGCGGCCGGCAGTGCGGCGGGCTCGTGGTCCAGCACCACGGTGGGCGGCAGCGGCGCCTCGCCGCGGGTGGAGCGCCAGAGCCGGACGCAGGAGAGCACGGCCGCGGCCAGCAGCAGCAGGTTGCGCGCGGCCAGTACGGCGACCGCCGCCGGTTCGCTGGCCAGGACCTGGGTGAACATGGTCGGGAACTCGACCAGGGTGAGCGGGCAGGCGAGCAGGATCAGCAGCGCCACCGGCCGCTGGCTGCTGTTGCGCACGGTCAGGCAGACCGCCGCGACGCCGACCAGCCAGACCAGGTACTGCGGGCTGATCACCCGGCTGGTCACCACGAAGATCAGCAGCGCGCACAGCGCCGCGTCGTACATGGTGGCCGCGCTGCGGCGCTTGGAGGTGTAGCGCCACAGCAGCAGCCAGGCGAAGCCCAGCAGGGTGCCGGCCATCATCACCTTGCTGATCACGCTGACCCACGGCCCGAGCATCTCCGGGGAGCCGTAGTTCATGGTGACCTTGCCGTCCCAGGCGCCGGCGAGCCGGGCGAAGTGCAGCGGCAGCGCGCCGAGCGACTCGACCTCGATGCCGCGGTCCTTCTGGAACGCCAGGAACTCGAAGGCGCCGTTCATCCCGGCCGTCAGCAGGAAGCCGATCGAGACGGCGGTGGCCCCCGCCAGCGTCCAGGAGCGGCGGGTGCGGCGGCCGGAGGGGGTGCCGATCAGGCCGAGCAGCGGCCAGATCTTGACGATGCCGCCCAGGCCCAGCAGCAGTCCGCCCACGGCCGGGCGGCGGATCAGCGCCAGCAGGCCGGCCAGGGCGACCGCGGTGACGATGACGTCGAAGCGGTTGTAGATCATCGGGCCGAGCAGCGGGACGCCCACCACCCACATCCAGGCGCCGGTCAGCGCCCGGCCCCGGCGCAGGCCGGTGCGCACCAGCAGCGCGGCCGCGGCGGCGTCGGCGATCCCGCAGATCACCCAGAACGACACCAGGTACGACCAGGGCAGCAGGCCCGGCAGCAGGATCACCAGGGCGGCGCCCGGCGGGTACTGCCAGGTCACGTCGTCGAACGGGAAGGTGCCGGTCTGGAGCACGCCGTACCAGGCGTGGTAGATCATCCAGACGTCCGCGGTGACGTCGCCGCCGGGCGCCTTCAGCACGCCCGTCGCCAGCAGTACCAGCAGGGCGCGGGTGGCGACCCAGGTGGCACCGAGCGCGGCGAGCGCCCCGAGCGGGCGGCCGAGGCGGCCGCGCGAAGAACCGGGCTCGGTGGCCGGGGCCAATTCCACTGCGCTCCCTCGTTCGTCTCGGACGTCCCCACCGGAGGCGTCGTACCGACGGACGCCCGGGCCGCGTCCTGGACGACGGCCTAGGTACTAGGACTGACCCGGGGGTCAAACGGTTGCCGTGTGCGGTTCCGTTCCCGGCGGGTCATGGTGTTGACCTATCGTACGGATCACCCAGCGGTACACCGCGCACCCCCCGACCGAGCGAGCCTGGCCTGATGCACAGAACCTTGATCGTCACCAATGACTTCCCGCCCCGCCCCGGCGGCATCCAGGCGTTCGTGCACAACATGGCCGTCCGTCAGCCCGCAGGCAGCGTGGTGGTCTACGCCTCCACCTGGCGGGACGGCAGCGAGGTGGCCCGCTTCGACGCGGAGCAGCCGTTCCCGGTGATCCGGGACCGGACGAAGGTGATGGTTCCCACACCGCGGGTCACCCGGCGGGCCGCCGAGATCCTGCGGGCGGAGAAGTGCGACTCGGTCTGGTTCGGTGCCGCCGCCCCGCTCGGGCTGATGGCGCCCACGCTGCGCCGGGCCGGGGCCGGCCGGCTGCTCGGCATGACCCACGGGCACGAGGCCGCCTGGGCCCAGCTGCCGGTCTCCCGGCAGCTGCTGCGGCGGATCGGCGCGGGTACCGACGTGCTGACGTACCTGGGCGAGTACACCCGCTCCCGGATCGCCGCCGCGGTCGGGCCGCAGGCCGCGGCCCGGATGGTCCAGCTGCCGCCGGGCGTGGACGAGACGACCTTCCACCCGGACTCCGGGGGCGCCGAGGTGCGCCGCCGGCTCGGGCTGGCGGACCGGCCGGTGGTGGTCTGCGTCTCCCGGCTGGTGCCGCGCAAGGGCCAGGACACCCTCATCGAGGCGATGCCGCAGATCCTCGCCGACGTGCCGGACGCGGTGCTGCTGATCGTCGGCGGCGGCCCGTACCGGGCGGACCTGGAGAAGCTCGCGGACGCCACCGGCGTACGGGACTCGGTGCGGTTCACCGGCTCGGTGCCGTGGGAGGAGCTGCCGGCCCACTACGGCGCCGGGGACGTCTTCGCGATGCCCTGCCGGACCCGGCGCGGGGGCCTGGACGTCGAGGGCCTGGGCATCGTCTACCTGGAGGCGTCGGCGACCGGCCTGCCGGTGGTCGCGGGGGACTCCGGCGGGGCGCCGGACGCGGTGCTGGAAGGCGAGACCGGGTACGTGGTGCCCGGCGGCTCGGCCTCGGCGGCGGCCGAGCGGATCGTGCGGCTGCTGCGCGACGAGGAGCTGCGGCGGCGGATGGGCGAGGCCGGGCGGCGCTGGGTGGAGCGCTCCTGGCGCTGGGACCTGCTGGCCGGGCGGCTGACCTCGCTGCTGGCCGGGTGACGGCGCGTACGGGCCCCACCTCCTTCCTGGAGAGGCGGGGCCCGTACGGCGCCGGCGGCTACTTCCGGTAGAGCGCCTCGACGTCGGCGGCGAAGTCCTTCAGCACGGCGTTGCGCTTGAGCTTCAGCGAGGGCGTCAGGTGGCCGCTCTCCTCGGAGAACTCGGTGTCCAGCAGGCGGAACTTCTTGACCGCCTCGGCGTGCGACACGGCCGCGTTGCCGTCGTCGACCGCGGCCTGGAGGGCGGCCAGCAGGTCCGGGTCCTCGGCGAGGTCGGCGACGGTGGCGCCGGCGGGCTTGCCGTTGAGCTCCTTCCACTTCGGGAAGAAGTCCGGGTCGACGGTGATCAGGCAGGCGACGAACGGCTTGCGGTCGCCGACCACCATGACCTCTCCGACCAGGGCGTGGCCGCGGATCCGGTCCTCGATCACGGCCGGGGCGACGTTCTTGCCGCCGGCCGTGACGATGATCTCCTTCTTGCGGCCGGTGATGGTCAGGTAGCCGTCGGAGTCCAGCGAGCCGAGGTCGCCGGTGGAGAACCAGCCGTCCTTGAAGGCGTCGGCGGTGGCCTGCGGGTTGTTCCAGTAGCCGGTGGAGACGTGCGGGCCCTTGAGGAGGACCTCGCCGTCCTCGGCGATCCGGACGGAGGAGCCGGGCACCGGCTGGCCGACCGTACCGATCTTCGGCCTGTCGTACGGGTTGAAGGCGGTGGCCGCGCAGGTCTCCGTCAGGCCGTAGCCCTCCAGGACGGTGAAGCCGATGCCGCGGTAGAAGTGGCCCAGGCGCTCGCCGAGCGGGGCGCCGCCGGAGATGGCGTGGGTGGCCCGGCCGCCGAGGGCGGCGCGCAGCTTGCTGTAGACCAGCTTGTCGAAGACCGCGTGCTTGAGCCGCAGGACCAGACCGGCGCCGCCGGCGTCCAGCGCCCGGCTGTAGGCGATCGCGGTGTCGGCGGCCTTGTCGAAGATCCTGCCCTTGCCGTCGGCCTGGGCCTTGGCGCGGGCGGTGTTGTAGACCTTCTCGAACACTCTGGGCACGCCCAGGATCAGGGTCGGCTTGAAGGCGGCCAGCTCGGCGGTGACGTCCCGGATGTCGGAGACGTGGCCGAGCTTGATCGGGGCCATCGCCGGGGCGATCTCGGCGATCCGGGCGAGCACGTGGGCCAGCGGGAGGAAGAGCAGGACGGAACTCTCGCCGGTGCGGAACAGCGGGGCCAGGCGCTCGACGATGTTGCCGCACTCGGCCAGGAAGTTGCCGTGCGTCAGCTGACAGCCCTTCGGGCGGCCGGTGGTGCCCGAGGTGTAGACGATGGTGGCGACGTCGTCGGGGCCGGCGATCCGGCGGCGCTCGTGGACCGTCGCGTCCGGGACGTCCTGCCCGGCGGCGTCCAGCGCGGCGAGTGCCCCGCCCTCGATCTGCCAGGTGTGCTTCAGCTCCGGCAGCCGGTCACGGACCTCGCCGACCACCGCGACGTGCTGGGCGGTCTCGGTGATCACGGCGACGGCGCCCGAGTCGCCGAGGATCCACTCGACCTGCTCGGGGGAGGAGGTCTCGTACACCGGCACGGTGACCGCGCCGGCCGTCCAGATCGCGAAGTCCAGCAGTGTCCACTCGTACCGGGTGCGGGACATGATGCCCACCCGGTCGCCCGGCCGCACGCCCGCGGCGATCAGGCCCTTCGCGGCGGCGTGCACCTCGGCCAGGAACTGGACCGACGTCAACTCCTGCCAGTGGCCGTCCACCTTGCGGCTGAGCACGGCGACGTCCGGGTGCTCCTCGGCGTTCCGGTGCACCGGGTCGGCGAGGTTGCCGCCGCTCGGTACCTGGTAGAGGGCCGGAAGGCTGAAGTCGAGCAAGACTGCTCCTCGTTCGCGACGCTGCGGGACGGCAGGACGTTACTGCCCGGTAGGCAGCTTCGACCAGAGGGGTCGGCCCCGGTGTTCGAAGTGTCACACCCGGCCGGGTCCGACCAGGCCGTGACCGGGTCGTTCGAATGGCACCCTACGGCAGCGCGGCCCGACCGGCGGGTAACATGCCCGCCTTCCAGGCGCCCGCCCGTGCCACGGCCGCCCGCGGAGCGAGGCCCGCGCCACCGGGTCGCGCACCGGTCGCGATAGCCTGCTCCGGGCGGACCGGGCCGAGCGCGCCCCGGCCGGACCGGCAGGCAGAGGCGACGAGGCGGAGGGCCATTCCATGGCGGAGCACACCAGGTCGAGCATCACCATCGACGCGACCCCGGCCACGGTCATGGCCGTGATCGCCGACTTCGCCGCCTACCCGGCCTGGACCGGCGAGGTCAAGGAGATCGAGGTCCTGAAGACCGGTGAGGACGGCCGCGCCGCCGAGGTCCGGCTGCTGCTCGACGCCGGCGCCATCCGCGACGAACACGTCCTCGCCTACACCTGGGACGGCGACCGCGAGGTCTCCTGGACCCTCGTCCGCAGCCAGATGCTCCGCTCGTTGGACGGCTCCTACATCCTCGCCCCGCTGGCCGGCGGCCGCACCGAGGTGACCTACCAGCTCGCCGTGGACGTCAAGATCCCGATGCTCGGCATGATCAAGCGCAAGGCCGAGAAGGTCATCATCGACCGCGCCCTGGCCGGCCTGAAGAAGCGCGTCGAGGGCACCGACGGCAAGAAGCCCGCCCAGAGCTGACACCACCGAACGGGGGGAGGACGGCATGACGGCGACACGCACCATCCTGGTCAGCGGTGACGCCGGCGCGCCCATGGTGGCCGCCGCCACCGCACTGCACGCCGCCCGGCGCGGCCACCGAACCTGGCTGCTGGCCGCCGACGACCCGCACCGAGCCCTGGACTCCGCCCTCGGCACCCGGCTGGAGCCCGAACCGCTGCTGTACGCCCCGGGCCTGACCGTCTCCCGGATCGACGAGCAGGCCGCCTTCCGCTACGCCGTCGGCGAGCTCACCGGCCGGCTCAAGCCCGCCCTCGACCTGCTCGGCGCCGAACAGCTCGACTCCGAGGAGCTCACCGCCCTCCCCGGCATCGCCCGGCTCGCCCTGCTGCGCGCCCTGCCCGCCGCTGACCAGGACGTCCTGGTGGTGCTCGCCCCGCCGCCCGCCGAACTGATCGCCACCCTCGCGCTGCCCGAGCAGCTCGCCCGCTACCTCGACCGGCTCGTCCCCGAGCAGCGCCAGGCCGCCCGGGCCCTGCGCCCGCTGCTGGCCGGGCTGGCCGGCGTCCCGATGCCCGCCGACTGGCTGTACGAGGGGCGCACCAAGGCCGCCGCGGCCCTCGCCGAGTCCCGTGCCGCGATCACCGACCCCGGCACCAGCGTCCGGCTGGTCGTCCCGGCCGACGGCCACCCGTACCGGGAGCTGCGCCGGATCAGGGCCGGGCTCGCGCTGCACGGGCACCGGCCGGACGCCGTGGTCGTGCACGGGGCGCTGCCCGAGGCCGCCGCCGCCTCACCCGACCCCTGGCTGGCCGCCCTGGCCCGCCGCCGGCAGGAGGAGCTGACCGGGCTCGCCGCCGAGACCGACGCCCCGGTGCTGATCACCGGCCTGGCCGAGGTCACCCTGGAGGACGTCGCCGACCGGCTCTACGGGGACGCGGACGGGCCCGAGCGGCTCGCGCCCGAGCCCTGGCCGGTCGAGGACCGGCTCGCCGAGGAGGGCCTGCTGGTCTGGCACCTCGACCTGCCCGGCGCCGACCGCTCCGAGCTGGACCTGGTCCGCCGGGGCGACGAACTGGTGGTCGGACTCGGCACCCACCGCCGGGTGCTCACCCTGCCGTCCGCGCTGCGCCGCTGCGCGGTGGCCGGGGCGGGGCTGCAGGAGGGGGTGCTCTCGGTGCGGTTCGCGCCCGACCCGGCGCTCTGGCCCCGGGGCTGACGGGGGGTCGGCCGGGGGCGGCGGGCGTTCGACGCGACTCTCGGCGGGCGGTCGTCGGCTTTTCGGGCCGCCCGGCCGGTCGGGTAGCGTCGGGCCGGAGGGCCGCGGGGTGCGGCCACGGCTGAGGAGGCGCCCGCGATGACCAGCACCGACGACCGCACCGAGCCCGGCGACGACCGCACCGAGCCCGGCGGCGGGCAGGACGGCGGGCCCGGCGGCCAGGGACACCCGTTCGGGCCGGAGCTGGGCCCGCTGGTGGACGAGGTGCGCCGGTTCGCCGGGGCGCTCGGCGAGAAGGCCCAGGAGGCGAGCGCCACCACCCTGATCACCCTCTCCGGGCTGGCCGACCGGCTGCGCACCCAGCAGCCGGAGGTCTACTCCCACCTCGCCGCCGCCGGCACCGGGCTCGCCGCCGCGGGCTCCGAACTGCTGGCCGCCTACCGCGCCGCCGTGGCCGGGCACGAGAGCCGCTGGACCGCCGGGCCGGGCGCGCCGACCGAGAAGATCGACCTCGACGCCGACTCCGACGCCGCCCCCGGCGCGGACCGTGGTGCCGGCCGTGGTGCCGGCTTTGACGAGGCTGACGGGCCGTCCGCCAAGCAGTGAAACCGTAACTTTCGGAGGGTGATCGCGTTGCTCTCGTACGTCACGAAGGAGGAGATTAGATACGACTTTTGAAGCTTCGCGGCCCGGTTTCCCTAGAATTGTCTTCGGATAATGTATGCGAGGCTGTATACGGGGGCCGGGTTGGGCGGTAGCGTTCCGTCCAGCGGAACGAGTGAATAGCTGAGGGACACATGGCTCTGACCATCGGCGTCGATGTCGGCGGGACCAAGATCGCGGCAGGCGTGGTCGACGACGCGGGCGCGATCCTGGCCCGGACGAGGGTGCCCACCCCGGCCGATCCGCAGTGGGCGGTCGACGCCATCGCGCAGGCGGTGCGCGAGCTCAAGGAGGAGCACCCCGGCGTCACGGCGGTGGGTGTCGGAGCCCCCGGCTTCGTCGACAGCAACCGTTCCACGGTGATCTTCGCCCCCAACATCGACTGGGAGAACGAGCCGCTGCGCGGGCGGATCGAGGAGCTCACCGGCCTGTCCACCGTCGTCGAGAACGACGCCAACTGCGCGGCCTGGGCCGAGTTCCGCTTCGGCGCGGCCGCCGACCACCGCGACATGGTGCTGATCACCGTCGGCACCGGCATCGGCGGCGGCATCGTCCTGGACAGCCGGCTGCACCGCGGCCGCTTCGGCGTGGCCGGCGAGATCGGCCACCTCAACATGGTCCCCGACGGCCTGCTCTGCGGTTGCGGCGGCAAGGGTTGCTGGGAGCAGTACGGCTCCGGCCGCGCGCTGCGCCGCTACGGCCGGGAGAAGACGGCCGCCGACCCGCAGCGCGGCCACCGGATGCTGGAGCTCAACGACGGCGTGGCCGAGACCATCCGCGGCATCCACATCACCCAGGCCGCCGAGGAGGGCGACCCGCTCGCCCTGGAGTGCTACGCCGAGCTGGCCGACTGGCTGGGCCGCGGCATGGCCGACCTCGCCGCGCTGTTCGACCCGGGCGTCTTCGTGCTCGGCGGCGGCGTCTCCGACTCCGGCCGACTGCTGCTCGACCCGGTCGCCAAGGCCTTCGAGCACTACCTGACCGGCGGGGTGCACCGTCCGCGCGCCGAGGTCGTGCTGGCCTCGATGGGCTCCGCCGCCGGCATCGTCGGCGCGGCGGACCTCGCCCGCGTCCCGTAATCACGGCCTCCCCCTTGCGCCTTCGGCCGCGGGGGAGAACTCCTCGAGCCCGCCGGCGGCGGTGCGACCGGGCCCCGACCGACCCCGGACGCACCGCCGCCGTCGCACGTCCCGGCCCGGCCCGGCCGCGTACGGTCGGACCGATCCGGTGACCGCCCAGGGGAGGACCATGAGCGCCGCGACCACGAACGCCTCGACCGCGAACACCGGCCCGAGCACGGGCGCCCCCGCGGCCGAGGCCGCCGCCCGGCCCGCACCGCTGCCCCCGCCCGGCCCGGGCCGGCTGCGCCTGCTCAGCTACAACATCCGCTCGCTGCGCGACGACCGGCGGGCGCTGGCCCGGGTGATCAGGGCCTGCGAGCCGGACCTGGTCTGCGTCCAGGAGGCCCCGCGCTACTGGCGGCCCGAGGGCCAGGCCGCTTGGCTGGCCCGGAACACCGGGACGGCCGTGCTGGCCGGCGGCGGCCGCACCGCCGCCGGTCCGCTGCTGCTCGCCCGGCCCGGTGCGGTGGAACTGCTGGAGGTGCACGACCGGCTGCTGCCCAAGACCCGCGGCCTGCACGCCAGGGGCTTCGCCAGCGCGCTGCTGCGACTGCCCGGCACGGCGCCGTTCACCGTCACCAGCTGCCACCTCAGCCTGGACCAGGAGGAGCGCCACGGGCAGTTCGAGCTGCTGCTCGACCAGCTCGGCATCGCCGAACTCGGCGTCGTGGCAGGGGACTTCAACGAGCACCCGGACGGGCCGGGCTGGCGGCTGCTGGCCTCCCGGCTCCAGGACGGGTACCCGACCGCGCCCTGGGGAGGCGAGTTCACCTCCGTACCGGAGCGCCCCTATCAGCGGATCGACGCCGTCTTCGCCACGCCCGGGATCACCGTCCTCGGCTGCGGGGTGCCGCACGGGCTGCCCGGCGTCACCGAGGCGGACCTGCGGGCCGCGACCGACCACCTGCCGGTGCTCGCCGTCCTCGAACTGCCGATCATCCCGTCGAACGGCTAGACGACCGCGCCGTGGTCCGGGTCCTCCGGCTCGTCCTCGTCCCGGTCCTTCATCCGCGCGACCAGGGTGACGAAGCCGCCGAGGAAGGCGGTGATCCCGACCCAGGCGGGCCAGCCGGAGATCTCCCGCCAGACCACCGCGTCGACCAGCAGCAGGGCGGGGCCGCCGAGCACCGCCAGCCAGGCGAACTTGGCCGTCACGTCGGCGGTCGGCAGCGGCGGGGGCTCCGGCGGGACGAAGTGGCCCTCGTCGGTCTCCTCGGCCAGCTCGAAGTCCCGAGGACCCGCGCCGCCCGCCGGCATCACCGGCCGGCCGGAGCGGGGGCGGGGTTTGGGGGCGAGGTCGGAGAGGTCGCCCTGGTCGCCGCGGCCGCCGTCCTGGTGGCCGCCCTTGAGCTCGTTCTGCGCCCGGAGGTTCTCGATCTCGGGCCAGTTCGGGTTGTTGAGGTCGACCGGGTCGTCGAACTGGGCGACCAGGGCGGCGAAGATCTCGTCCTGCTCGGCCTGGCTGCGCTCGGGCGCGCGGCGCGGACGGCGCTCGGCGGGGGCCGCGGGCTCGGTGGCGTCCTGCGCGGAGCCCTCGGTGGCGTCCTTGACGGCGTCCCGGACGGGCGGGGGCGTCGGGGCGCCGCCGTCCGCTCCGGTACGGTCCGCCGGCACGCCGCCCGGGGCGGCGGCGTTCGTCCCGCCGTCCTTGGTCGCGCCGTCCTCGCGGGGAGTCTCGTCCCCGCCGCCCGCCGTGCTGCTCTCGTGCACTTCCGGCCCTTCAGCCATGGTGGTCGTCGGATTCAACCCGGATGACGCCCGCCGCGTGCGCGGGAGCCAGCCGTCGGATGAAGTCCTGGCTGGCCGCGAATATTTCCGCCGCGTCGTGGTCCAGCGTCGCGACGTGGAAGCTGCGTTGGCACAGCCGCTCCGCCACGTCCGTCGAGGATATCCGGGCCAGCACCAGTTCGGAGTTGGCCGGCGAGACGACGTGGTCCTGCGGGCTGTGGAAGAGCAGCACCGGCTGGGTCACCTCCGGCAGCAGCCCCTGGACCTCCCGCCACAGCCGGCTCAGCGACCAGGCGGCGTGCAGCGGGGTGCGGTCGTAGCCGACCTCGGCCGCGCCCGCCCGGGCGATGTCGCCCGCGACCCCGCGCAGGCTGGGGACCAGGTGGCGCAGCACCGGCAGCAGCACACTCGCGGGGGTGTCCGAGCGCACCGACGGGTTGACCAGCACCAGGCCGGAGACGGTCGGCCCGTGCAGCGCCGCGAGCCGCAGCGCCAGCCCGCCGCCCATCGACAGCGCGCAGACGAAGACCTGCTCGCACTCCTCGGCGAGCGCCAGCAGCTCGCGCTCGACCTCCGCGTACCAGTCCTCCCAGCGGGTGACCTGCATGTCCTGCCAGCGGGTCCCGTGCCCGGGCAGCAGCGGCAGCGAGACCGTGTGGCCGGCCGCCGCCAGGTCCTCGGCCCACGGCCGCAGCGACTGCGGTGACCCGGTGAAGCCGTGGCAGAGCAGTACTCCCACCGGTCCGCCACGGTGGCGGAACGGCTCGGCACCGGGCAGCAACGGCATGGCGGACTCCTTCGCGGGCGGGTGGCGCTGGGGGAGGGACGCTGGAGGGGAGGTGCTGCGGACCCGCATCGTCCCACGCGCCGCGCCGGGTCGTACACCCCCTACGGGCGGGCCCGGGCACCGGCCCCCCGGCGGGGCCGGGCGCGGCGGACGGCCGCGGGGCATTAGGATCGACCGGTCCGCATAACAGGAGGCCCGGGTTGTTCTACCGACTGATGAAGATGATCGTCGCGCCATTGCTTCGGATCTTCTTCCGGCCCTGGATCGAGGGCGAGGAGAACATCCCCGCCGAGGGTGCGGCGATCATCGCGAGCAACCACCTGTCCTTCTCGGACTCGTTCTTCTTCCCCGCGCTGATCAGGCGTCGGGTCACCTTCATCGCGAAGGCCGAGTACTTCAACACCCCGGGCCTCAAGGGCCGGCTGACCGCCGCGTTCTTCAAGGGCGTCGGCCAGCTGCCGGTGGACCGCTCGGGCGTGCGCGGCGCCGGTGAGGCCGCGATCCGCAGCGCCATCGCCGTGCTGGACCGCGGCGAGCTGTTCGGCGTCTACCCGGAGGGCACCCGTTCGCCCGACGGCAAGCTGTACCGCGGCAAGGTCGGCGGTCTGGCCCGCGTCGCGCTGGCCACCGGCGCCCCGGTGATCCCGGTCGCCATGATCGACACCGAGAAGGTGCAGCCGCCCGGCCAGGTCGTTCCCAACTTCGGTATCCGTCCCGGCATCCGGATCGGCCGCCCGCTGGACTTCTCCCGCTACCACGGCATGGAGAACGACCGCTTCATCCTCCGTTCGGTGACGGACGAGGTGATGTACGAGATCATGCGGCTGTCCGGCCAGGAGTACGTGGACATCTACGCGACCGCCGCCAAGCGGCAGATCTCCGAGGAGAAGAAGAAGGCCGACGCCGAGCGCCGGGCCGCCGCCAAGGCGGAGAAGGCGGAGGCCGCCGAGGCCGAGAAGGCGGAGAAGGCGGAGAAGGCCGAGAAGGCCGCCGAGGCGGGCAGCTCGGAGAAGCCGCAGTAACCGGAGCAGGCGCCCGGGTGGCCGCGCGGCCACCCGGACGGGCCCAGGGGAGGGGCGGGGGCGGATGACGGACGACGGCGGCAGAGCCGGCGCGGTCGGCGGCACGGTGGCGGCCGGCGGGATGTCCGTCGAGCTCCCGCTGTGGCGGGCGATCTCCTACTTCCGGGTGCTGGCCCTGTGCTACGCGCTGCTGCGGTACTTCAACTCGTACCTGCACTTCCTGCACCCGGTGGCCGGCTGGATCTTCCTCGGCGCGCTGACCCTGTGGACCCTGGCCAGCACCCGGGCCTTCGGCAACCCGCAGCGCTGCACCTGGTACGTCCTGGGCACCGACCTCACCCTCGCCGTCACCGGCATCGTGATGAGCGGGATGACCGACTCCCCGGCCAGGATCAGCCACGGCGCGCCCACCCTGCCGACCATCTGGGCGGCCGGCACGGTGCTCGGCTTCGCCGCCAAGGGCGGCTGGCGCCCGGCGGCGGCCTCGGGCTCGGTGATCGGCGTCGCCAACATCCTCGGCCACGGCGGTCCGACCGGCGACAACATCCACAACATCGTGCTGCTGATGGTGGCCGGCTGCGCGATCGGCTACGTGATCGAGCTGGCCCGGGCCAGCGAGGCCACCCTCACCCGGGCGCTCCAGGTCGAGGCGGCCACCCGGGAGCGCGAGCGGCTCTCCCGGGACATCCACGACGGCGTGCTCCAGGTGCTCGCCCTGGTCCAGCGCCGCGCCACGGAGCCGGGCGGCGGACCGGGCCCCGGCTCGGGCCTCGCCGAGCTCGGCCGGCTGGCGGGCGAACAGGAGCGCGCGCTGCGGGCCCTGATGACGGGCGGTCCGCTGCCGGCCCAGCGCTCGCCGCTGGCCGACGCCGCCGGGCCGGCGGACCCGGACGCGCCGTGCGACCTCACCGCGCTGCTGCGCCCGTACGCGGACGAGCGGATCACCCTCTCCGCCCCCGGCACCCCGGTGCTGCTGCCCGGCCGGGCGGCGGGCGAGCTCGCGGCGGCGGTCGGCGCCGCCGTCGACAACGTGCGCAAGCACGCGGGGGAGCGGGCGCGGGCCTGGATCCTGGTCGAGGACGAGCCGGAGGCCGTCACGGTCGGCATCCGGGACGACGGCCCCGGATACGCCCCCGGGCGGCTCGGCGAGGCGGAGCGGGCCGGCCGGCTCGGCGTCTCCCAGTCCATCCGCGGCCGGCTGCTGGACCTCGGCGGCACGGCCGAGCTGTACTCGGCGCCCGGGGAGGGCGTCGAGGTCGAACTGCGCGTCCCGAGGAAGGCCATTCAATGACCGACCAGCCGATGACCGATCAGCCGACCGCCGACCGGCCGGTGCGGGTGATGGTGGTGGACGACCACCCGATGTGGCGGGACGCCGTCTCGCGCGACCTCGCCGAGGCCGGGCTGGACGTGGTGGCCACCGCGGGCGACGGCGAGGAGGCCGTCCGCCGGGCCCGCGCCTGCACGCCGCAGGTGGTCGTGCTGGACCTCAACCTGCCCGGCCTGCCCGGCGCCGAGGTGTGCCGCCAGGTGGTCGCGCACGACCCGGCGGTCCGGGTGCTGGTGCTGTCGGCGAGCGGCGAGCACCAGGACGTGCTGGAGGCGGTGAAGTCCGGCGCGACCGGCTACCTGGTGAAGTCGGCCGGGCGGGAGGAGCTGCTGGACGCGGTGCGCCGTACGGCCGTCGGCGACGCGGTGTTCACCCCGGGCCTGGCCGGCCTGGTGCTCGGCGAGTTCCGCCGGCTGGCGGCCGAGCCGGCCCCGGCCTCGGCGCCGGCCGCCCCGCAGCTGACCGCCCGGGAGACGGAGGTGCTGCGGCTGGTGGCCAAGGGGCTGTCCTACCGGCAGATCGCCGACCGGCTGGTGCTGTCGCATCGGACGGTGCAGAACCACGTGCAGAACACGCTCGGGAAGCTGCAGCTGCACAACCGGGTGGAGCTGGTCCGGTACGCCATCGAGCAGGGCCTGGACGACGAGATCTGAGGACCGGCCGAAGGGTGGCCGGGGCGCCTGGCCCGGGCGTGACCGGGGGATCCGCCCCCGGCCAGGCCCGTCGGCTCAGCGCAGCGCGGCCGTCGCCTCGCGCAGCAGGCCCGCCACGATGTCGACGCCGTCGCGGGTGAGCACCGACTCCGGGTGGAACTGCAGCCCCGCGAAGCCGTGCCCGCGCAGCGCGTGCACGTCGCCGGTGAGGGCGTCCCGGGAGACCTCGACGCCCTCGGCGGCGAGCCGCGCCGCGTCGGCCTCTGAGCAGCGCGCGGTGAAGGTGTTGTAGAAGCCGACCGTGCGCTTGCTGCCGAACAGGTCGATGCGCTCCTGCGCCCCCTGGTACGGGACGGCCTTGCGGCCCAGCGCGAGCCCGAGCTCGGCGGCCAGCAGCTGGTGGCTCAGGCAGACCGCGAGCAGCGGCGCAGTGCGGGCGCCGGAGCGGACGGCGGCCAGCGCGTCCGCGACGATCGGTCGCAGCACCGCCATCTTGGGGTCGTCCGCGAGCGCCGGGTCGCCCGGGCCGGGGCCGAGCACCAGCGCGCCCCGGTGCGCCGCGACCCGCTCGCGCAGCCCCGGCTCGTCGTACCGGGCCACGGTCACCCGGTGGCCGAGCGAGCCGAGCAGGTGGGAGAGCATCGAGGTGAAGGTGTCCTCGCCGTCCACGACCAGGGTCGGCTCGGCCTCGGTGACCTCGGCCGGCTGCTGCATCCGCAGCCAGAACGGCGCGAGGTCGGCCCGGCGGGCGTCCAGGGCGGCCTGCACCCGGTGGTCGTCGGCGAGCCGGGGCCCGGCCGGGTGGGGGAGCCGGGCGGGCGCGGGCCGGGCGCCGATCGCGGTGAGCACCCCGGCGGCCTTGGCGTGGGTCTCGGCGACCTCGGACTCCGGGACGGAGTGGCGGACCAGGGTGGCGCCGACCCGGACGACCAGCCGGCCGGTGGCCGGGTCGATGTCGGCGGTGCGGATGCAGATCGGCGAGTCCAGCAGCTGCCCGCCGCTGGCGGAGCGGCCGATCAGGGCGAGCGCGCCGGAGTAGTAGCCGCGCCCGGTGGGCTCGTAGCGCCTGATCACGCGGGTGGCGTTCTCGACCGGGCTGCCCGTGACGGTCGCGGCGAACATCGTCTCGCGGAGCACCTCGCGGACGTCCATCGAGGTGCGCCCGCGCAGCTCGTACTCGGTGTGGGCGAGGTGGGCCATCTCCTTGAGCCGGGGCCCGAGCACCTGGCCGCCGAGATCGCCGACCGTGCACATCATCTTGAGCTCCTCGTCCACGACCATGGTGAGCTCCTCCAGCTCCTTGGGGTCGTGCAGGAAGCGGAGCAGCGAGTCGAGGTCGGAGCCGCCGGTGGGATAGCGGTAGGTGCCGGAGATCGGGTTCATCACGACGGTGCCGCCGCTCTGCCGGACGTGCACCTCGGGGGACGCGCCGACCAGCACCCGTCCGCCGGTGTGCACCAGGAAGGTCCAGTACGCGCCGCGCTCCTGCTCCAGCAGCCGGCGGAAGAGCGTCAGCGCGAGTTCGGGCCCGAAGTCCTCCAGCGTCGCGTGGAAGTCGCGCCGGATCACGAAGTTGGCGCCCTCGCCGTTGCCGATCTCGTCGCGGATCACCCGGCGGACGATCGACGCGTACGCGTCGTCGTCCACGTCGAACCCGCCACCGGCAAGTGAGACCGGCAAGTTCGGTAGGGCGTGGGTGAATTCGGCCAACGGGAGGGTGTGCTGCTCGGTCACCGAGAGGGCCTGCAGCGGGGTGCCGTCGTCGTGCGCCTCGAAGCCGCGCTCGCGGATCTGGCGGTACGGGACGAGCGCGAGCAGGTCGTGCACCGGGCCGCCGCCGGCCGGCGCGCCGCTGCGTACGGGCAGGTCGGCGAGGCGCTCGTAGCTGTCGACGGTGCCGACCAGCACCTCGACGGTGTCCGGGCTGAGCCGGGGGGTGCGGCGGTGCAGCAGGGCGAACGCGGGGGCGTCGGGGCCGGTGAGGCGGGAGAGCAGATCGACGGCGGTGGTCACGGGAACGGCATCCTTCCGGGTGGACTGGCTGAGAGGCGGTGCAAGGTCCGCTCCCGGAGGGCCGTCTGCTCAGACGCCGACGGCCGCCCCGAGGGGCGGCCGTCGTGTTCGTCTAGGAACGCGTCGTCTGTGGGCCACCCTTGGGGGAGGCCCACCACCAGGAGTGGGTGTGGGGCGCGTGCATGGTTCGAGACTAGCGGATACGCCGGGACGGGTGAGGGGGATCACGCGTTTGTCCGAGATGTGTCTCATCCTTCGGGCAATAGTCACAAGTCACTCCTGTCACCCCGTAGCCTTGCGGTGTGACCGCTACGACTGACACTCCGAGGACTGCCCACTCCTGGCAGTCCCTGCCCGCGGCGCAGCAGCCTGAATGGCCGGACCAAGAGGCTCTGCGCAAGACCCTTGCCGAGCTCGCCTCGTATCCGCCGCTCGTCTTCGCCGGCGAGTGCGACCAGCTGCGCGCCCGGCTCGGAGCTGTGGCGCGCGGGGAGGCCTTCCTCCTCCAGGGCGGTGACTGCGCCGAGGCCTTCGACGGTGTCTCGGCGGAGCACATCCGCAACAAGCTGAAGACCCTGCTGCAGATGGCCGCCGTGCTGACGTACGCGGCCTCGGTGCCGGTGGTGAAGGTCGGCCGCATCGCCGGCCAGTACTCCAAGCCGCGCTCCAAGTCGACCGAGACCCGCGACGGCGTGACCCTGCCGGTCTACCGCGGCGACTCGGTGAACGGCTTCGAGTTCACCCCCGAGTCCCGCATCCCGGACCCGGAGCGCCTGAAGCGGATGTACAACGCGTCCGCCGCGACGCTCAACCTGGTGCGCGCGTTCACCACCGGTGGTTACGCGGACCTGCGCCAGGTGCACGCCTGGAACCAGGACTTCGTCCGCAACTCGCCGGCCGGCCAGCGCTACGAGCAGCTCGCCCGGGAGATCGACAACGCCCTGGCGTTCATGAGCGCCTGTGGCGTGGAGCCGGAGGAGTTCAAGGCGGTCGAGTTCTTCTCCTCGCACGAGGCGCTGGTCCTCGACTACGAGACCGCGCTGACCCGCGTGGACTCGCGCACCGGCGAGCTGTACGACGTCTCCGGCCACATGGTGTGGATCGGCGAGCGCACCCGGCAGCTGGACCACGCGCACATCGAGTTCGCCTCCAAGATCCGCAACCCGATCGGCGTCAAGCTCGGCCCGACCACCTCGGTGGACGACGCGCTCGCCCTGATCGAGAAGCTGGACCCGGAGCGCGAGCCCGGCCGCCTGACCTTCATCACCCGGATGGGTGCGGGCAAGATCCGCGACCACCTGCCCACCCTGGTGGAGAAGGTCACCGCCTCCGGCGCCAAGCCGGTGTGGATCTGCGACCCGATGCACGGCAACACCTTCGAGGCCTCCAGCGGGCACAAGACCCGCCGCTTCGACGACGTCCTGGACGAGGTCAAGGGCTTCTTCGAGGTGCACCGGGCGCTCGGCACCCACCCGGGCGGCATCCACGTGGAGCTGACCGGCGACGACGTCACCGAGTGCGTCGGCGGCGGCGACGAGGTCATGGTGGACGACCTGCACCAGCGCTACGAGACGGCCTGCGACCCGCGCCTCAACCGCAGCCAGTCGCTGGACCTGGCGTTCCTGGTGGCGGAGATGTACCGCGGCCAGTAGGCCCGGCGCCCGTCCGATGTGACGAAGGCCCCTCCGGAATCGGTGTCCCCGAGCCCGGAGGGGCTTTTTCGTACCGGTTTCTCCAGGTAAGGTAAGCCTCAGTGAACTAAGGCAGACCTTAGTCAAGATCCACTCCGCTTCACCCCCGGGAGACACCGCGATGTACGTGTGCATGTGCCATGCGGTCACCGAGGACCAGGTGAAGAAGGCGATCGACGGTGGTGCCGGCACCCCGCGCCAGATCGCGAAGGACTGCCGGGCCGGCACCGACTGCGGGTCCTGCGTGCGCCGCATCCAGGCGCTGCTCGGCGAGCACGGCGCCCGCCCCTGCCCGACCGCCAGGCTGGCCGCGAAGCTCGGCCTCGCGGACCCGGAGGTCCCGGCGGCGGGGCCGACCGTGCCGGCGCCGGCCCCGGGGATCGCCCCGGTGGTCCCGCTGCGGGCGGCCTGAGCCCGGGGTCGTGCGCCTCAGGACTCCGGCTGCTCGATGACCTGGGCGATGTAGAGCGCCTCGCCGAGCTTCTCCAGCAGCTCCAGCTGGGTGTCGAGGTAGTCGATGTGGTGCTCCTCGTCGGCCAGGATGTCCTCGAAGATGTTCGCCGAGGTGACGTCGTTCTTGGCCCGCATCACCACGATCCCGCGCTTGAGCCGGTCGATCGCCTCGACCTCGACCTGGCGGTCCGCCTCGAACATCTCCTTGACCGTCTGGCCGATCCGGACGTGGAACAGTCGCTGGTAGTTGGGCAGCCCCTCCAGGAACAGGATCCGGTCGGTGAGCGTCTCGGCGTGCTTCATCTCGTCGAAGGACTCGTGCCGGGTGTACTTGGCGAGCTTCGTCCAGCCGAAGTTCTCCTGCATCTTGGCGTGCAGGAAGTACTGGTTGATCGCGGTCAGCTCGGCGGTGAGCTGCTCGTTGAGGAACTCGATGACCTCGGGATCGCCCTGCATGGTGATGCCTCCTGCGCTCGTGCTGCCGGTGTGCTGCGCATCCTGGCACCGCTTTGGGAGGAAATTCCAGTAAGTTCACACTCACTAGGACATGTGTCGGAATATCCGATTCATGCCGAAACGTGCTGGTGGGCGGGCGACCGCCGGTCCGTACGGTCGGGGGCGCGAATCAGCGCGAAGGGGCGTGCGCCGAGGCCTGTCCGCCGTCTGTCACCATGGATCCATGGGTCAGTCGAAACACGAACCGCTTCCGCCGTCTGACCCGAGGCTCCCCCCGGGACAGCGCGCGCAGCGCGGCTGGCCCGCCCTGCACTACGGGCCGGTGCCCCGCTTCAAGCCGCTGACCTGGGACCTCCAGGTGTTCGGAGCCACCGCCTCGGCGGAGAAGCACAGCTGGGACTTCGACGCCTTCAACGCCCTGCCGCGCACCACCGTCGTCGGGGACCTGCACTGCGTGACCAGGTTCTCGGTGCTCGGCAACGAGTGGACGGGCGTGTCGGCCGCCGCCGTGCTCGACCTGGTGCCGCCCGCTCCCGGCGTCACCCACGTCATGGTCTGGGCCGAGTATGGCTACAGCGCCAACCTGCGGCTGGCCGACTTCGCGGACCCGGACACCCTGCTCGCCACCCACCGCAACGGCGAGGCGCTCACCGCCGAACACGGCTTCCCGGTCCGGCTGGTGGTGCCCCGGCTGTACGCCTGGAAGGGCCCCAAGTGGGTGCGCGCGGTGGAGTACATGCGGGCCGACCGGCGCGGCTTCTGGGAGGAGCGCGGCTACCACAACCTCGCCGACCCCTGGCGGGAGCAGCGCTACTCCTACCAGGAGGAGCCCGGCGACGGGCCGCTGCGCTGACCCCGTCCGGTTCTCGGACTCAGAACAGCGAGAACTTGACCGTCACCGTGCTGCGCTGCGGGCGCCGCTCGCCCGCGGCCGGGCTCTGGCCGGACGACGTGACCGCGCCGAACACGTCCCAGCCGCTGGTCTGCATGGTGAAGCCCGCCGCCTGGAGCGCCTTCTGCGCCTCGTCCTTGCTCATCCCGGTGACGTTCGGGACCGGCACCATGCCCTTGCTGACCACCAGCGAGACCGCGGAGTTCTCCTGCAGCAGCTGCCCGGCCGCCGGCGAGCTGCTGATCACCGAGCCCTCGGGCACCGTGTCGTCGTAGGTCTCGGTCACGGTGCCCCTGGTCAGCTGGGCGCCGGTCAGCGTCGAGGCGGCGTCGGCGGCGCTCCTCCCGGCGAGGTCCGGCACCGCGATCCGCTTGGGGCCCTTGGACAGGGTGACGGTGACGCTGTCGCTCTTGCGGGTGCGCGCGCCCACCCCGGGGTCGGTGGAGATCACCTGCCCGGACGGGACGGACTCGCTGAACACCTCGACGAACTTCCCGTGCAGGCCCTCCCTGTCCAGGACCCGCTGCGCCTCGGCCCGGTCCTTGCCGAGCACGCCCGGCACCGAACCGTACAGCCCCTCGGAGATCCCGTAGGTGGCGCCGCCGATCGCCAGTGCCAGGGCGACCGCCGCGGCCGTCCAGATCAGCGGCCCGCGGGGCAGACGGCGGCGCGGCCGCCCCGGCCGGCGCCGGTGCACCGGGGTCGGCTCGTCGTACGGGCGCGGCTCGGCGAGCAACTCGTCCATCAGCTCCGGCGGCATGTCCAGCACGCTGGTGCGCTCCGTCGGCGGCTCGTCGGCGGGCCGCGGCAGCGGCTGGATCACCGAGGTCGGCTCGTTGGTCGGGTAGCGCGGGCTGGGCCGGGTGGAGGCCGGCGGCTCGGCGTCCAGCTCGGCCGGGGTGAGGGTGCGGCGGACCCGCTGGACGGCGGCGAGCAGCTCGACCGCGTCGTACGGACGGGCGTCGGCGGACCGGGCGCAGGCGCCGGCCACGATCGCGTCCAGCTCGGGGCCCACGGCGGGGGCGACCAGCGACGGGGCCGGGACGTCCTCGTGCAGGTGCTTGTACATGACCTGGACGGGGTTGTCGCCGGTGTGTGGGCGGTGGCCGGTGAGCATCTCGTACAGCAGGATGCCGGCCGCGTAGACGTCCACCCGCTGGTCGGTGGGGGTGTCCGGGAGGATCTGCTCGGGAGCCAGGTAGGAGACGGTGCCCAGGACGGTGCCGCCGGTGGCAGTGGTGGTCGAGGTGGGCGCGCCGTCGGCGGTGCCGAGCACCCGGACCAGACCGAAGTCGGCGACCTTGACCAGGCCGCCCTCGGTGATCAGCACGTTCTCGGGCTTGACGTCGCGGTGGACCAGCCCGGCCCTGTGGGCAGCGCCGAGTGCGGCCAGCACCGGCTCCAGCACGTCCAGCGCGGCCCGGACGGACAGCGCGCCGCGGTCGCGCAGCAGGTCGCGCAGGGTGCGGCCGGGCACGTACTCCATGGCGAGGAAGACGTGGCCGCCGTCCGCGCCCTGGTCGAAGACGTTGACCACGTTGGGGTGGGTGAGCTTGGCGACCGCCTTGGCCTCGCGGATGAAGCGGGCGGTGAAGCCCTCGTCCCCGGCCAGCGAGGGGTGCATCACCTTGAGCGCGACCACCCGGTCCAGGCGGGTGTCGGTGCCCCGGTAGACGGTGGACATCCCGCCGGTCGCGATGCGCTGCTCGACCCGGTACCGGTTGTCGAGCAGGCTGCCGATCAGGGGGTCGTGCAGTGCCATGTCCACCCGGTGAGTCTAGTGCCGCCGGGCGGAGCCGGACCCGGAGGACACCGCCTCCGGGCCCGGCTGTGCCCTGCTTGTGACACGGCTTCGCGCCGCGGGGGCCGGTGCCGTGGGCGTGCCGGGCGCTCAGAACGCGGGGCGCTCGCGGGTGTCCAGGTCGGCCCGGCCGGCCATCGCGGAGGAGGCCTCGGCGTGGAAGCGGCGCGGGATGCGGCCGGCCCGATGGGCGAGCCGGCCCGCCTCGGCGGCGTGCCGCATCGCCTCGGCCATCAGCACCGGGTCCTGAGCCCTGGTCACCGCGGAGGCGAGCATCACCGCGGCGCAGCCCAGCTCCATCGCCAGTGCCACGTCGGAGGCGGTGCCGGCGCCCGCGTCCAGGATCACCGGGACGCCGGCGCCCTCCACGATCAGCTGGAAGTTGTGCGGGTTGCGGATGCCCAGGCCCGAGCCGATCGGCGAGCCCAGCGGCATGATGGCCGCGCAGCCGACGTCCTCCAGCTTGCGCGCCAGCACCGGGTCGTCATTGGTGTACGGCAGGACGGTGAAGCCGTCGTCGACGAGCGTCTCGGCGGCGTCCAGCAGCTCGATCGGGTCGGGCAGCAGGGTGCGCTCGTCGGCGATCACCTCCAGCTTGACCCAGTCGGTGCCGAGCGCCTCGCGGGCCAGTCGCGCGGTCAGCACGGCCTCGCCGGCGGTGAAGCAGCCGGCCGTGTTGGGCAGCACCCGGACGCCGTTGCGGGTCAGCACGTCCAGTACGGAGCCCTGGGTGCCGGCGTCGACCCGGCGCATCGCGACGGTGGTCAGCTCGGTGCCGGAGGCGAGCAGCGCGCGCTCCAGGACCTCCAGGCTGGGGGCGCCGCCGGTGCCCATGATCAGCCGGGAGGAGAAGGACGTCCCGGCGATGGTGAGAAGGTCGTCGGCCATGGTTCAGCCTCCCTGGACGGCGGTGAGGATCTCGATCCGGTCGCCGGTGTCCAGCGCCGTCGCGGGCCACGAACCGCGCGGCACCACGGCCTCGTTGAGCGCGGCGGCGACGCCGGTGTTGGCGGCGCTGACGGAGGCCACCACCTCGGCGAGGGTGGTCCCGGCGGACAGCCGGCGGGGCTCGCCGTTGACGGTCAGGGTGATCTCGGTCGGGGCGGTCCCGTTCTGCGGGGTCCCGTTCCGGGTGGTCTCGGTCATGCGGAGGCCTTCGTCGTGGAGCGGTCGGGGGAGAAGCGCAGGGGCGTGAACGGCCTTGCGAGCTCGGGGACTTCGCCGGTGGCCAGGTACTCGGAGACCAGGTCGGCGGTCACCGGGGTGAGCAGCACGCCGTTGCGGTGGTGGCCGGTGGCGGCGACCAGCCCGGGCAGCGAGGTCGGGCCCAGCAGCGGGGCGTTGTCCGGTGATCCCGGGCGCAGCCCGGCCGAGGTCTCCAGCAGCGGGAGTTCGGTGATGCCCGGGACCAACTCGTGGGCGTCGCGCAGGAGTTCGTACACCCCGCCGGCGGTGACGGTGGTGTCGTAGCCCTGCTCCTCGGTGGTCGCGCCGACCACCAGCTCGCCGTTCTCGCGCGGCACCAGGTACACGTGCCGGCCGCGGACGACGGCACGGACGTTGCGGGACAGGAACGGACGGTAGGCGTCAGGGACGCGCAGCCGCAGCACCTGCCCCTTCACCGGGCGGATCGCGGGCAGCACCCCCTCGGGCAGGCCGGGCAGCCGGTGGCTGTGCGGGCCGGCGGCGAGCACGACCTGTTCGGCGCCCACCGTCTCCCCGGTGCTCAGGCGGGCGCCGGTCGCCCGGCCGTTCCCGACCAGCAGCTCGACGGCTTCGGCCCGGTGGAACAGGACCCCGGCGCCCTCGCAGGCGAAGACCAGGGCGTCCAGCAGCCGGCGGCCGTCCACCTGGTGGTCCTCGGCCACGTGCAGGCCGCCGCGCACCCCGGGGGCGAGCATCGGCTCCAGCTTGCGGGCCTCCCGGCCGGTCAGCCAGCCGGAGTCCAGGCCGAGGCGCTGGTGGAAGGCGTGCAGTTCGCGCAGTTCCGCGCGGTCGTCGGAGTCCAGCGCGACGGCGAGCGTGCCGCAGCGGCGGTAGCCGGTGTCCCGGCCGCCGCCGGCCTCGGTGAGCTCGGCGGCGAAGTCCGCGTACCGCTCGTTCGAGGCCATGCCGAGGCGCAACAGCGGCTCCTCGCCGTACTGCAGCTCGGTGACCGGGGCGAGCATGCCGGCCGCGACCCGGGCCGCGCCGCCGCCGGGGGAGGGGTCGACCACGGTCACGTTCCGCAGGCCGCGCTGGGCGGCGCGCCAGGCGATGGCGAGGCCGATGACGCCCCCGCCGATCACCAGCACGTCGGCGTGGGCGGGCGATGGCAAGCGTGACAAAGCTGCTCTTCTCCCTTCGCCGGTATGACCCGGATCAGGTTCGGACGGTCGCAGGCCGTGTCAGCCCGCCTCTCAGCCCGGTCCGCCGGGCTCCCGTGTGGTGCCCCCACCTTAACGCCGGGGGTCGGCCCGGCCGAAGGCCCGTACGCGGGGTGGACAGCGGCGCGGGAGGTGGGACCCGCCCGGCCGGAGGCCCGAACCGGGGAGGGACCGCCCGCACCCCCGGCCCACCCCCGGCCCCGCGGCCGCCGGTCGGCCGCTGAGTACAGTGACCGGCGTGGCAGAGCTGAGCGGAACGGATCAGGTGGTCGTCGTCGGAGCCGGGCTGGCCGGGGCGCAGTGCGCCCTCAAGCTGCGGCAGGGCGGTTGGCAGGGGCGGATCGTGCTGGTCGGCGAGGAGCCGCACGCGCCGTACGACCGGCCGCCGCTCTCCAAGGACGTGCTGCTCGGCAAGGCCGACTCCACCGCCCTGGACATCGACTACGGGCAGCTCGACATCGAGCTGCTCACCGGCCGCCGCGCCACCGGCCTCACCCCCGGCGTGCTGCACACCGACGGCGGCGACCTCCCGTACGGCTCGCTGGTGATCGCCACCGGCGCCGTGCCGCGCGCCCTGCCCGGCGCCGAGCGGGCGTACCTGCTGCACACCCTGGACGACGCCCTGGCGCTGCGCGCGCTGCTGCGCCCCGGGCTGCGGCTGGTGCTGGTCGGCGCGGGCTGGATCGGCGCCGAGGTGTCCACCGCGGCCCGCGCGGCCGGCTGCGAGGTGACGGTGGTCGAGGCCGGTCCGGCGCCGCTGCCCGGCGCGCTGCCGACGGAGATCGGCTCGGCGATGGCCGCCTGGTACGCCGCGGCCGGGATCGAGCTGCGCTGCGGCGTCGGCGTGGCCGCCGTGGAGCCGGGCGCGGTGCTGCTGGCGGACGGCTCGCACCTGCCCGCCGACGAGGTGGTGGTCGGCATCGGGGCCCGCCCCGCGACCGGCTGGCTGGCCGGCACCGGGGTCGAGCTGGACGCGACCGGCGCCGTCGTCGTGGACGGGCGGCTGCGCACCTCGGTGCCCGGCGTCTTCGCGGCGGGCGACTGCGTCAGCTACCCGTCGGCCCGGGCCGACGCCCGGCTGGCCGTCCAGCACTGGGACCACGCCCTGCAGTCCGGTGAGGCGGTGGCCGCCGCCGTCCTGGGCGCGGACGCGCCGGACTACGACCCGGTGCCGTACTTCTGGTCCGAGCAGTTCGGGCGGATGGTCCAGTACGCCGGCCGGCACGCCGAGGGCGACGTGCCGCTCTGGCGCGGCGGTCCGCAGGACGGCGAGTGGTCGGTGCTCTGGCTGCGCGACGGCGTGCCGAGCGCGCTGCTGGCCGTGGACCGGCCGCGCGACCTCACCCAGGGGCGCAGGCTGATCGAGCGCGGCACGGCGCTGGATCCGGTCCGCGCGGCCGACCCCGCGGTGCCGCTGAAGGCGGCCGTGGCGTAGGGCCGGGTGCGCGGCGGGCCGTCGAGGTGGCAGTCTGGTGCCGTGAGTGAGATCGATGCCAAGACTGACGCCCTGGTCCCCGAGTGGCTGTACCTGCCCGACATCTCCGAGCGGTGGGGTGTGCTGGTCACCGAGGTCCGCAACATGGTCAAGAAGGGTGACCTGATCGCGGTCCGCCGCGGTCCCAACAAGTCCCTGCAGGTCCCGGCGGCCTTCATCGACGAGACCGGCCCGGTCAAGCACCTGGTCGGCCTGCTGACCGTGCTGCGGGACAGCGGCTTCTCCGACGAGGAGATCATCGAGTGGATGTTCTCCGAGGACGAGTCGCTGCCCGGCACCCCGGTGCAGGCGCTGTGGGAGAACCGGGCGACGGAGGTCAAGCGCCGCGCCCAGGCCATGGCGCTGTGATGACGGACCCCCGCGCCGCCCTCGCCGACGCCCGGCTGTACCTGTGCACCGACGCCCGTCGGGAGCAGGGCGACCTCGCCGAGTTCCTGGACGCGGCGCTGGCGGGCGGGGTGGACGTCGTCCAGCTGCGCGACAAGAGCCTGGAGGCCCGGCAGGAGCTGGCGGCCCTGGAGGTCTTCGCCGACGCCTGCCGACGGCACGGCAGGCTGCTGGCCGTCAACGACCGCGCCGACGTCGCCCACGCGGCCCGACCGGACGTGCTGCACCTCGGCCAGGACGACCTGCCGGTACCGGCCGCCCGGGCGATCCTCGGCGAGGACGTGCTGATCGGCCGCTCCTGCCACGCCGAGTCCGAGGTGGACGCGGCGATCGCCGAGCCCGGCGTGGACTACTTCTGCACCGGCCCGGTCTGGCCGACCCCGACCAAGCCGGGCCGCCCGGCCCCGGGCCTCGGCCTGGTCTCGTACGCGGCGAAGCAGGCCACCGACCGGCCGTGGTTCGCGATCGGCGGGATCGACCTCGGCAACCTGGACGAGGTGCTGGCCGCCGGCGCCCGCCGGATCGTCGTGGTGCGGGCGATCACCGCCGCGGCGGACCCGGGGGCGGCCGCCGCCGAGCTGTCCCGCCGGGTGCGCGCCGCGCTCTGACCGCCCGGGTCCGCGGAACCCGCCGGATCCCCCCGGATCCGTGGGGCCCCGGCCCGAACCGGTAGAGAACCCGCCCGAGGCCGTCGCCGTCCGTCAGTACTTGCGGACGGTGGCGGCCTCGGCCAGTGCCAGCAGCACCGCACGGGCCCGCCCGTCGGCGAGCGGCGCCGCCTCCAGCGCGGCCAGCGACTGCCGCATCAGCTCCTCGATCCGGCGTTCCACCACCTCCGGCGCGCCGCTGCGGGCGACCAGCGCGCGCAGTTCGGCGACCTCGGGGGCGGCCAGGTCCGGTGCGCCGAGCCGCTCGTCCAGGTGTCGGGCGTCGGCGGCCGACAGGCCCCGCATCGCGTGGGCGACCAGCAGGGTGCGCTTGCCCTCGCGCAGGTCGTCCCCGGCCGGCTTGCCGGTGACGGCGGGGTCCCCGAAGACGCCGAGCAGGTCGTCGCGCAGCTGGAAGGCCTCGCCCAGCGGCAGCCCGAACGCCCCGTACGCCTCGACCAGCTCGGGGCCGGCGCCGGCCAGCAGCGCTCCCACCTGGAGCGGCCGCTCGATGGTGTACTTCGCGGACTTGTAGTGCAGCACGGTCTGCGCGCGGTCCAGCGCGCCCTCGTCGGTCGAGTCGCCGGCCACCGGCTCCAGCACGTCCAGGTACTGGCCGAGCATGACCTCGGTGCGCATCAGGTCGAACACCGGCTTGGCGGCCAGGACGGCGGCGGGCTCCAGGCCGGAGCGCAGGAAGAGCTCGTCGCACCAGATCAGCAGCAGATCGCCGAGCAGCACCGCGGCCGAGGTGCCGTACTGCTCGCGGTCACCGCGCCAGCCGTTGTCGCGGTGCAGCGCCTCGAAGCGGCGGTGGACCGAGGGCAGGCCGCGGCGGGTGTCGCTGCGGTCCATCAGGTCGTCGTGGACCAGGGCGCTCGCCTGGAGCAGCTCCAGGGCGGCGGCCGCGTTGGCGATCGCCTCGCCGGTGGCGCCCCCGGCCGGGCCGCCGGCGCCGCGCCAGCCCCAGTAGCAGAACGCCGGGCGCAGCCGCTTCCCGCCGTCCAGCAGGAAGTCGCGCAGCGCGTCGGCGGCGGGGGCCAGCCGGGGCGAGATCTTGTCGAGCAGCACGGACTGGCCGTCCATGAACGCGGCGAGCGCCGCGTTGACGCGGGTGCGGACGTCCTCCACGTCAATGGGATTGGCCGCACTGCTGGCCGCACTGATGGCCGAACCGGGGTTGGCCGGCCGGGTGCTGGACGAGGTCACGATGGGGCTCCGCTGGTTCTCTGGGGGTGCAGCAAGCGTAGCGGGGCGGCCGGGAACGGGCGTGCGAGCGGCCCCGCCGGGGGCGCGCGGGAGGCGCCGCGGAGCCCTACCGGGGTGAACCGGAGCGCCGTCCATCAGTTGTCTCAATAGATGGAATCCGATGTCCGGCCCCTCCGACCGCCGGATAGCCTGCCAGCATGGCACTCGGCATCGCTTCCACGAGAACGGATCGCGCACTGACCGTGCGCGAACTCCTGGCGGCCGGCAAGCGCTCCTTCTCCTTCGAGTTCATGCCGCCGCGCACCGAGGTCGGCGAGCAGAAGCTCTGGGACGCCATCCGCCGGCTCGAGCCCCTCGACCCCAACTTCGTCTGCATGACGTACGGCGCCGGCGGCTCCTCGCGCGAGCGCACCGTCAACATGGTCGGCCGGATCGCCACCGAGACCACCCTGACCCCGGTCGCCCACCTCACCGCGGTGGACCACTCGATCGCCGAGCTGCGCAACATCATCGGCCAGTACGCCGACCAGGGCGTGCGCAACGTCCTCGCGGTCCGGGGCGACCCGCCCGGGGACCCGATGGGCGAGTGGGTCAGGCACCCCGACGGCGTCACCTACGCGTACGAGCTGGTGGAGCTGATCAAGGGCATCGGCGACTTCTGCGTCGGCGTCGCGGCCTCGCCGAACATGCACCCGCGCTCCACCGACTGGGACGAGGACATCCGGCACTTCGTCGCGAAGATCCGCTCCGGGGCCGACTACGCGATCACCCAGATGTTCTTCGAGGTGGACGACTACCTGCGGCTGCGCGACCGGGTGGCGGCCGCCGGCTGCGAGGCGCCGATCATCCCGGAGATCATGCCGGTCACCAACGCCAAACAGCTGGAGCGCTTCCCGCAGCTCAGCGGCTCGGCCTTCCCGGCCGACCTGGAGGCCCGGCTGCGGGCGGCCATCGACGACCCGGAGGCCCTGCGGGCCGTCGGCATGGAGCACGCCACGGCGATGGCCGAGCGCCTCCTCGCCGAGGGCGCGCCCGGTCTGCACTTCATCACGCTGAACCACTCGACGGCGACGCTGGAGATCTACCAGAACCTGGGGCTGCACCGGCGCTGACGCCGGGTGTTCACGAGCCCGTCACCGTACCGGGGGTGGCGGGCCCGGTCGTGTGCGGCCGGTGTCCGGGGCCCGGGGAACGCGATGCGGTACCCCGGCCGTTGAACCGGTACAGTCGCCGCACACGCGCGGCGCACACGCGCGGGCACGCGACTGGAGGTAGCGGGCGGATGGGCATCGGATACCTGCTGCTGTACGCCGCGTTGGCGGTGGTGGCGCTCTGGCTGGTCGCGGAGGTGCTGCTGCAGAACCGGGCCCCGGTGCACTGGCGGGTCCTGGCCCTGGCCGGCTTCCTGGGCGTGGCCGTCGGGATGGTCCTCGGCTCGGTCGTGGTGATCGGCGCCGGCGCCGCGCTGTTCGCGGTCGGCCAGACCTTCGTCACCCTCTCGGTCAGGCGCGGCTACCAGACCGGCTGGTCCCTGCGGAAGCCCGACGGCAGCCTGCCCGGACCGCTCGCCAAGGTGCCGCTGCTCGGCGCCCTCACCGGCGGCACCGCCGCGGTGGCGGCCGCCGCGGCCACCCGGAAGCGGGTCGGCGAGGTCAGCGCCGTCGAGGAGACCCCGGAGCCCCTGCCGGTGCCCGACGAGGTGCCGGAGGTCGAGCAGACCGCCGCCTTCGAGATGCAGGAACTCGCCCAGGACGGCGTCTACGCCTCCGCGTACTACGAGCAGCAGCCGCAGGTCCAGCACCAGCCCCAGGACCCGTACGCCGGCGCCTACCAGGCCGGCTACGACCAGCAGCAGTGGCAGACCCAGCAGCAGCCCGCCTTCGGCTACGAGCAGCAGCCGTACGAGCAGTCGTCCTACGACCAGCAGTCCTACGGCGGCTACCCCCAGCAACAGCAGGACCCGTACGGCGGTTACCCGCAGCAGGACCCGTACGCGGGCTACCAGCAGCCGCAGCACCAGCAGGCCTGGGACCAGAACGCCCAGCCCCAGCAGCAGTGGCAGCCCCAGCCCGACCCGAACGTCCAGGGCATCCCGCAGCAGCCGACGTACGACCAGAACCACGGCTACCAGCAGCAGCACACCTGGCACCAGGGCTGACCCCGGTCCGACGGCCCTAGGCCGGGCCGATCAGCCCGGCGGTGATGCAGGCCGACATGCCGACCCGGGCGAGGCCGCCGCCGGGGTGGGCGTTGCCGCCGACCAGGTAGAGCCCGGGGACGGGGGACTCGTTGGCGGCCTTCAGCCAGGAGCCCCCGGAGCCGGCCAGGGCCGGGCGGGCGACCGCGCCGCCGAGGGCTCCGGTCTCCCTGCGGGTGTCCTCCGGGGTGCGGACGACCCGCCACAGCACCCGCTCGCGCAGGCGCAGGCCGGCCGCGTCCACATGGGCGAGCAGGTGGTCGGCGTAGCGGTCGGCGACGCCCGGCGCCGTCCAGTCGAACTCGCCCTGGGCGGGGACGGTCGCGGTCAGCACCACGCTCTCGTGGTCGTCGTCGGGCCGCAGCGCCGGGTCGTCCGGGCGCAGCACCTGGACGGTGGGGCGCTCGCACGGCGGGACGGAGAGGGTGAGGGCGTTCGCCTCGGCAGCCGGATCGGCCGCGTGCACCACCGTGCGGTGCGCCGTGCCCTCCGGCCGGGGCCCGCGCAGTGCGAGCAGCACGCTGAACCGGCCGGGCACCTCCTGCGGCTCCCAGTCCTCGGCCGGCACCCCCGGCCACTCGGAGAGGCCGTGGCGGTGGAGGGCGGCGGTGTCCATCGCGGAGACCACCAGGTCCGCGTCGATCCGGCCGCCCGCCGTCTCGACCCCGCGCGCCCGGCCGCCCTCGACGACCACCCGGGTGACCGGGGTGTCGAAGCGGAACTCGACCTTGCGCAGCTCGCAGCGGCGGAACACCGCGTCCGCGAGCGCCCGCAGGCCGCCCCGGACGTACCAGACGCCGAAGGACTGCTCCATGTACGGCAGCACGGTGGCCCCGGCGGGCGCCTCGGCCGGGTTGAAGCCGTACCGGACGGCCGACTCGAACAGCAGGGCGGTCAGGCCGGGGTGGCCGCCGAGCTCGCGCGCGGCCACGTGCTCCAGGGACCACGGCTGCGCGCGGCGCAGCCGGGCCAGGCCGGTGCGCGGCGGGACGGGGTACGGGTCGGTGCCCAGCAGGGCCCGGTCGGCCGCGGACAGCACGCCGCGCTCGGCCGGCAGCGGCTCCTCCAGCAGCGGGCGGCGGGTGGCCTCCCAGACCGTCCGGCCGTGGTTCATCACCGCGCTCCAGCGGGCGCCGGAGCCCGCGCCGAAGGCGGCGTCCAGGGCCTGGCTGACACCGCCGCGGGAGGCGTTCGGCAGGGTGACGACGGTGCCGTCGGCGAACAGGTGCCGGCTCTCCGGGTCGACCGGGGCCAGCTCGACCAGCTGCTCCAGCGGCTCCCTGCCGGTCTTCAGCGCCAGGTCGCGGTAGACCGCGGGGAGGGCGAGCAGCCCGGGCCCGGTGTCGAAGGCGAAGCCCTCGCGCTCGTACCGCCCGACCATGCCCCCGTGGGTGCCGCCCGCCTCGCAGACCGTCACCCGGTGGCCGATGGTCGCCAGCCGTGAGGCCGCCGCGAGCCCGCTCATTCCTGCGCCGATGATGACGATCCGTGCCATGGCACCAGATCCTAGGACGGCCCTTACGCGACCCCCGCCGCCCGGGCGGCCCGGCGCTCGCGGCGGCGGGCCCGGAAGGCCCGGATCCTGCTGACCGCCAGCCGGACCAGCAGCAGCCCGACGGCCAGGACCACGGCGGCCGCGGTGGCGGCCAGCCAGGGGTGGAAGATCGCCAGGGTGATCAGGCCGGCCACCGAGAGGTCCTCCGCCAGGCTGACCACGATGTTGCTGGCCGGCTCGGGGGAGGTGTTGACGGCCATCCGCAGCGAGGCCTTCACCAGGTGGCTGACCAGCGCCGAGGTGCCGCCCATCGCGCCGGCCGCGACCTCGCTCAGCGAGCCGGGGTCGTTGCTCGCGATCAGCACGCCGACGGTGGCGCCGGCGACCGGCCGGATCACCGTGTGCACGGCGTCCCAGACGCTGTCCAGGTACGGGATCTTGTCGGCCACCGCCTCCAGTGCGAACAGCACGCCGGCCACGACCAGCACGTCCGTGCGCTCCAGCGCCCGCGGCACCGAGTCCGCGTCGGCGAACCTGCCCAGCAGGCCGAGCAGCAGCACCACCGCGTAGGCGTTGACGCCGCTGGCCAGTCCGCTGGTGAAGATCAGCGGCAGGACCGTCATCTCGTCCCCCTCCTCGTCATCGCGTCCCCTCGTCGTCTCGTCGTCCGGCGGGGTCGGTCCGTGCCCGGCTCCGCCGTACCGTACCGGCAGCCGGGACGCGGTGGGCGCACCTCCCGGTTCCGGCGGCCGGCGGGCCGGGGCGGACTGAGTACGGATACTCAGATCCACGGTTGAGTACCTCAGCGGATGGCCGCCGACCTGCGCAGACGGGAGAGTGGAGGCACCCGGGAGGGCGGCGCGTCGGGCGCCGGGCCCACCCGGGCGGCGGATCCGTCCGTCCCCCGGAAGCGAAACGCCAGGGGGAGGCGGCGGACGGACCGCCACGGGGCTGGTCACGGTCCTCGCACCGCCGACACGGGGCGGCGGAGCGGGCCGGGGGGAGACCGGCCGTACGGGGGAGTCGCACCGCCGACCGTGGGATCGGCGGAGCGACGGCATGGCGGCGGCGCGGAACCGGGGGAGGACCGCGCCCGCCGCCTTACGCCGTTTCCGGAGCCTTTCCGGCCACCCTTGCCCGCTTCCGGCTCACCGGGGGCCCGGATTGTCAGTGCCGCCGTCCACGATGGAGACGCACGGGCCACCCGGTCCGCGCGCTGCCTCGGAACGGGGGAGACCATGACCATCAGCCGTCCTGAGCCCGTCACCGCCCGCCTCCACTCCGCCGCCCTGCCGCTCTTCCCGGGTCCGTCCGCCGGACGCCCCGCCACAGCGGACGTCCATCCCGTGCTGCGCCGGGTCTCCGCGCCGCCGGCCGCCCTCGACCTGCTCATCGACGCCCACCGCACCCTCGCCCGGGCCCGCGCCCTGGAGGATCCGCTGGAGCGCTACGCCACCGCCCACCTGGCCGCGCTGCGCACGGTGGCTGCCGTCCTGGCGGTGCGCGGGCGCCCGGAGAAGAGCCCGCGCCGCCGCAAGGCCATCCGCAGCGCGTGGGAGGTGCTGCCCGAGGTGGCCCCCGAGCTCGCCGAGTGGGCGCTCTACTACGGTGCGGGTGCCCGCCGCCGGGCCGCCGCCGAGGCCGGGATCAGGGGCGCCGCCTCGGCCCGCGACGCCGACGACCTGATCCGCAACTCCGCCCTGTTCCTGCGCCTGGTCGAGCGCCTGCTCGGCCTGCACGCCGTCCCGCCCCCGCCCCGGCTGCCGCCGGACGGCGGCGAGCCGCCGGGCGTGGGCGTGGTCCCCGCCGGGCCGGTTTAGACCTGTCTCCTGGATTTCGTCGGACCAGGCCGCGGCGTCGGGGTGCGTGCATCGCAAGGCGGAGGTGGGGGCACCTCCCGGCCGCAGGCCGGGGGAGCGTCGTGGGCCCGGCAAGGATCCGAGGGACAGGCTCTAAGGTGGAGGCATCCTGATCGAACTGCACGTGCCAAGGAGCCCCACCTTGTACCCGACGCGTCCCCGCAGCGCCCTGCGTACCGCCGTGGTGTGGGAGGTGGTCCGGGCGGCCCTGGAGAAGCGGTCGGCCGAGCTGGACCAGCCGGTGCTCGACGTGGTCGACACCGGCGGCGGCACCGGGAACTTCGCCGTGCCGGTCGCCAAGCTCGGCCACCGGGTCACCGTGGTCGACCCGAGCCCGGACGCCCTGTTCGCCCTGGAGCGCCGGGCCGCCGAGGCCGGTGTGACGGACCTGGTGCGGGCCGTCCAGGGCGACACCCAGACCCTGCCCGAGCTGGTCGCCGCCGGCAGCGTCGACGCGGTGCTCTGCCACGGCGTGCTGGAGATGGTGGACGACCCGGCCGAGGCGCTCGGCAGCCTGGCGGGCACCCTGCGCGAGGGCGGCGTGGTCAGCCTGCTGGCGGCCAACCGCAACGGCGCCGTGCTGGCCCGCGCCCTGGCCGGCCACTTCAACGAGGCCCGCACCGTGCTCACCGCCGCCGACGGCCGCTGGGGCGAGCAGGACCCGATGCCGCGCCGCTTCACCGGCGAGGAGCTGGGCCGGCTGGCCGAGGCCGCGGGCCTGCGGGTGGAGTCGGTGCACGGCGTACGGGTCTTCTCCGACCTCGTCCCCGGCGTGCTGGTGGACACCGAGCCGGGCGCGCTGGACGCGCTGCTGAAGCTGGAGGAGGCCGCCGCCGCGCAGCCCGCCTTCCACGCCGTGGCGACCCAGCTGCACCTGCTGGCCACCCTGGGCTGAGGCGCCCCTCCGGGCCCGCGCGCCCCTTCACCGACCCTCCCGCCGCCGTACGGCTTTTTCGCACGCCGTACGGCGCCGGTTCAGGATCTTGAAGCCGCCGGTTCTCCCGGCCGTGTCCCCGTCCCGCGCCGCCCGGCTCCGGCCCTGCCACGGCGCCCGGTGGCGAACCTGCCCAGGTCCGGGACGATTCCATCCGATCGGGCACTTGTCCGGGGCGTGGTGCGTTGACACCGGTGCGGCCGTCCCCGCACGAAGTGGCCCGTCCCACGCGGCGCCGACCACTCCGTAACGGGCCCACGGACCGTATGATCTGGGTAAAGCCGGAAAGCATGACAGCCGGACGCGTGGGGCATATGGACGACACGGGCCGGGTCCCCCGCACGGGCGTCCGACCGTGTGCCCCAAGGCTGATTGGACTTGCCTCCCCGACCGGGGTGGGCGGACCGGTCGCACCCGCGACCGACGAGTAGGAGGACTCCGTGCCGCTCTCGGAGCACGAGCAGCGACTGCTCGACCAGATGGAGCGAGCGCTGTATGCCGAAGATCCCAAATTCGCGTCTGCGCTTGAGGGAACCGGGCTGCGCACCTACACCCGTCGGCGGGTCTACCTGGCCGTCGCCGGCTTCGTGGTGGGCATCGGCCTGCTGATGGGCGGCATGGTCGTGCCGGACCAGATCTGGGTCAGCGTCGTGGGCTTCCTGGTGATGCTCGGGTGTGCGGTGTTCGCCGTGACCGGCTGGCGCCGTGGGCCCGCCGGCCAGGGGGCCGGGGCCCGCCCGGCCGCCGCCCCGCGCCGCAAGGCCGGGATGATGGACCGGGTGGAGCAGCGCTGGCAGCGTCGCCGGGACGAGCAGACCGGGGGCTTCTGAGCCGCCGGGCCGATACCTGTGAAGCCGGGGCGGGCAGTCAGCCGCCGAACTCCTGGAGAGAGCATTGGCGTTGGCCCCCGACGACCCCGAGGTG
>NZ_JBSFKQ010000020.1:0-113148 GCF_053598615.1 Kitasatospora sp. NPDC001095 | reverse complement strand
CTCTCTCTCCCTGCCTGTGCGTTCCGCCGGCTGGGCGCTTCCCGCCCCCGTGTGGGGGGGGGCGCCGCCCACCGACCCCCCGGGGGGGCCGGCGCCCCGGCCGTTTGCCAGGTGCTTCGGCGCCTGCGGAGCCGGTCGGTGTTCGCCCGCCCGGCAGCGCCGGGCCGCGCCAGGCCGCGTCGGGCCCAGCCGAAAGGTTTCGGCGGGGCCCGACGCGGCTGCCCGGACGCGGCCGGTAGGCGCTACTTGCAGGTGACCAGCAGGCCGAGGACGGCGCTGCAGCTGCGGGTGGCCCGGCTGGTGGCGGGCGAGGGGTCGGCGGGCACCCCGGCGGTGCGGGCCACGGTGACGTCCCAGCTGCGGAGCAGCGAGAACAGGCCGACCGTGATCGAGAAGTGCCGGGTGGTGCTCACGCCCTTGGCCAGCGGCGCGGTCAGCGCGCAGCCGAGCTTTCCTCCCGCGATCGTGCAGTCGCCGGAGGTCGCACTCAGCCCGGCGGGCAGGTCGGCGGCGACGGTGGCCGTGGTCACCGGGTCGGGGCCCTGGCCGGTGAGGGTGAGGGTGTAGTCGACCCGGCTGGAGAGCAGCCCGGTCACCGGGGTCGCGGTGAGGGCGACGCCCAGGTGGGCGGCGGGGGCGGTGTAGGTGAAGCGGTCGGCGGCGACGACGGCGCTGGTGCCGCCGGGCGCGGTGACCCGGACGTCCACCGGCCCGGTGACGGTGGTGGCGGGGGCGGTCGCGGTGCAGCTCGCCTTGGTGCAGCTGAAGGAGGTGGCGGCGCCGGCCGCGCCGAAGGTCACGCCGGTGGCGCCGGCCAGGTCGGTCCCGGTGATGGTCACCGCGGTGCCGCCCAGCCCGGAGCCGCCGTTCGGGCTGATCGCGGTCACGTCCGGCACCGGGAGCGGGAAGTTCACCACGTCGACGGCGTTGCCGGTGAAGTCGGCGAGGTAGCCGTGCCGCCCGTCGGCGGTCAGGGCCAGGCTGTACGGGCTCGCGCCCACCGGGACGGTCGCGGTGACCGTCCGGCTCGCGGTGTCCACCACGCTGAGGGTGTTGCCGGCGTAGTTGGAGACGTAGGCCGCCGCGCCGTCCGGGGAGAGGGCCACGGCGTAGGGGCCGGAGCCGACCGCGACGGTGCCGAGGACCGTGCCGGCCGCGGTGTCGATCACCGCGGCGGTGGCGTCGTCGCCGTCGGCGGCCCACAGCCGGGTGCCGTCCGGGCTGAGCGCGAGGCCGAAGGCGCTGTGGCCGACCGGGACGGTGCCGCTCACCGTGCCGGCCGCGGTGTCGACCACGGTGACCGCCTTGGCGCCGGAGGCGGCGACGTACAGCCGGGTGCCGTCCGCGGAGAGGGCCAGTCCGTGCGGTTCGGCGCCGACCGGGACGGTCGCGGTCACGGTGGCGGACGACGTGTCCAGCACGCTCACGGTGCCGGCGGCGGCGTTGCTCACGTAGGCGCGGGAGCCGTCCGGGGAGAGGGCGAGGCCCCAGGGCTGGGCGCCGACCGGGACGGTCGCGGTGACGGTGTCGGTGGCGGTGTCCACGACGCTGACGGTGTTGTCCAGGTGGTGCGTCAGGTAGGCCCGGTGCCCGTCGGGCGAGACGGCCACGGCGTACGAGCCCGTCCCGGCGGTGAAGGTGCCGGAAACGGTGTTGCTCGCGGTGTCCAGCACGCTGACCGCGCCGCTGCTCTGGCTGGTCACGTAGGCGTGGCCGCCGTCCGGCGTCAGCGCGACTCCCGCCGGGTACGGCGCCACCGCCACGTGCGCGGCGACGCCCGGCGGCGGCGTGACGGCCTCGGCCGTCGCGGGCAGTGCCAGCAGCGCGGCCGTGGTCGCGGTTATCGCGGCCACGGCCGTCCGGGTACGGCGGGGTGTGCGGGCTGTTCTCACGGATCTCTCCAGCTGCTCGGCGGTACGAACGGTGCGGATGTGGTGGTGTTCGGAGCCGGGGGAAGCGTAAGAGCCGCCCTGACATTCCGTCAGGGAGTGATTACTAATGTCGCCAACTGTTCAGATTCGATCGCAAGCACCCCCGGCGAACCGGTGTGTCGAGGGTCTCGATCGAAGTCGTGCAGAAAATTGGAGTCGGAGACTCGCATTCGATAGCGTTTCGAACGTGAGGCTGACCAAGAGCACCGACATCGCCCTACGGATCGCCATGCGACTGGCCGTCCTGGACGAGGGCGACACCCCGACCACCCGCGAGGTGGCCGAGTCGGTCGGCGTGCCGTACACCCACGCGGCGAAGGTGGTCAGCCGGCTGCAGCACATGGGAGTGGTGGAGGCCCGACGCGGTCGCGGCGGCGGGCTGACGCTCACCTTCGCCGGGCGGACCGGTTCGCTCGGGCTGCTGCTGCGGGAGCTGGAGGGGGTCGGCGACGTGGTCGGCTGCGAGGACGATCCGCCGTGTCCGCTGCGGGCCGCGTGCCGGCTGCGCGGGGCACTGCGGGGCGCCCAGGAGGCGTTCTTCGCGGCGCTCGACCACCTCTCGGTCGCCGATCTGGTGGCCTCCCCCACCGGTCCGGTCCTGCTCGACCTGACCACCGCACCCACCGGGGCCGCCGGACCCACAGGCTGATCAGCCCACCCGGGGCCGCGTACCACCCTGCGGCCTTTAATACGCATCTCAGATACCAATGAGGAGCCGTCTGATGCTGTCCGCGAAGTCCGCCGAGGTCATCGAGGCCACCCTGCCCGTCGTGGGCGCCGCCATCGGTGACATCACCCCGCGCTTCTACGACCGGATGTTCGCCGCGCACCCGGAGCTGCTGCGCGACCTCTTCAACCGGGGCAACCAGGCCAACGGCAGCCAGCGCGAGGCCCTGGCCGGCTCGATAGCCGCCTTCGCCACCGCGCTGATCGCCGACCCGGACCAGCGGCCGGACGCGATGCTCGCCCGCATCGCCCACAAGCACGTCTCCGTCGGCATCGGCAACGACCAGTACAAGATCGTCCACGAGCACCTGTTCGCCGCCATCGTGGAGGTGCTCGGCGAGGCCGTCACCCCCGAGGTCGCCGCCGCCTGGGACGAGGTCTACTGGCTGATGGCCAACGCGCTGATCGCCATCGAGGACCGGCTGCGCGCCGAGGTCGCCGCCGGCGGTGACCCGGCCGACCTGTGGCGCACCTACACCGTCGTCGCCCGCGTCCAGGAGACCGAGGCCGTCACCACCTACCTGGTCCGCCCGACCGACGGCCGCCCGGTGCCCGCCTTCCGCCCCGGCCAGTACGTCTCGGTGCGCACCGAACTGGCCGACGGCGCCCACCAGATCCGCCAGTACAGCCTCTCCGGCGGCGCCGACGGCGCGCTGCGCTTCAGCGTCAAGCGCGAGGACGGCGGTGAGGTCTCCGGCCACCTGCACGACCACCTGAAGGCCGGCGACTCCATCGAGCTGGCGCCCCCGCTGGGCGACATCGCCCTGGCCGACGGCGACGGCCCGGTGCTGCTCGCCTCCGCCGGCATCGGCAACACCCCGATGACCGCCATGCTCGACCACCTGGCCGCCACCGGCTCCACCCGGCGGATCGTCTCCGTCCACGGCGACCGCGACCAGCTGAGCCACGCCTTCCGGGCCGAGCTCGCGCAGCTCACCAGCGCGCTGCCGAACGCCACCTCGCACGTCTTCTACGAGCAGCCGCTCGGCGAGTGGCCGGCCGAGCGCACCGGCCTGGTGGACCTCTCCACCGTCGAGGTCCCGGCCGGCACCACCGCCTACCTCTGCGGCCCGCTCCCCTTCCTGCGCGCCGTCCGCGAGCAGCTGCTGACCGCGGGCGTCCCGGCGGCGGACATCCACTACGAGGTGTTCGGCCCGGACCTGTGGCTCGGCGCCTGAGTCCCGGCCCCCGGGCCTGAGCCCGGGGCTCGGCACCCGAGGTCCCACCGCGGCACCGGTCCGCTCGGTACGATCACGAGCGGACCGGTGCCGCTCGGCGTCCGGCACCGTCCGTGCGCGCGTACGTCCGTACGTCCGCCGGGAGTTCGACAGGAGTTCGGCAGCAGTTCGGCAGGAGGGAGCCCGGATGCGGGTCGCGCTGTTCGCCACCTGCGTCAACGACGCGCTGTTCCCCGCCACGGCGGTGGCCACCGTCCGGGTGCTGGAACGGCTCGGCGTTGCGGTGGACTTCCCCGCCGGGCAGACCTGTTGCGGGCAGCCGCAGTACAACACCGGCTACCGCAGGGCCTGCGAGCCGCTGCTCCGACGGACGGCGAGGGCCTTCGCCGGGTACGACCACGTGGTGACGCCCTCGGGATCCTGCGTGGCGATGGTCCGGGACAACTACCCCCGGATCGGCGCCAGGGCCGCCACCGAGGGCCGGGGCACCGAACTCGCCGACCTGGCCACCGCGCTGGTGCCCCGAGTGGTCGAACTGACCGAGTTCCTGACCGACGTGCTCGGCGTCGAGGACGTCGGCGCGTACTTCCCGCACACCGTCACCTACCACCCGTCCTGCCACGGCCTGCGCCTGCTCGGCCTCGGTGAGCGCCCGCGCCGGCTGCTGGGCGCCGTCAGGGGCCTGGAACTGGTCGAGCTGCCCGGGGCGGAGGAGTGCTGCGGCTTCGGCGGCACCTTCGCGGTCAAGAACGCGGCGGTGTCGGCCGCCATGGCCGAAGACAAGACCGCCAACGCGCTGAGCACCGGCGCCCGTGTGCTGTGCGGCGCCGACAACTCCTGCCTGCTGCACCTCGGCGGCACCCTGCGCCGCCGGGGCGCGCCGCTGCGGCCGCTGCACCTGGCGGAGATCCTGGCCAGTACCGAGGAACACCCCTGGAGGCCGTCGTGAGTCACGCGTTCCTCGGCATGCCCGCCTTCCCCGAGGCCGCCGCCGGGGCCGTACGGGACGAGCGGCTGCGCACCAACCTGCGGCACGCCACCCACACCATCCGCGACAAACGGGCCCGGGCCGTCGCCGAACTCGCCGACTGGGGGCGGCTGCGCGCCGCCGGGAAGGCGATCAAGGACCACACGCTGCGCCACCTCGACCGCTACCTGGTGCAGTTGGAGGAGTCCGTCACGGCGGCCGGCGGCACCGTGCACTGGGCCGCCGACGCCGAGGAGGCCAACCGGATCGTCGCCGGACTGGTCAGGGCCACCGGCCGGACCGAGGTCGTCAAGGTCAAGTCCATGGCCACCCAGGAGATCGAGCTCAACGAGGCGCTGGCGGCCGAGGGGATCACCGCCTACGAGACCGATCTCGCCGAACTGATCGTGCAGTTGGGCGACGACCGGCCCTCGCACATCCTGGTGCCGGCGATCCACCGCAACCGCGCCGAGATCCGGGAGGTCTTCGCCGACCGGATGGCCTCCTGGGGCCGCCCGGCGCCCGAGGGCCTCACCGACTCCCCCGCGGAACTCGCCGAGGCCGCCCGGCTGCACCTGCGGGAGAAGTTCCTGCGCGCCGAAGTCGCCGTCTCCGGCGCCAACTTCATGGTCGCCGAGACCGGCACCCTGGTGGTGGTCGAGTCCGAGGGCAACGGCCGGATGTGTCTCACCCTGCCGCGCACGCTGATCTCCGTGGTCGGGATCGAGAAGGTCGTGCCGACCTGGCGGGACCTGGAGGTCTTCCTCCAGCTGCTCCCCCGCTCCTCCACCGCCGAGCGGATGAACCCCTACACCTCGCTCTGGACCGGGACGACGGCGGGCGACGGCCCGTCCGAGTTCCACCTGGTGCTGCTGGACAACGGCCGCACCGCCGCGCTCGCCGACCGGGTCGGCCGCCAGGCGCTGCGCTGCATCCGCTGCTCGGCCTGCCTCAACGTCTGCCCGGTGTACGAGCGGGCCGGCGGGCACGCCTACGGCTCGGTCTACCCCGGGCCGATCGGCGCCATCCTGACGCCCCAACTGCGCGGCACCGCGAGCCCGGTGGACGCCTCGCTGCCGTACGCCTCCTCGCTCTGCGGGGCCTGCTACGAGGCCTGCCCGGTGGCGATCGACATCCCCGAGGTACTGGTGCACCTGCGCGAGCGGGTCGCCGAGCAGGGCGGACACCCGCTGGAGCGGGCCGCGATGGCGGCCGCCGGGTTCGTGCTGGACCACCCGGCGGCGCTCACCGCCGCCGAGCGGCTGGCCGGCCGCACCCGGCGGCTGCACCCGCGCCGGCTGCCCGGGCCCGGACGGGCCTGGAGCGACACCCGGGACCTGCCGGAGGTGCCGGCCGAACCGTTCCGCGACTGGTGGCGGAGGAACCGCAGATGACCACGTCCGACCGCAATCCGCCCGAACGGCCCTCCACCTCCCGCGAGTTGGTCCTCGGCCGGATCCGGGCCGCGCTCGGCGACACCGCCGCCGTCGCCGAACAGCCACTGCCCCGCGACTACCTGACCGCACACGTGCCGACGGACGACCCGGCGGCGCTGCTCGACCTGCTGCACCGCAACCTGGCCGACTACCGGGCCCTGGTGCACCGCTCCCCCGAGGACGAACTACCCGGGAGGATCGCCGGGTTGCTGGTCGAGCGGGGCAGCCGGACGGCCGTGGTGCCCGCCGGGCTGCCGCCCGCCTGGCTCACCGAGGCCGAGGCCGAGGGGATCGAACTCCTCCCGGACGACGGGACGTTGACCGCCGCCCGACTGGACGCGGTGGACAGCGTGGTGACCGGCTGCGCGCTGGCCGTCGCCGAGACCGGGACGATCGTGCTGGACGCGGGCCCCGGCCAGGGGCGGCGGCTGCTCTCACTCGTCCCGGACCACCACGTCTGCGTGGTGCGGGTGCCGGAGCAGGTCGTCGCCTCGGTGCCGCTGGCGCTGCCACGACTCGATCCGGTACGGCCGCAGACCTGGATCTCCGGGCCGTCCGCCACCAGCGACATCGAGCTGGACCGGGTGGAGGGGGTGCACGGGCCGCGCACCCTGGAGGTGCTGCTGGTCACGGCGCCGGGAACCGGCTCCGGGCGGGCCCTCACTCCGGCCTGAGCTCCAGGGTGCAGCACTTCGCCCCGCCGCCGCCCTTCAGCAGCTCCGAGACGTCCACCGGGACGGGCTGGTACCCGTGCTCGACCAGACGGCCGGCCAGGTTCTTGGCGGCCTCCGGCAGCAGCACCCGGCGGCCGTCGGAGACCGCGTTGAGCCCGAACACCTCGGCGTCGGCGCGGTCGGCGAGGATCGCGTCCGGGTAGAGCGCGCGCAGCACCGAGCGGCTGTCGGCGTCGAAGGCCTCCGGGTAGTACATGACGTGGTCGTCGCCGAGCACCGCCAGTGCGGTGTCCAGGTGGTAGAAGCGCGGGTCGACCAGGGTCAGGCTGACCACGGGGACGCCGAACAGCTCCCCGGCCTCGGCGTGCGCGGCGCGCGAGGTGCGGAAGCCCGTCCCGGCGAGCACCCGGCGGCCCACCACCAGGTGGTCGCCCTCGCCCTCGTTGACGTGCCCGGCGCGGCGCACCTCGCGGTAGCCGCGCTCGCGGAACCAGGCCTGGTAGGCCTCCGACTCGGCGGCCCGCTCCGGGTGGCGGAAGGTGGCGACCAGGGCCCGGCCGTCCAGCACGGTGGCGCCGTTGGCGGCGTACACCATGTCGGGCAGGCCGGGAACCGGGTCGATCAGCTCGACGGTGTGGCCGAGCCGGCGGTACGTCCAGTAGAGCCGCTCCCACTGCCGCAGGGCGAGCGCGGTGTCGGTGGGCTGGGAGGGGTCCATCCACGGGTTGATCGTGTAGTCCACGGTGAAGTGCGTCGGCCGGCACATCAGGTAGCGCCGCGGCCGGGCGTGGCGCTCCGGAGTCTGCGTGAGCATGGCTCAACCATCCTTGGATCGCGGGGAGTTCGTCGCACGGAGTTCGGGGCTCCCGGGGCCGAACACCTTCGTTCCCAAGGCGGCTGCCCCGACGGAACCGTTCGCACACCCGGACGGGCGCTCCCGGCGGTCGCACGCCCCCGCGCACCCGGCGCAGGCACCGGCGCATCGGACCGCCGGGGCCGTTCCGCGGGCATCCGGTGGCAGCCGCCGTGGCCGGGCGGCAGCCGCCGCCGGGCGCCCGGCGGAGAGGGCCGAGAGGTCACGTGGCCCATCTCACGTGCCGCCGGGGTCACCTACGGTGGCGTAGGTCACTTGATTGGGTGAACTATCTCCTTCATGCCGAATCTCCAGGAGACCCTTGACCTCGATTCGTATGCCGCCCTCGGGGACAGCTTCACCGAGGGCCTGAACGATCCCGGCGTCGACGGCAGGTTCGCCGGGTGGGCCGACCGCCTCGCCGGGCTCCTCGCCGCCGGACGCCCGCCGGGCGCCTTCCGCTACGCCAACCTCGCGGTGCGCGGCCGACTGCTGGACCAGATCACCGCCGAGCAGGTGCCGCAGGTGCGGCGCCTCCAGCCCGACCTGGTCACCTTCTGCGCCGGCGGCAACGACATCCTCCGGCCGGGCGCCGACCCGGACGAGGTCGCCGAGCGCTTCGAGGCCGCCGTCGTCCAACTCACCGAGAGCGCCGGAACGGTGCTGATCTGCACCGGCTTCGACACCAAGGACGTGCCGCTGCTGAAGCACCTGCGCGGCAAGATCGCCACCTACAACGGGCACATGCGCGCCGTCGCCGACCGCAACGGCTGCAAGGTGGCCGACCTGTGGTCGCTGCGCGCGGTGCAGGACCGCCACGCGTGGAGCGAGGACCGCCTGCACCTGTCCCCCGAGGGCCACCAGCGGGTCGCCCTGCTGGCCGCCCGCTCGCTGGGCCTGCGCACCGAGCAGGACCCGGAGGCCCCGTGGCCGAACGCCCGCGCGCTCAGCCCCGCCGACCAGCGGCGGGAGAACATCCAGTGGGCCCGTGAGCACCTGCTGCCCTGGGTCGGCCGGCGCCTGCGCGGCGAGTCCTCGGGCGACCACCTCGAGCCCAAGCGACCGGAGCTGCTGCCGCTCTGACGCCACGTCAGGAGATCGGCCCGGGCGGACCCGTTCAGGCGGCTCCCGCTCCGCCGGCCGCTGCGACCCGTGAGGTCCGCAGCAGCCGGTGGAGCAGGCCCGCACAGCCCGCGCCGACCAGGTACCAGAGCAGGTCCGGCGGATTGAAGGTCGAGCCCAGCACCAGCCGGGCCGCCGTGCTGTGCCGCCCCCAGGCGTCCGGCAGACCGGTGAGCTGGAACAGTTCCACGGCCCAGCTGAGCGCGGCGGCCAGCAGGGCGGCCCGGCCGGGGCGCACCCTCGGCACGGCCAGCACCAGCAGGGCGTACAGCAGGACTGTGTAGAGCGCGTCCCCGGCGCACTTGGCGAACTCCCCGCCCGGCACCGCGCGCACGCCCAGCCCGGCCACCACCGTCAGCACGGCGGCGCACCCCGCCGCCAGGCGCGTACGCCGGTGCGCCCGAAGACCGTTCCCCCCGAGATCGTTCACCCGCACCACGCTACCCGGCACCTCCCCCTCCCCCGAACGCACGCTGCCCCGGGGGCCTTCGCCCTCTCCGCCGCGCCCGCAAGTCCTCCCCGCCCCCGCCGCACACCGCACACCGCACACCGCACACCGCACACCGCAAGCGGACCGCCCTCCCCCGGAACCACCGCGCCACCCCGTACGTCCATCCCCCCGAACGAACGTCCGCGCAGGTCGCGGACGGGGTGAGGACCGGAAGGGACGGGCTGGGACAGTGGCGCACGTGGGTGGGGCCGAGGTGGTCGAGGCGCAGTCGGGACCGACGGCGGGGCGGGACGAGCGGACCCGGCGCGGGTTCGCGGTGGCCGGGTTCGCCTCGGCGCAGGACGGGCAGGCGCGGGAACGCGGCAAGGAGCTGCGGACACGGGTGCCCCGGGAGCGGCATGCGGAGTTCACGCCCGCGCCCGACCGGCCGACGGCCGTGACCGCGCTGGAGGCCTCCAACACCGGCCGAATAGCCCAGCTGGTGCCGATCCGGGTCGGCCGGATGGCCGCGACCCCGTTCGCCTTCCTGCGCGGCTCGGCCGGACTGATGGCCGCCGACCTCGCGGGCACCCCGGTGACCGGGGTGAACGCGCAGCTCTGCGGGGACGCGCACGCCGCGAACTTCGGCCTGTACGGCGATGCGCGCGGCCAGATCGTGCTGGACATCAACGACTTCGACGAGACCGTCCGCGGCCCTTGGGAGTGGGACCTCAAGCGGCTCGCCGCCAGCCTGGTGCTGGCCGCCCGGGAGACCGGGGCGAGCGAGGCCACCGCGCGCGAGGCCGCCCAGCACGTGGCGGGCTCCTACCGCCGGACCGTGCGCACGCTCGCCAAGCTCCCCGGACTGGACGCCTGGAACGCCATCGCGGACGAGCAGTTGGTCTCCTTCGCCGAAGCGCACGACCTCGCCGAGGTGCTGCGGAAGGTCGGCGCGAAGGCGCTCGGCAACACCAGCGCGCGGTTCGCCGCCCGCAGCACCACCCGGACCGCGGACGGCGGTTGGCGCTTCACGGCCGCTCCCCCGGTGCTCACCGAGGTGACCGACGCGACCGCCCGCGCCGTCGCCCACGCGCTCGGCCCGTACGTCGAGACGGTGCCGGCGGAAGTGCGCACCCTGCTGTCCCGCTACCGGGTGCAGGACGTGGCGTTCCGAGTGGTGGGCACCGGCAGCGTGGGCACCCGCTCGTACGTGGTGCTGCTCACCGACCACCGCGACCAGCCGCTGGTGCTGCAGGTGAAGGAGGCCCGTCCGTCCGTGCTGCTGCCGTACCTGCCGGCCGGGGCGCAGTCGGAGCCGGACGGGCACGAGGGCCGCCGGGTGGTGCTCGGCCAGAAGCACATGCAGGTGGTCAGCGACACCCTGCTGGGCTGGACGACGGTGGACGGACTCCCGTACCAGGTACGGCAGTTCCGTAACCGCAAGGGCAGTGTCGACCCGGCCGCGCTGCAGCCCTCGCAGTTGGACGACTACGCCCGGATCACCGGCGCCCTGCTGGCCCGGGCGCACTCGCACACCGTCGACCCGGGCCTGCTGGCCGGGTACTGCGGCAAGAGCGAGGCGCTGGACGAGGCGGTCGCCGCCTTCGCGGTGGCCTACGCGGACCGCACCGAGGCCGACCACGCGGACCTGCTGACGGCGGTGCGCAACGGGCGGCTGCCCGTCGAGCACGGCGTCTGATCCGCCCGGCCCCGGCGGTTCAGCGGGCCAGGAACGGCGCCACCGCGGCGACGAACTCCGCCGGCCGGGCCGCGTGCACCAGGTGCCCGGCCTCGACGGTGACCAGGCGGCAGTCCGGGATCAGCCGGGCGAGTTCGGCGATCCGCTCCTGCGGGATGTGGCTGGCCGGGCCGCCCGCCACCGCCAGCGTGCGGGCGGTGATCCGGGCCAGGCCCGCCCGCCAGGCCGGGTCGGGGTCGTCGAGCTGGGCCCGGACCGCCCGGACCATCGCCCAGTCGAAGTGCACGTCCGGGTCCGGGTCCTCGGGCAGCGCGCTCGCCGGGCGCGGGTACAGCGCGGGGATGTCCTCCAGGACCAGCCGGTCGATCCGCTCCGGCGCGGCCTGGGCGAGCAGGTAGGCGACGGCGCCGCCCATCGAGTGGCCGACCAGGTCGACCCGGGCGAGGCCGAGGGCGTCGAGGAAGGCCCGCACGTCGTCCCGCATCGCCTCCAGGGAGTAGGAGGCGGTGCGGGAGCTGTCGCCGTGGCCGCGCAGGTCGAGCGCGTACACGCGGTGGGCGGGGGCGAGGTCCGGCAGGACGGTGTCCCAGTCGGCGGCGCGTTCGCCGAGGGCGTGCAGCAGTACCAGCGGCGGTCCGCCGGGCCGTCCGCTCTCGCGGTAGGCGAGCGTCGCTCCGGGCAGGTCCACGGTCCGGTTCCGTACGTCGGTCATGCCCGCCACGGTACGGGCCGGTCTCGGCTAGCGGACCGGCGTTCGCCCTCGGCTCACCGCGACCGGTTCGTCCTCGCGCTGCTCCCGCGCCGCGGCCCGGCCGGCGAACACCGAGGTCAGGACGGCGAGTCCGGCCACCGCGGCGCACACCACGCTCGCCGTCAGGTAGGCGGAGCGGTGCCCGCCGCCGCCGGCGGTCTCCCGCAGGTAGACCCCGGACAGTGCCGAGACCGCGACGGCCGCCGCGATCCGCTGGGCCATCTGCAGGATCGCCCCGCTCACCCCGGCCGCCTCGGCCGGCGCGTGGCGCAGCACGTACGCCTGGTTGGTGGAGCCCATCAGGCCGATCGAGGCGCCGCCGAGCAGTTGTAGCAGCGCCAGCAGCCAGGGCAGGACGGCGACGGACGCCCAGTGCGCGAGCAGCCCGCTGAGCAGTATGGCGAGCGCGGAGCCGGCCATCGCGGCGGTGACGGTGCGCCGGCCGTGACGTTGGACGACCCGCCAGGCCAGCGCGGAGGCCACGCCCATCGCCACGGCGGAGGGCAGCGCGACCAGCGCGGCTCCCATCGGGGAGAGGCCGAGGCCGTCCTGGAGGAACATGGTCAGGACCAGCGAGGCGGCCAGCGAGGAGCCGAACTGGGCCATCGCGGTGGCCGTCCCGAGCGCGTACGGTGCGGAGCGGGTGAGAGCCGGGTGGATCAGTGGCCGGCCGCCGGCCCGGGCGTAGCGGCGCTGCCACCAGGCGAGCGCGCCGAGCAGCAGCAGGGCGGCGGCGGCGCAGGCGAGCCAGCCGGTCCAGCCGGGCGGCCGGACGAAGGGCAGCATCAGGGCCAGGGTGAGCGCCGCGACCAGCAGCAGCCCGACGACGTCGAGGTTGGCGTTCCGCGCGCTGGGGCGGGGTTTCGGCAGGTGGCGGGCCGCCAGGGCGACGGTGGCCAGGCCGAAGGGGACGTTGAGCAGGAAGGTCAGCCGCCAGCCGTGCTCGGGGCCGGCCAGGGCCAGTACCGCGCCGCCGATCGGCGGGCCGAGCGCGAAGGCGAGGCTGCCGGTGACGGCGTACATGCCGAGGGCGCGGGCCCGCAGCTGTCCGTCGAAGACGTCCTGGAGGGTGCCGATCATCTGGGAGTTGACCAGGCCGGCGCCCGCGCCCTGCACCAGCCGGGCGGCGATCAGCACGCCGGGTTCGGTGGCGGTCGCGGAGACCAGGCTGACCAGGGTGAACAGGGCGAGGCCGGTGACGAAGAACCACTTGCGGCCCCTGACGTCGCCGAGCCGCCCGCCGGGGATCAGTGCGAGGCCGAAGGCGAGCGAGTAGCCGGCGACGATCCACTGGAGGTCGGCAGGCCCGGCGTGCAGGGTCTCGCGCAGGGCGGGGATGGAGGTGTTGAGGACGGACTGGTCGAGCAGCGTCGTGAAGCCGCCCGCGACGCAGACCAGCAGGACCCGGCGCCCGGCGGCGTCGAAGCGCTCCTTGGGCTGCTGGGAGTTCCCGGACCCTTCGGGGGCCCTGCTCCTCCCGGGCTCCTCGGCTATCGGGCCGGTGGCGGCGCTCACGGTTCGACCACCACCAACGCGTACCGGGCCTCGCCCGGGCCGAGGCTGCGGAAGCGGTTGGTGGCGCCGACGTAGCGCAGGCAGTCGCCGGGGCCCAGCGGCTGCGGTTCGCCGTCCACCGTCAGCTCCAGGTTCCCCTCGAACAGCCAGAGGTGGTGCTCCCGGCCGGGCGGGCAGGCGCGGTCGTAGGCGATGTCCGCGCCGGCCGGCAGCCGGCCCTCGATGATCTCCGCCCGCAGCGAGCCGTGCGGCGGCGAGACCGACCGGCGGACGAACCCGGTCGTCCCGTCCCGCCAGACCTGCTGCTCCCCGGCGCGCACCAGCCGGTCCGGGCCGGACTCCACCTCGGCCAGCAGCCGCGACATGGTCCGCCCGTACACGGCGCACAGCCGCCCGAGCAGCGCGGCCGTCGGACTGACCTCCGCCCGCTCCACCCGTGACAGCGTCGACCGGCTGACGTCCGCCAGCCGGGCCAACTCCTCCAGGGTCCACCCGTGTTCCAGTCTCAGCTCGGCGAGCCGCTGTGCCAGCCGCTCGTCGCCGGCCGTGTCGATTCCCATATTCGTGATGCTATCCCGGATCTGAGATCCACTCACCGGGCGAGGGCCGCCGGATCCGTCCGCCCGGAACCTCAGGAGTGACGCGATCCCCCGGAACCCCAGGAGCGGTGGGCGACCGTCGTCCCGCTCGAAGCCGCAGCTTGACGGGGCCTCGGCCCGCGAGGGGCGCCGATCATATGATGTGCGCCGAATCGTGGCCGGTCGGCGGCCCGTGAGGCGAGGGGGACCAGCGTGTTCGGCATCATCAGACCGTGTAGGCATCGATTGTCCGAGCGCCTCCAGACCTCGTGGATGGCCCACCTGTGCGGGCTCTGCCTCGCGCTGCGGGACGACCACGGGCAGCTCGCCCGGACGGCGACCAACTACGACGGTCTGATCATCTCCGTGCTGGTCGAGTCCCAGGCCGCCCGGGAGGACTCCTCCTGGCGCCGCACCGCCGGGCCCTGCCCGCTGCGCGGCATGCGGACCGCCTCCGTCGCCAAGGGCGAGGGCGCCCGCCTCGCCGCCGCCGTGTCCCTGGCACTCGCCTCGGTCAAGATCCGCGACCACGTCGAGGACCGTGACGGCGTCTTCGCCCGCCGCCCGGTCGCCGCCGGGGCCCGGGCCGTCACCCGGCGCTGGGACCGGAAGAGCGCGGGCAGCGCCTCGATCGTCGGCTTCGACACCGCCGTACTGCTCGACGCGGCCTCCCGGCAGGGCGAGCTGGAGCGCTCGCTGCGGCCCGGCGGCTCCGTCCTGCTGGTCACCGAGCCCACCGAGACCGCCACCGCGGCCGCCTTCGCGCACACCGCCGTGATCGCCGGGCGCCCCGGAAACGCCGCCCCGCTCGCCGAGGCCGGGCGGCTGTTCGGCCGGCTCGCCCACCTCCTGGACGCCGCCGAGGACCAGGCCGCCGACGCGGCCTCCGGCGCCTGGAACCCGCTGACCGCCACCGGGACCGACCGCGCCGAGGCCGAGCGGCTCTGCCGGGACGCCGTGCACGGCATCCGGCTCGCGCTGGGCGAGGTCGAACTGACCGACCGCGCGCTGGTGCACGTCCTGCTCGCGCACGAGACCGAGCGCGCGGTGGAGCGGGTCTTCGGCCCGGCCCGGCACGGGGCGAGCTGCCGCCGTCCGGGCTCGGCGGGCGATGCCGCGGCCACGGGTGCGGCGGGCGGCACCACGGGCGAGCACCCGCACCAGGCTCCGCCGCGGGAGACGCCCCCCGGCCAGGCGCCGGTTCCGCCGTGGGTGCCGCAGGGCCCCGGCTTCACCCCGCCCGGCGAGAAGCCGCCGAACCCGCGCAACCTGCTCGCCGGGTGCGCCGTGTGGGCGCTGATGGCCTGCAGCTGCCAGTTGCTCTGCTGCGACCACAACGACCCGTTCAGCCGCGAGCGCCGCGAGGGCTTCTGCCAGCGGCACGACTGCGACTGCTCCGGCTGCGACTGCTCCGGCTGCTGTGACTGCTGCAACTGCTGCGACGGGGACTGCTGCGGCGGGTGCGACTGCGGGTGCGACTGCTGACGCGGCCGGCCGGTCAGCCCCGCCGGGCTGCGTCGGCCTCCCGCTCCTGACCGGCCGCCACCGGCCCGGGGTGCCCCCGCAGCACCCCGGGCCGGTCCGCGTTCCGGTCCTGCCCGGCCTCGCCGCGCCGCCAGAGCGGCAGGACGGCCACCGGCATCACCGCCGGCGGGCACAGCTCGGCGCACTCAGGCATCGCGCCCCGCCGCCTTCCGGTCCACCGCCAGCGAGTCCTCCAGCCGCGCCAGCAACTGCCGGAACCGCTCGGTGTCCTGCTCCGTCATCCGCCCCTCGGGCAACGCCCCCGGCCACTCGGCCGCTCTCTCGTCCATGGGCCCGAGGCTAGGCGGCGACGATCAATGGGTGATAAACGCGTGTTGACGCGAAATGTGCTTGCCGGTGCGGTCCGCCCCGAACGCAGGGCGGTTGTCCGGGGCGGCCGGGCGAGGTCCTACCGGGCCGTCGTCGCCTCCAGCAGCAGCCGGGCGGCGTTCCATGAAACGGCCGCACACCGAGCACAGCCGCTCCAGCGCGCAGTCGGCGCTGCGCCCGCGGTCGGTCAGCGCGAACTGCGGCACGTCGCCCTGCCAGGGCGTGATCGCCGGCACCGGGTAGCCCCGCCCGTCCCGGGGGCCGCGCCCCCACGTCGTCGGGCACCGGCACGAGTTCGAATCGCACGCCCCTATCGGCACCAGGGACGGCCCCCGCCGGTCGACCCCGGCCGCCGGGGCGGGTGCCGCTACTCCTCGCCCTCCTGAGCGAGCATCACCTTCCGCAGCAGGTCGGCCAGGGTGCGCCGCTCATCCTCGGACAGCACTCCGAGCAGCCGCCGTTCCTCCCGGCCCACCACCTCCAGGGCCTCCTGCCAGGCGGCGCGCCCGGCCTCGGTCAGCACGATGTCGACCTTCCGGCGGTCCTCCGTGGACGGCGTGCGCAGGACGAAGCCGCGGCGCTCCAGGGTCTCCAGCCGGCCGGTGACCGAGGCCGGGGCGAGGTTGAGGTCGGCCCGCAGGTCGGAGGGGGCGGCGTGGCCGCCGCGCCCGGCGAGCACGTGCAGGGTGTCGAACTCGTGCTTGTGCAGGCCGTAGTCGGCGACGCCCTGTTCGCGGACCCGGCCGAGGTGGCGGGTGAGCCGGGACATCCGGGTCACGGAGGCCTCGATGTCCGGGTCGAGGCCGGGCAGCACCGGCTGCCAGCGGTCGACGTGACCGTCCGTCCAGTCGCGGGACGCGGCGGGCTTCTCGGTTGGGCGCTCGGGAGGATGCTCGGCCATGCGAGGAGTCTACAAACCATCACAGAAGCGGCGGCATCAAAATATTCGTTGCCGAAATTTCGTTACCGAAATACAGTGCGGTGCGTGACACGACACCCCTTGCGCCTGAGCGGCTTCCGCCTGCTCTTCATCGGCCGGACGGTCTCCACCCTCGGCGACGCCGCGGTCCCGGCCGCCCTGGCCATCGCCATCACCCGCGCCACCGGCTCCTCCGCCGCACTCGCCCTGGTCCTGGGCTGCGCGATGGTGCCCAAGCTGCTCCTGCTGCCGGTCGGCGGGGTGATCGGGGACCGCTACAACGCCCGCCTGGTCGCCCTCGCCACCGACCTCGTCCGGGCCCTCGCCCAGCTGCTCGTCGGCCTCGAACTGCTCGGCGGACACCCGAGCCTGCCGCACATCGCGGCCGCCTCGGCCGTCGGCGGCATCGCCTCCGCCTTCGCCATGCCCACCGCCTCGCCACTGGTCGCCGCCACCGTCCGGGGCGAGCTGCGGCTGCGCGCCAACGCCCTGCTCGGCACCGCGACCGGAGCCGCCCGACTCGGCGGACCGGCGCTCGCCGGCCTGCTGGTGTACACCACCGGGCCCGGCTGGGCGTTCGTGCTGGACGGCGCGTCCTTCGCGCTGAGCGCCGCGCTGCTCTCCCGCCTGCGCGTCGACCACGTGCCCGCCGAGCCGCGCTCGCTGCGCCGGAACCTCGTCGAGGGGTGGAGCGAGGTGCGCTCCCGGGACTGGTACTGGACCAGCCTGATCGCCCACGGGGTGTGGAACGGCGCGAGCGCCGTGCTGCTCACCCTCGGCCCGCTGATCGCCGCCACCCGGCTCGGCGGGGACGGCGCCTGGGTGGCGCTGACCCAGGCGGGAGCGGTGGGCCTGCTGGTCGGCTCGCTGATCGCCGGACGGCTGCGGCCCCGCCGCCCGGTCCTGGCCGGAAACCTCGCCCTCGCGCTGTTCGGTCTGCCGCTGATCGCGCTCGCCCTCCCGGCCCCGGCGCCGGTCGCGGTGGCCGCGCAGGCGGTGGCGATGGCCGGGCTGGGCTTCCTCAACCCGCTCTGGGAGACGGTGGTCCAGCAGGACTTCCCGCCGGGGACGCTGGCCCGGGTCACCTCGTACGACTGGCTGCTCTCGCTGGCCGCCGCCCCGCTCGGGTACGTCCTGGCGCCGCTGGCCGCCGACGCCTGGGGCGAGCGGGCGCCGCTGCTGGCGACGGCGGCCCTGGTGACGCTGTGCTGCGCGGGCACGGCGGCGGTGCCCGGCGTCCGGCGGTACGGCGCCCGGGCGGCGGCCGGAGCCGAGCCCGTGACCGCACCCGGGCCGGTGGCCGTCCGGCCACCGGCCCGGGATCGGAACCCGGCTCAGCCCCAGGCCGAGGCCCAGCCCCAGGCCGGGGCTCGGGCCGGGATCAGGTCCTGATCGCCGCGGGTCAGTTCCAGATGCCGGTGATGTCGGCGGCGGAGGCCGCGTTGCCCGCGTGGCCGGTGGTGCCGACCAGGTCCTCCAGGGTGCGCAGCACGTTGTAGTGGTTGTAGGTGGTGGAGCTGCTGCTGCCGGGCGTCACGTGGGCACCGTAGACCACGGTCGGGATCCGGTTGCCGGACAGCGAGTTGTCCTCGTCGAAGGTGACGACCAGCAGGCTGTTGTGGGTCTGCGCCCAGGCGGCGTACGCCCCCAGGTTGTTCTTGATCCAGGTGTCGCCGGTGCCGACCGAGCAGTCGTGCATGTCGCTGCAGAGGTTCGGCACCACGAAGGAGACGTTCGGCAGGGTGCTGTAGTCGGCCGGGAACTGGGCGAAGGTCTTGGCCGAGTTGAGCGGGACGTTGCCGAAGCCGAACCAGGGGTTGTGCTTCTGCGCGTACTTGCCGCTGCTGCACACGGTGCTGCCCTCGCTGGGCAGGGTCTCGTTGTAGCTGGCCCAGGTCTTGCCGGCGGCGATCACCTCGGACGCCAGGTTGGCGCTCTGGAAGCCGCCGACCTTCACGCAGCTGTCGTCGACCCGGCCCTGGGTGGAGCCGGAGAACAGCGCGTAGTAGTTCGGCTCGCTCGGGTGGGTGATGCCGTACGACTGGGTGAGGTTGGCGCCGCCCGCGATCAGGGTGTTGTTGAGGTACGGCGCGCTGCTGCTGCCGACGACCTGGGAGTAGGCGTGGTTCTCCATCACCACCACGACGACGTGGTCGGGCGTGGGCAGGGCCGCCGCCTGCGCGGTGGTGGCGGTCGCCGCCCAGAGGCCGGCGGAGGCGGCCAGCAGGGCGACGGCGGAGCCGATCGCGGTCGCAGTGCGACGGGAGCGGGGGCTCATGGCTTTCGTGGACGAAGTCATGACAATTCCTTGGGTGGGAGACGGCCCGGTGAACGGGCCCGGGACGGGAGGTGCCTGCCGCCGGGATGCGGCGTTCCGGTGCGGCGCCTGGGGTGCGACCGGCGCGAAAGGCGCCCGAACAGCATGGGGCTCCGCCGCCGACATGGGTAGTCGGCGGCAGGTGAAACCTTGGCCCCGGCGTGGGAAACGGACGGTGAGACCGGTCGGGCCGCCGCTGACAACGGAGAATGCGGGCGAATCGGTTCACATTGCCACCGGCCGCCGGGACGGTGATAGTGATCTCCGACCGACGCGGTCCGACACCGCGTCAGCTGACGAGAGAGCCGAGGAACATGGCGATGACCAGCCTTCTGCGTCCGCTCGCGGTGGCCGCCGCCGGCGCCGTCCTCGTGGCGACCGGCGCCCTGCCCGCCGCGGCGGCCGGCCGGGCCACCACCGACGCGACCGCCCCCGACCTCGCCGGCGTGCGCGCCGCCCTGGAGGCCACCACCGCGGCCGGGGCCCCGGGCGCCTTCGCGGTGATCCGCGACCACGGCACCATCGACCGGACCCGCTCGGTGAACGTCGGCCTGGCCGACCTGGACGGGACCCCGATGAACTCCTCGTGGAGGTTCCGGGTCGGCAGCAACAGCAAGATGTTCACCGCCGTTCTCGTGATGCAGCTGGTGGAGGAGGGCCGGATCGACCTCGACCGGCCGCTGCGCGAGTACCTGCCCGAGGGCACCCTGCCGGAGGGCTGGACCATGACGGGCCGCCAGGTCATGGAGCACCGGGCCGGGATCTTCGACCACACCGACGACCTGCTGGAGCAGGCCGGCGAGGAGACCACCGGCGCGTTCGAGGCGCGCATCCGCACCACCGTGTACGACCCGCGCGAGCTGGTGGCGATGTCCGTCAAGCACGGCGTGCAGTACACCCCCGGCACCCGCTACTCCTACTCCAACACCGACTTCGTGCTGATGGGCCTGGCCGTCGAACACCTCACCGGCCGGCCGTTCCCGGAGGTGTTGAACGAGCGGATCATCCAGCCGCTCGGCCTGCGCAGGACCTCCTTCGTGGTGCCCGAGCAGACGATCCGCGGCGCCCACGTCACCGGCTACCTCACCAACGACGACCGGACGAAGCCGCTCCTGGACTCCACCGAGCAGACCGGCTCCTGGGTGTGGAGCGCCGGGGCCGTCATCTCCACCGCCGAGGACCTCGACCGCTTCCTCGCCGCGCTGACGGCCGGCGGCAACGGCGGGCTCGTCTCGGACGCCTCGCTCCGGCAGATGACCGCCGCCCTGCCCACGCCCACCGCGAAGATCTCCTACGGCCTGGGCCTGCGCCGCATCTCGCTCTCCTGCGGGGACGTGTACGGGCACGGCGGCATCGTGCAGGGCTTCAACAGCCAGTCCTTCACCACCCCGGACGGGCGGCGCAGCGTGGTGGTCTTCGCCAACGCCTCCAACAACGGCTCGGTGACGCAGGGGCTGATGAACACCCTGGAGCCGGCTTTCTGCGGCAAGCGGCCCGCCGCCGAGTCGCGGACGGCGTTCGCACCGGCGTCGACGCCGGCCGCCGACCCGGCCTCGGCACCGGTGAACTCGCTGCCGGTGGTGGAGGACATCAGGATCTGACACCGGCCGCTCGGCCCGCACCCGCGCCCGCGCCCGGTACGACCGGGAGCGGGCACACCGGTCGGTGCCGGTCAGTGCCGGGCACTCGCCGAGCGGGGTCCTTCCGCGCTCAGGTCGGTGAGCGCCTCGGTGAGCAGCTCGCGGGCCTCCTCGGCGCGGCCCTGCTCGATCAGCGCGGTGCCCAGTTCGGTCAGCGTCTTGGTCATGCTGTCCGGGCGGCCCACCGCCTCGAAGTGCAGCAGGGCCTGCCGGTAGGCCTTCTCGGCGGCCGGCCACCGCTTCAACGCCGCCCGGTCCAGGCCGAGTTCGTGCGCGGTCATGGCCGCGAGCAGGTGGATCAGCGGCGAGGACCAGCGCTCCACCAGCTCCAGCGCCCCGGCCAGCGCCCGCCGGCGCGACTCCACCGCCTCCTCCGCCCGGCCGGACTCCCGCAGGCAGTTGGCGGCGCCCCGCAGGGTGACCAGCCTGCCGATCATCGCCGAGCGGCTGGGCACCTCGGCGAAGGCGTCCGCCGCCCGGTGGAAGGCGTCGGTCGCCTCGCGGTGCCGCTGGAGGTAGCGCAGGCCCGAGGCGAGGTAGGTGAGCGCCCAGCCCTCCTGCTCCCGGTCACCGACCGCGCGGGCCAGCTCCAGTCCCTCGGCGGCCAGTTCGATGCCGCGCTGGTAGCGGTGCAGGCAGGTGACGTGCGTCCAGGCCAGGTAGTTCACGTGCACCGCCTCGACCCGCCGGTCCCCGATCGCCCGGGCGGCGTCCGCCGAGAGCTGGAACACCTCGGCCCAGATGCCCCAGCTCAACAGCCGGTCCGAGAACCAGTGCATCGCCTCGGCGGTGTCCACCACCTCCCGGTACCGGCCGGCCCGCTGCGCCTGGTGCAGGGCCGCCAGCCACTCCGGGTGCTCGTACTCCAGCCAGGCGGCGGCCTCGGTGAGGTACGCGGGTGCCGGGCCGTCGGTGCCGGTCCCGGCCGTGGCGTGGTCCGGGTCGAACCGCAGTCCGTAGTCGGCCGCCCGGCCAAGGATCCAGCGGCCGGCCCGGGTGCGGACCTCGGCCAGCTCCTGGGGCGTCTCGTCGGCGGCCAGCCGCTCGCCCGCGTAGAGCCGCACCAGGTCGTGCAGGCGGTAGCGGTCCGGGGTGGCGGCCCGCACCAGTCCGGCGTCGACGAGCTGCTCCAGCACCAGCTCGGTGCGGGCCGCCGACCGGCCCGCGTAGGCCGCGGCGATCTCCGCGGTGAAGTCCTGGCCGGCCGTCAGGGCGCAGCGCCGCAGGACGAGCTGCGACTCCTCGGGCAGCCGCCGGTAGGACAGCTCGAAGGCCGGGCGGACGGCCAGGTCGCCGGTCTCCAACAGGTCCAGCCGGTTCTCCTCCGCGGCGAGCTGGCGCACCAGGTGGGCGACCGGCTGCTGTGGGCGGGCGACCAGGCGCTGCCCGGCGATCCGCAGCGCGAGCGGCAGGTAGCCGCAGAGCCTGGCCAGCTCGGCCGTGGCGTCGGGGGCGGCCTCGATCCGTTCCCGGCCGGCGATCCTGGCCAGCAGGCGGGCCGCCTCGACCGGGGAGAGCACGTCCAGGTTCAGCCGGTGCACCGACTCCAGGCCGGGCAGCACGTTGCGGCTGGTCACGATGGTCACGGCCGGGCCCGAACCGGGCAGCAGCGGGCGCACCTGGCCCTCGTCGGCGGCGTTGTCCAACACGAGGACGAGCCGCCGCTCGCGGACCAGCGCCCGGTAGAGGCCGGCCCGCTCCTCCGTCCCGGCGGGCACCGCGGCGTCGGCGACGCCCAGGGCGCGCAGCACCTGGCCGAGCGCGTCCCGGGCGGACAGCGGCTGCGTGGACATGCCGCCGAGGTCCAGGGAGAGCTGGCCGTCCGGGAACCGCGGCGCCAGGGCGTGGGCGGCGTGCAGCGCGAAGGAGGTCTTGCCGAGGCCGGGCTGACCACTGACCAGCACCACGCGCGGGTGGGCCGGGTGCTCGTCCTGCGCCAGTCCTGCCAGCAGGGCGAGGGCGTCCTCGCGGGCGGTGAAGTCGGCGATGTCGCGGGGCAGCGCGAGGGCGCTCTGGCCGGCCTCGGCGGAGGCCACGGGCGGGGCGTCGGCCGTACCCGGCGCTTCGGCCGCACTCGGAGTGTCGGCCGCAGTCGGGGCCGAGGCGGCCGTGCGCGGGGCGGACCGGCGGGACCGGGCGGGGCTCGCGGCAGGTGTGAGGGCCTGCCGCGCCCCGCGCGGACGTCCGGACTGTGCGGCCCCGTCCAGCGCCCGCGCCTGCGCGTCGTCCAGCCCGAGCGCCTCGGCCAGGGCCCGTACGGTGCGGCGCTGCGGTCCGCGGGTGCGGCCGCGCTCCATGTCGCCGAGTGCGCGCAGACTGACCCCGGCGGCCGCGGCGAGTTCCTCCTGGGTCAGGCCCGCCGCCACCCGGTGCCCGGCCAGCAGACGGCTGAACTCGTTCACGTCCGTGTCCGTGCCGCCCCCGGCCGCCATGCCCCGCCCCCACTCGCTCGGTCCCGCTCAGTTCCGCACTTCTGCCTGGAGTCGCCTCCGGCGGTTTCGTTCCAGGCAGAAGTATGCCCCGGTGGCCGGGTTCCTCCTACTCGGCCCGATCCGATGGCGTCCTCCCAGGTCAGGAGGGTCGGGCGGGGACGGGATGGAGGAACGCGGGCGGTTCCAGGACGGGTGAACCGCCGGTAGTTCCGCCTGTGGTTCCGCCGACCGATCGGCGGTTTCCGCCGGCGGCGGCCGACGGACCGGAGCGGAGTTCGACGACACCCCCTACGCGAGCCGCCTCGCCTCCGCGCCCTCGGCCGTGCGGCCGAGGGCGTCCAGCAGGTCGGCGAGGAGGGTGTGGGAGCGGGTTTCGAGGGCCGGGTCGCCGACGGTACGGCCGAGGGCGACGGCGAGTCGGGCCGTGGAGAGCGCGGCGTCCCGGCGGCCGAGGGCGTGCAGGGCGCGGGCCCGGCTGTGGGTGGCGAGGACGGCCTCGGCGCCGCCGGAACGGGCGGTGGCGGCGCGCACCGCCTCGTCGGCGTGGCGCAGGGCGGGCTCGGGGTCGCCGGCCAGGACCAGCGCGTCGGCGAGGTCGGTGAGCGCGCGCACCAGCAGGTGGTCGGTGGCCGAGGTGCGGGCGGTGGCCACAAGGTCGCCCAGCATGGGTACCGCGCGCTCGTACCGGCCGGCCCGCAGCAGGGCGGCGGCCACCCGGCTGCGGCAGTCGTGGCGCAGGGCCCGGTCACCGGCCAGGTCGGCGGCCGCGAGGGCTCGTTCCAGCTGGTCGGCGGCGGTGCGGTGGGCCGCGCGGTCGACGTGCAGGACGGCGAGGTCGGTGGCGAGCCGAGCGATCGCCGCCTCGTTTCGGTCCGCGTGCGCGGCGCGCAGCCCGGCCTCGGCCACGGCCCGCCAGTGCGTCCGGTCGTGGTCGGTGGTCTCGTACAACCGACAGGCCCGGTGGGCGAGTTGCCAGGCCGCGGTGGGTCGGTCCTGGTGCTCGGCGCAGAGCACCACCGCGCGCAGGGCGCTCTCCTCGCGGCGGAACCAGTCGTCCGCCCGGCCGCCGGTCGCCGTGCCCTCGGACGTCCAGCCGGCGGTGACGTCGAGGTAGTGGGCGATCAACCGGTCGAGCGCCAGGAACCGTTGCTCGCAGGCGAGTTCGGAGGCCCGCGCGGCGGCGTGCCGGCGGACCAGTTCGCGCCGGGCGTAGCGGCCGGGGCCGGTCTCCTCCAGCAGGTGCACGGCGTCGAGCCGGGTCAGCAGGGTGCGGGCGGTGGCGGGCGGAAGGTCCGCGAGGGCGGCGGCGGTGTCGGTGCCGATCTCGGCGCCGGGGTGCAGACCGAGCAGGGTGAACAGCCGGGCGGCGTCGGGGGCCAGGGTGCGGTACGTCCGGTCCAGCGCGGCGGTGAGGCCGAGCGGGCCGCGCGGGGCGCCGGTGCCGGAGAGGGCGGCCAGGCCGCTCTGCTCGTCGGCGAGTTCGGCGGCGAGGTCGGTCGCGGACCAGTCGGGCCGGGCGGCCAGGTGGGCGGCGGCCAGCCGCAGCGCGAGCGGCAGGTGGTCGCAGCGCTCGGCGAGTTCGGCGACGGCCTCCGGCTCGTCGGCCGTGCGGTCGGCGCCGAGGGCGCGGGCGAGCAGGGCGGCGGCCTCGTCGGGGCCGAGCACGCCCAGCGGCAGCGGGATGCCGCCGGTGCGGACCAGCAGGTGGCGCAGCCGGCTGCGGCTGGTGACGATCGTGACCGGGGCGGGCTCGCTGTCGGTGGCCGGCGGGTCGGGCAGCAGCGGGGCGAGCTGCGGGTAGTCGGCGGCGTCGTCCAGGACGACCAGCATCCGCCGACCGCCGGTCAGTTCGCGGTAGCGGCGGGCGCGTTCCTCGGGTTCGGCGGGCAGCGCGTCCGGGGCGACGCCGAGGGCGGTGAGCAGCTCGCCGAGCACCTCGGCGGGTTCGCGCGGCCCGTCCGGGTCGAAGCCGCGCAGGTCGGCGCGGAGGATGCCGTCCGGGAAGTGGGCGGCGCCGCGCCGGGCCGTCCAGTGCCGGACCAGGCTGGTCTTGCCGACTCCGGCGGGGCCGGTGACCAGGATCGGGCGGCCGTCCCGGGCGGCGGGCAACACCTGGTCCAGCCGGGCGAGTTCGGCGCTCCGGCCGACGAACCGGGGGTCCGCGGCGAGCCAGGGGTCGGTGGCCGGCCGGGCAGCGGCCGGCCGGGCAGCGGCGGGCCGGGCACCGGACTGCTCGCCGGCCCGGCGCAGCTCCGGACCGGGCGGCCCGGTGAGCCGGGCCACCGCGCGCTCGTACCGCGCCCGGGCCTCGGCGCTCCGCCCGTCCTGCTCCAGGCAGCGCACCAGCCGGGCGGCCAGCTCCTGCCGGGCGGGGTGGCCGTCGGCGGCCTCGGCGAGTTCGGTGGCCAGCTCGCCGCCCCGCCCGTCCCGGAGCAGGCCGTCGGCCAGCCGCTCCAGGGCGCGCAGCCGCAGGTCGGTCAGGTGCGGGAGGGTCCGTTCGCGCAGCAGGGCGGAACCGCAGTCGGCGAGCGCCGGGCCGCGCCACAGGTCCAGGGCGGCGCGCAGTCGCAACAGTGCCCGGTCCGCCGTGGCGTCCTCCCCCGGGGCGGCGGGCTCGGGGAGCAGCACGCCCGCCTGTTCGCAGAGCCGGCCGAAGTGCAGCACGTCGACCCGGTCGGGCTCACCGGCCAGCAGGTACCCGGCCCCTCGGGTGCCCAGTTCCAGGCCGGAGCCGTCCAGCAGTCGGCGCAGCGCCGTGACGTGGCCCTGCAGGGCGGCGCGGGCGGTGGGCGGGGCGCTGCCCTCCCAGACCAGCTCGATCAGCTCCTCGGTGGCCACCGTCCGGTTCAGCCGGACGGCGAGCGCGCTCAGCAGCGCCCGGCGTTTGGGCGCCGAGGGCGTCACCGCCGTCCCGTCCTCCCGCCGCACCGCCATCGGTCCGAGCAGATCGATGTGCACGCGCCCGTTCCCCTCCCCGCCGTCGATTCCCGGCCGGATCGAGGATAGGGCCGACCGGCCCTTGCAGTCGGCCGTACGGTACCCGGCGGGTACGACACCGGGCCCGGCGTCCGTCGCCCCGTGCAACCCCCGGCTGCCGCGGTGGCATCCCCTCAGGGAGGGTGTGGCCTGCGGTGGGAGCCCCGTCCGGCACGGACGGGGCACGATGTCGCACTACACTGCTCCACCCCGAGGCTTCGGGTGTGATGTGCGGTTCGCGGTGAAACGGGGGCACTGGTGCGGATTCGGCTGCTCGGGCCGGTGGAGTTGCGGGTCGGGGCAGAGGGCTTCGACGGCGTGGCGGGCGCGCAGCGGAGGGCCGTACTGGCCCTGCTGGCACTGCGGTTGGGGCGTCTGGTCGCCATGGAGCAGCTGTACGAGATGCTGTGGGACGAGCAGCCGCCGCCGAGCGCGCGGGCGGCCGTGCAGGGGCACGTCGCCGCGCTGCGGAAGGTGCTCGCGGACACCCCGTTCGAGCTGCACACCCGGGACTCCGGCTACCTGCTGGACGGGCCGGTCGGCGCGGTGGACGCGCTGCGCTTCGAGGAGCTCGCGGCCGCGGCCGACCGGCAGACCTGGCTCGACAACCGCACCGCAGCGGTCGCGCTGCTGGAGGAGGCACTGGGGCTGTGGCGCGGCGAGCCGCTGGCCGACCTGCCCGACACCCCCCTGCGCGCCGCCACGGTGGACCGGCTGGAGCAGTCCCGCACCTCCGTCCTGGTCCGCTGGGCCGGGCTGCGGCTGGGCCAGGGCACCGGGGCGTCGGCCGTGCCCCTGCTGGAGCAGGGCGTACGGGTGGACGGACTGCGCGAGGAGCTGGTGGCGCTGCTGATGCGCTGCCTGCACCAGGCGGGCCGGCCCGCCGAGGCGCTGACGGCCTACCACCAGGCCCGGGTACGGCTGGCCGACGAGCTGGGCATCAACCCCGGCCCGGCGCTGCGGGCCGCGCTCGCCGAGGTGCTGGCCGACGACCGCACGGTGGAGCTGCCGCCGGCCGCCGAGCCGGCGCCGCCGACCCCGCAGGCCCCGCCCGTCCCGCGCCGACTCCCTCGCCGCGACCCGGACTTCGTCGGCCGTCTCGCCGACCTGGCCCGCCTGGACCGGGCCTGCGGGCCCGACCGTTCCGGTGAAGGCCCGGTGCTGGTGGTCGGCCCGGCCGGCGTCGGCAAGAGCGCGCTGGTCACCGCCTGGGCCCACCGGGCGGCCGCCCGCTTCCCGGACGGCGTGCTCCACGCCGAGCTGCACGGCCTCGCCCCGACCGACCCGGACACCCCGGCCGGCCCGGACACTCCGGCCGACCCGCACACCCCAGGTGCCCCTGGCTCGCCGGACGCCCCGGCCCGGCCCGAGGCCGTGCTGGCCGGCTTCCTGCGCGCGCTCGGCGTACCCGAGGAGGACATCCCCGCCGACCGCGCCGCCCGGGCCGCGCTCTACCGCGACCGCACCAGGGGCCGGCGGCTGCTGGTGCTGCTGGACGACGCCGCCGACGCCGAGCAGGTCGCCGACCTGCTGCCCGCGGGACCGACCGGCACCGCCGTGGTCACCGGCCGGGGCCCGCTGGAGGGCCTGGTCGCCCTGGAGGGGGCCGGCCTGCTGCGCCTGGCCGCGCTGCCCGAGGACGACGCCCTGCACCTGCTGGAACGCGCCCTGACGCCGGAGCGGCTGCGCGCCGAGCCGGAGGCCGCCGCCCGGCTCGCCGGGCTCTGCGACCACCTGCCGCTCGCCCTGCGGATCGCCGCCGCCCGCCTCGCCGCCCGGCCGGACTGGACGGTCGCCGGTCTGGTCGCCGAACTCGCCGACGAGCGCGCCAGGTTGGCCGTCCTGGACGCCGACGGCACGCTCTCCGTCGCCGGCCGGCTCCGGCTCACCCACCGCCGGCTCTCCGAACCCGCGGCCGAGCTGCTGACCGCCCTGGCCGAACATCCCGGCCGCGAGGTGGACGCCCAGGCGAGCGCCGCCCTGCTCGGCAGCGACACCGCCACCGCCCACCGGGCGCTCGGCGAACTGACCTCCCACCACCTGCTCACCGACACCGCCCCGGGCCGCCACGCCCGGGCCGACCTGGTCCGGCTGTACGGCGCCGGCCTGCTCGCGGAACGGCCCGAACAGCACCGTCGGCTGCTCCGCGAACGCCTGGCCGACCACTACCTCACGGCCCTGCGGCACTGCGGCTCCTTCCTCGACCCCGGCCAGGAGGACACCGCCCCGCCCACCGGTCCGGCGCAGGCCGTGCCCGCCGCCGTCGACATCCGCACCGCGCTCGACTGGTTCGACGCCGAGGAACCCGCGATCTCCGCGCTGATCGCGTCCCCCGACACCGATCCGGCCCGCACCTGGCGGCTCGCGCTGACCTGCGGCTCGCTCTACTACGGCGCCAGCCGCTTCACCGACTGGCTCGCCGGCGCCCGGCTGGGGCTGGCGGCGGCCGAACGGTGCGGCGACCCGGTCGCGGTCGCGCTGCTGCTCACCTGCCGGGCCCAGGCCCTGGTCGCGCTGGAACGCCGACCGGAGTCCGCGGAGGCGGCGCGCAGGGCGGTGGCCGCCGCCGAGTCCGCGACCGGGCCCGCCGCCGCGTCCGCGCGCGTCCGGGCGCTCGCCACGCTGGCGCTGGTCACCGCGATGCTCGGCCACTGCGCCGAGGCCGAACGGCTGGCGGCCTCCGCCACCGCGCTCGCGCTGGAGTCGGGCGACCGCCGCCGGCTGGTCGACGCCAAGGTGCACCAGGGCTGGGTGAGCCTGGCCGTCGGGGACCGGGAGGGCGCCCAGCGCCGGTCCCGCGAGGCCCGGGAGCTGCTGCCCGCCACGCCCGTCACCCAGGTCCACCTCTGGTCGCTGCTGACCGAGGCCCAGGCCCTGCCGCCGACGGTCCGCGACGACGCCGCCGACCTCGCCTGGCACCGGCTGCTCGCCGCCTGCGAGGAGGCCGGCCTGCTGTACCTGCACGCGGTGGCCGAACAGGCCTACGCCGCCCACCTGACGGCCCGGGGCCGGGAGCCGGAGGCCGGAGGACGGCTTCGCAGGGCGCTGGACCGCTTCCGCGCGCACGACCGGCAGGCGGGCTACCTCAGCGAGTTCACCGCGGGTCTGGAGGAGTCGCTCGACCTCCGCGCCGACCGGCGGCCCGCGCACGACTGAGCCGCGCGGCCCGGGGCCGGTGCCACCGCCGGCCCGGTCAGCCGGTGGCCGAGGCGGCCCCGTGCTCCGGCGGGGCGTACCCGTGCTCCGCCGCCAGCACCGGGCGCAGCGCCCGGATCGCGTAGAAGTTGCGGGACTTGACCGTCCCCGGCGGCACCCCCAACCGGGCGGAGGCCTCGAGCACCGAGCGGTCCTCGAGGTGCAGCTCGACCAGCACCTCGCGGTGGTGCTTCTGCACCCGGCGCAGCGCCAGCGCGATGTCCCGGGCCACCACCACCCGCTCGTACGGGTCGTCGGCGAGCGGCCGGTCCTCCACCGGCTCGCCGATCACCTCCTTGGCGCGGGCGGCGGCCATCCGGTAGTGGTCGATCGCGATCCGCCGGGCCACGGTGAACAGCCAGGGCCGGCTCGCCGCCGGGCCGGCGGCCAGCGCCTCCGGGTGCTGCCAGGCACGCAGCAGGGTCTCCTGGAGGATGTCCTCGGCCTTGCCCCGGTCCCCGCCGGTGGCCCGCAGCAGCGAGCGCAGCAGGTAGCCGCCGTGCAGCCGGTGGATCTCGGCGAGCGTGTCGGGGTCGAGGGTAGGACGGGCCGGGGCGCCGGCACCTTCCGGCGTGTCCGCGGGGCCCCCGGGCGGCGGGGTGGCGGACGTTGACTGGGCGACGGGCGGCATCGACACGCGCTACCTCTCAGGTCGGGCAAGGGGCGCAGCACGGGCAGGGGTCGCAGCACGGGCAGGAGTGCTGGGCACCGGCCGGACATCCCCGGCGGTGGCTGCACCAGCACACTGCCGGAGGCCGCCAAGTCCGCGCCAAGGATCGGCCAACGCCTCCGCGCGCAGCGCTCGGCCCGGCCGCGGACGCCACCGTTGGCGGACGCCGACGACCGTTGGCCGGCCGTTAGCGGCCGTGCGCCGCGGCTCCGGCGGGGCACCGCCGACCGGGGGCCGGTCAGCCCTCGGCGAGCACCCGGAGCAGCTCCCGCACCCCGTCCTCGCCCCGGTGCTCGATCAGCATCGCGACCCAGGTCGCCAGCCGCCGGCGCTCCGCCGCCGACCACCGGGGGGCCGACGGGTGCTCGTCCACCACCAGCGCCGTCGCCAGGCCCAGCAGCCCCGGCGCCGGCCGCGGCCACAGCCGGCCCTCCGGCACCGCGCGCAGCGCCAGCCGCCGGGCGACCGCGATCACCTCCCCCGCCGCCGCCTCGGGCACCGCCAACGCGGCGGGCCCGGCCACGCTCGGCGTTCCCGACCGCACCAGGGCCGCGATGAACTCCCGGGCCTCCGGTCCGTCCGCGGCCGTGCCGGGTCCCTCCCCCGTCCCGTTCACGGGGCTCACGCTCCTTCCGACTCCGTCGCACTCACTCGCACTCGGTGCTGTCCGATGGCACTCGGCGAGCGCCGGGTGCCACCGAACGAAGGTACCGATCGGTAGCCGGTCGAGCGGAGGGTTTTCCGATGCGGTCCCTCCCGAAGTGGCAAGGGGCGCTCCGTGCACCCCGTCCCGCTCAACGAGCCCTCCGCCACCAGCGGTTCAGGTGAACCGGAGGAACTCCTTCAGCCGTGCTCCCGGCCGTACGGTCCGGCCGGAGCCGGGGCCCGGCCCGGCCCGGCATGGCCGTGCCCGCCGACCGGCTGGGGCATCCGGGTGAGGACGCCCCTCCGAAGGCCCCGCGATTGGACAGATGGACCCCGGGTAGAAGCCCGCAGGGCCGCCGCGGTCGCTCCGTCCCCGTCAAACCCCCGCCCGTCACCTGCCCGTCACCCGCATCGGCGCCGCGAAGTGGCATCCGACGGCGGCCTGGCCAAGGCTGGGCCCGGGGGTCCCGCCTCAGATGGGTACGGTGCCGATGTTCGAATCGAGCTTTGCGTTCCCCCGCTCGCTGCTGGAACCGGTCGCAGGTGCCCGGGGGCGGGTGGCCGTGGTCGGAGCCGGCGTCGCCGGGCTGGTGTGCGCGTACGAGCTGCAGCGCCGGGGCTTCGACGTCGTCGTGTACGAGCGGGCGAACCGGCCGGGCGGACGGGTGCGCACCCACCGGTTCTGGGACGGCACCCATGTGGACCTCGGCGCCATGCGCATCCCCGGCAACCACCACTGCGTGCTGCACTACGTCTCCCGGTTCCGGCTGGCGACCCGCCCGTTCGTCAACTCCAACCCGCGCGCCTACTACCACCTGCGCGGCCGGCGGGTCCGGGTGCACGACGTGGCGTCGCTGTTCCCCGCGTACGAGCTGCGCCCGACCGAGCGCCAGGCCCCCACCCCGGTGCTGGACCACCTGCTCGGCTCGGTGTGGCGCACCCTGACCGTGGAGCAGCAGCGCCGCACCCTGGAGGGCCACTGGGACGACCCGGCGCTGGAGCGGGCGGCCTCGGTGTCGCTGTGGCAGTTCGTCCACGAGCACCTGTCGCAGGACGCCTGGGACCTCTTCGGCCACGCCAGCGGCCTGGCCCACTACGAGCAGTCCTCACTGCTGGAGGTGCTGGTCGACTACTTCGGCCTGTTCCACCGCGGGCAGATCGAGCTGGTCGACGGGCTGGACACGCTGATCCACGCCTTCGTCGATTCGCTGCGCCCGGGCACGCTCCAGCTCTCCACCCAGGTCGACGAACTGGCGCTGACCGCTGACGGCGTCCGGCTCCACGGCCGGCGGATCGGCGCCAGGCTGCACGACGACGTCGACTACGTGGTGTGCTGCGTCCCGGCACCCGCGCTCGACCAGATCACCGTCACCCCGGGCCTGCCGCACGCCCAGCGGCACGCCATCCGCGGCATCAGCTACGCCAGCAGCATCAAGACCGTCCTGCACCTCACCCGCCGCCGCTGGGAGCTGGAGGACGGCATCCACGGCGGCGGCAGCTTCACCGACCTCCCGATCCAGCAGTGCTGGTACCCCTCCGACAACGCGGTGCGGAGCAAGGACGGGGTCAACGGCAGCGGCGGCCCGCACTGGGTCGCGCGTGACCCGCTGCGCTCGGCCGAGCCGACGGCCCTGCTCGGCGCGTACCTGTGGGGTGCCAACGCCCGCCGCTTCGCCGCGCTGGAGCCGGCCGAGCGGGACGCGCTGGTGCTGGAGTGCCTGGAACGGCTCCACCCCGGCATCACGGCGGACGTGGACGACATCGTGCACTGCAACTGGGACGTGCAGAGCGGCATGGGCGGCGGCGCGTTCGCCCATCTCACGCCCGGCGAGCACAGCCGCTACCTGAGCGTGCTCGGCTCCCCGTACCCGGCGGAGCGGCCGCGGGTCTTCTTCGCCGGCGAGCACCTGTCCGGTGCCCACGCCTGGTGCCAGGGCGCGGCGCAGTCCGCCCTCGGCGCGGTGGGCGCGCTGCTCGACCGGGCGGGGCACCCCCGGGTCGTCACCCGGGTGGGGGCGGTGTGACGGTCGCCGACCCCGGCCCGGCGCCGGGCACCGCATCCGGCCCCGCAGTCGCCCCGGAACCGGCCCCGGCCCCCGCCCCGGCACTGGGCCGCGCCGAGTTGCTCGCCCCGTTCCGGCCCGGCCGTGGCGAGCTGGTCGGCATCGAGGTCGAGTGCGGCCTGGTCGACCCGGCCACCGGGCTGGCCGCCCGCTACGCCGGCGAGAACGGTGTGCTGGCCGTCCTGGAGGCGGTGCTGGCCCGGTGGGGCGGCGAGCCGCAGGAGGACACCGGGCGACTGACCGGAGTACTGCTCCCGGACGGCAGCCAGATCACGCTCGAACACGGCGGCCAGCTGGAGTACTCCTCCACGCCCGCGCCCTCGGTGGCCGAGGCGGTGGACGACATGCGCGCCGCACTGGAGCAACTCGCCGACCTGGTCGGCTCGTTCGGCCTCGCCCTGCTACCCGGCGCCTACCTGCCCTTCGACCGGCTCGCCGACATGCAGTGGGTGCCGATGACCCGGGGCGCCATCATGCGGGACTACTTCACCGGACTGGGCGAGCCCGGCAGCCGCGCCCGGTACGTGATGGCGCTGTCGCTGTCCACCCAGGTGACCCTGGACTACCTCTCCCCCTCCGACTTCACCCGGAAGCTGCGGATGCAGATGGCCGCAGCCCCGGTGGTCTCCGCGATGCTCGTCAACTCACCACTCCAGGGGGGGAGTTCCTCCAGCGGGCGACTGTCCCACCGGTGCTGGGCCTGGCAGCGGATGGACCCGCGCCGGGGCGGAGTGCTGCCGCCCGCGCTGCGCCCCGACGTCACCGTCGAGTCCGTCGTCGACTGGGCGCTCGGCATCCCGCTGATCCACTACCGCACCCCGGACGGCCGCTACCACCCGGCGCCCCCGGAGCTCACCTTCGACGAACTGCTCCGGCACGGCTACCCGGACGGCTCGCGCCCGACCCCGGCGCACTGGGCCGCCCACCTCAACCAGCTCTGGACCAACACCAGGGTCCGCAACACCCTGGAGCTGCGCGCCTCGGACGGCCCGCCGTACCCGTCCATCCCCGCCGTCCCCGCGCTCTGGGCCGGGCTCAGTTACCACCCCGAATCCTGCGACGCCGCCTGGGAGTTGCTCGGCCGCCACACCCTGCACGACCACCGGGCCGCACTCGCCGAACTACCCGCCCTCGGCCTGGCCACCCGGCTCGGCGGCGAACCGGTCCGCCCGCTGGCCGCCGAACTCCTGCGGCTGGCCCGGGGCGGCCTCGCCGCCCGGATCGCGGCCGGCCTCGAACCGCCGCACGTGCTCGGGTACCTGGACCCGCTGGAGGAGGTCCTCGCCACCGGCCGGACCTTCGCCGAGCAGTGCCTCGAACGCTGGCACGGCGAACTGCGCCGCGACCCTGCCCGCTACGTCGCCGCGTACCGGGTCTGAGGCAGCGGCGGACCACGGCGGACCGCCCGCGGACCACTTGGAGGGAACCTCCGCGTCAGCAGGTCGTCAGCGGAGTGTCAGCAGTGCGTCAATCCGAGCCCCGGCGGGCGCGGGCGGGCGGAAGCTGGACACCATCACACCTGCAAGCCCCGCAGGTCGTCCCGGAGGTGAGCCGCATGTCCGTCCCCGCCACGTTCCATTCCGTCCTCCCCGACGTGCGCCGCCACGGCCTGCGCACCGCCGTCACCCGGGTGCTGGACCGCCTCGCCGCCAGCCCGCTCGACAACACCGTGCTCGGCGCGATCGGCACGCCCCGCCCGTCCGCCCGCCCGGCCGGGCCGCGCGCCCGGTGGCACCTGGTGTCCCGGCCGGACGGCACCACCGCCCTCGAAGCCGCCTGGCACCCGGACCGCTGAGGCCACCGGGCGCCCGTTCGCGCCCGTCCGCGACGGCGGCGGCCGGTCGCGGACGGGCGCCGGGCGCGGACAGCCATTCGGCGCAGCGCTCCCCCGCGCGGCACGGCCCCGGTCCGGGGCCGCACCTATGGTGGGCGAATGACCGATCGTCGGACCGTCCGGCCTGGTGTCGCCCGGCTGGGCCACCTCGTCGCCGCCGCCGCTTTCGCCGTCTGCATGACGGGCACCACCCTGCCCACCCCGCTCTACGGGCTGTACCAGGAGAAGCTCGGCTTCTCCGAGCTGACGGTGACGGTCGTGTTCGCGGTGTACGCCTTCGGCGTCATCGGCGTGCTGCTGCTGGTCGGCAACGTCTCGGACACCGTCGGGCGCCGGCCCGTGCTGCTCTGCGGGCTGGCCTGCTCGGCCGCCAGCGCCGTGGTCTTCATGGCCGCCGACAGCGTGGCCGTACTCTACCTGGGCCGCCTGCTGTCCGGGTTCTCGGCGGGCCTGTTCACCGGCACCGGCACGGCGTACGTGCTGGAGCTCGCCCCGCCCGGGCACCGGGCCCGGGCGGGCTTCGTCGCGACCGCCGCCAACATGGGCGGACTCGGCTGCGGACCGCTGCTGTCGGGCGTGCTCTCGCAGTACGCGCCGCACCCGCTGGTGCTGCCGTTCGCCGTGCACCTGGGCCTGGTCACCGTCTCCTTCGCGCTCACCCGGCTGCTGCCGGAGACGGTCGCCGGGGCCCGCCCGCTGCGCACGGCCCGGCCCGACCGGCCGAGCCTGTCGCCGGAGGTCCGCCGGGTGTTCGTGCCGGCCGCGGTCGCCGCCTTCGCCGGCTTCTCCCTGCTGGGCCTGTTCACCTCCGTCAGCCCCGCCTTCCTCGCCACCGACCTGGGCGTCCACAACCGCGCGGTGGTCGGCCTGGTGGTCTTCACGGTCTTCTTCGCCTCCACCCTCGGCCAGCTCCTGGTGCCCCGGCTCGGCACCGCCCGGGCGATCCCACTGGGCTGCCTGGTGCTGATCGCCGGGTTGGCGCTGCTGGCCGGCTCGCTCGCCCGGGAGGTCCTCGCCCTGCTGGTGCTCAGCGCCCTGGTGGGCGGCGCCGGCCAGGGCATGGGCCTGCGCGGGGCGGTGGGCGAGGTGGCGGCGGCCGCCGCCACCGAGCACCGCGGCGGCGCCCTCTCCGCGCTGTTCGTGGTCGCCTACTTCGGCATCTCGATCCCGGTCATCGGGGTGGGCCTGCTGACCGGGCCGCTCGGCCTGGCCCAGGCGGGCCTGGTCTTCGCCGCCTGCATGGGCGTGCTCGCCGCCGCCTCCGGCCTCTACCTGCTGCGCCAGGCGCGCACCGCGAGCTGACGCGCGCACTGCCCCGCACCGGCCCGTGCGCTGGCCCCCACTGCTCCGCACCGGCCTGTGCGCCGGCCCGCACTCCCCCGCACCGGCCCGCGCGCCGACCAGCACGCCGCAGGCCGTCCCGCGCGCCGCCGTACGCGCCGGCCGTACGCAACCCGCGCGCGAACGCCGCCGGCCGCCCGTACGCGCTTGCCGCCCACGCCGGGGACCGATAGACACGAGCCAGACACCTTGCGTGACATCCGGAGGTTCCCGCCATGGCCGTGACGAGTCGCTACCTGGGCGCCTGGGAGGGTTTCTGGCGCGATGCGCCCGAGGAACCGGGCTCGGTGATCTGGGACGCGGAACCGGCCCTCGGCGCCGAACGCCACCTCACGCTGTTCCGTCCCCACCTGGCCGACCCCGCGCTGCCCGTCGTCGACCTGGGCTGCGGCAACGGCACCCAGACCGCTTCCTCGCCGAGCGCTTCCCCGTCGTCCTCGGAGTCGACCTGTCCACCGCCGCGCTGAACCTCGCCCGGCGGGGCGACCCGGCCGGGCGGGCCGAGTTCACCCGGTTGGACGCCACCGACACCGAGGCCGTCCGGGAGCTCCACCACCGCCTCGGCGACGTTAACGTGTACGTGCGCGGGGTGATCCACCAGAGCGAACCGGCCGACCGCCCCGCGGTGGTCGAAGCCGTTCGCATCCTGCTCGGGGCGCGCGGTCGGGCCTTCGTGTTCGAACTCGCCGAGGCGGCCAAGGACGTGCTGGCCGAGCTCGTCCGCGGGCCGGCCGGACCGCCCCCGAAGCTGCGCCCCGTGTTCTCGCACGGGCTCGCCCCCGCCGGAGTCGCCGACTCGGCCTTCCCCGAGCTGTTCCACGCCGCCGGCCTGGACGTCCTCGCCACCGGTGAACTGCCGCTGGCCACCACGGAGTCCGGCCCCGACGGCACCCGGATCGAGCTGCCCGCGCACTGGCTGGTCGCCGGGCCGCGCGGTTCCGCGCCGGCCTAGAGGGCGTGTCTGACAATTCGCGCCAGACGTGCGACGGGAATCGTCGGACACGCCCCGGCCCGCAGGGCCGGGCGCGCGGAAACCCGACGATCCACCGGCTTTCGGCCATCCTCCGTGTCCGGTCGGACCCTCCGGACGGGCCGCGCCGACGGCCCGGCCGTTCCCGATCTCCGCTGGTCAGCATCCGGCGCCCGGCGAACCACTCAAGTCCCCTGGAGCACCGGGAGATTGGCGCAATCGTGCAGGAGCGGCGGCAAAGGCGGGCAGGCGGACGACCCCGCCGTGTTTTGCTTCCCCGCATGGGATCTTCCACGGCCGAGGGGTCGTCCGTACCGGCGGAGTCCGGCCCGCCCACGACAGCGCCCCCGGCCCCGGAACCCGTACCGCTGCGCCGGCACCGTCCGCTGCTGCTGCTCGTCACGGAGCAGCTGAGCAGCTCGGTGGGACGCCAGGTCACCGCACTGGCGCTGCCGCTGCTGGCCATCGCCCACCTGCGCGCCGGCCCGCTCGGCTCCTCCGCGCTGCTGGCGATGACCTACCTGCCCGGCGTCCTGCTCAGCCCGCTGATCGGCGTCGCCGTCGACCGGGCCCGGTTGCGCCGGATGCTGGTCTCGGTGTCCTGGCTGCAGCTCCCCGCCATCGGCAGCGTGCCGCTCGCGGCCGCGCTGGACGGCCTGACCTGGCCGCACCTCTTCGCCGCGGCCGCCGCCTCCGGGGCGCTGGGATCCGCCCAGACCGTCGCGCTGCAGTCCTGTCTGCCCCGGGTGGTGCCCGCGGAGCGTCTGCTGCCGGCCAACTCCTCGCTCACCGGGGCCAGGACCATCGGCCTGATCGGCGGGCCGGCGCTCGGCGGCGTCCTGATCGGCGTGGTCGACCCGGCCCCCGCGCTGCTGGTCGAGTGCGCCGCCTACCTCGTCGGCGGGGCCCTCTTCCTGGCGCTGCCGGCCGCGCTGAACCGGCCCGCGCACGAGGCGGGGCACGGCGCGCGGTCCCGACTCGAAGCCCTGCGGGAGGGCCTCGCGGTCATCCGGCGGGAGACCCTGCTGCGCCGCCAGGCCCTGGCCGCCGCCGGGCTCAACCTCGGCGGCGGCGCCGGCGCCGGACTGTTCGTGCTGTACGCCGACCGGGAGCTGCGGCTGCCCGCGTGGCAGCTCGGCGCGGTCTACGCCGCGTACGCCGTCGGCATGGGCACCGGCGTGCTGGTCGCGGCCTCCGTGACCCGGGCGCTGGGCATGGCCCGGGCCATCCGGCTGTGCGCGGTCGGCGCGGGGGCCGCCCTCTTCCTCATCCCGGCGGCCTCCCTGGGCTTGTCGTTCCCGGTGCTGGTGCTCTACCAGCTGCTGTTCGGACTGCTGGCCACCATCTGGTCGATCGCCATGACCACCGGGCGCCAACTCGTCACCCCCGCGAACCTGTTGGGCCGCGTCAACGCCTTCCTCCAGGCGGTGCTGACCGCCACCCTGCCGGTCGGCGCCTTCGTCGGCGGGTGGCTCGCCGCCCGGGTCGGCATCGTGCCGGTGCTGGTCGGGGCGGCAGCCGTCGCGCTGGCGGGCGCGAGCAGCCTCTGGTTCCCGCGCGACATGCTGGCCGGGATCGAGCGGGCGGCCGAGCAGAAGGCCGCCTGAGCCCCGTCGCCCTTCGTACCGGACCGCGGGGAACCCGACGACACCGGGCCCAGGGAAACCCGACGGCACCGGCCCTTTACGGGCCCGACGGCACCGGGCCGTGGGAGCCCGACGGCGGGGCCGGTCCGGGCCCTGGGGCGGGGGCGAGTCGCCGGGGCTGCCGGCCCGGGCGCATCCTGGAGAGGACCCCACCCCTCGCCCGGGAGGACGCGCCATGGCGGTCCACCGCCTCGGACTCGTCGTGCACAAGGGGCGGCCCGAAGCCGTGGCCGCCTCGGGCCTGGTCCGGGCCTGGTGCGACGACCACCGCGTTCCGTGCGCCGAGATCGACGTGTGGAACGCGGGCGTCCAGCGACACAGCGCCGGGGCGGAGATAGCCGCCGCCGGGAATCCGGACCTCATCGTCACGCTGGGCGGCGACGGAACCTTTCTGCGCGGCGCGCGCCTGGCGGCGCACAACGGCTCGCTGCTGCTCGGCATCGACTTCGGGCACGTCGGCTTCCTCACCGAGGTGCCCGCGCGGGACGTGCTCCAGGCCCTGGACGCCGTCCAGGAGTCCCGCACCACGGTCGAGGAGCGGATGCTCCTCACCATGCGGGCCTCCCGACCGCTGTCGCCGCCCGAGGACGAGGGCCCGGCGCAGTTCTACGGCCGCCGGCCGGCCCTGCCCCCGCCGCAGGTGCGCCCGGACTGCGACGCCGGCGGGGGCTGGGGGGTGGCCCTCGACCTTCTCGGGCTGAACGAGGTCGTCGTGGAGAAGTTCGCCCGGGACGGCCGGGTCGCCGCCGCGGTCTACTTCGCCGGGCGGCTGCTCGCCTCCTACGCGGGCGACGCGCTGCTGGTGGCGACCCCGACGGGCTCGACCGCGTACAGCTTCGCCGCGGGCGGGCCGGTGGTCTCGCCCCGGGCGGAGGTCCTCGTCTTCACCCCCGTCGCGGCGCACATGGTCTTCGAGCGCTCGGTCCTCACCGCACCGGACGAGCCGATCGCCATGCGCCTGCTGCCGCATTCCGGCAGCGCGGCGGTCAGCGTGGACGGCCAGCTCCGAGGCGTGCTGGACCCCGGTGACTGGATCGGCGTCTACGCCGCGCCGACCCGGCTGCGGGCGGTCCGGCTGGGGCCGACCGACTTCTACGGCCGCCTGCGCCGGCGGCTGCGGCTGACCGACGCGCCCGCCGCCGCCTCCGACGGCGAGGTGCCGTCGGCCTGGCCGCTGACCGCTCCGCCGCCGCACGACCTGGACCACCTCAACCTGCCCACGCTGCAGGAGGGCAGGAACCTCCCGTCCGTGGTGCGCCGGACCGACGGCGGGGCCTGACCCGCCGCGCCCCCGCGGGAAGCGGCCCGAGCGGGCCGCGCCTACGCGGCCGGCCCGGGGCCCTACGCGCTCACCTCGGGGCGGCCGGGCTCGGCCCAGCGGGTGTGGAAGCTGCCCGGACGGTCCGTGCGGCGGTACGTGTGGGCGCCGAAGAAGTCGCGCTGCCCCTGGATCAGGGCGGCCGGCAGGTGCTCGCTGCGCAGGGTGTCGTAGGAGGCGAGCGCGGCGGAGAACGCCGGTACGGGGATGCCGTGCTGGGCCGCGCCGGCCACCACGGTGCGCCAGGCCGCCTGGGCGTCGGAGACCTCCGCCGCGAACCGCTCCTCGGCGAGCAGGCTGACCAGGTCGGGGGCGGCGGCGTGGGCGGCGCGGATCCGGTCGAGGAAGGCGGCCCGGATGATGCAGCCGCCGCGCCAGATCCGCGCCACCGCGCCCAGGTCGATGTCCCAGCCGTACTCGGCCGCGCCGTCGCGGATCATGGTCCAGCCCTGGTCGTAGGCGATGACCTTCGACGCGTAGAGGGCCTGCTCGACGTCCCGGGTGAAGCGCTCGGCCTCGTGCGGGCGCAGCTCCTGGCGGGTGCCGCCGGGCAGCGTCCGGTAGGCCGCGCGCAGCTCGGACCGGGAGGAGGCGACCCGGGCGAAGGTGGCCTGGGCGATGGCGGTGACCGGGGAGCCGAGGTCGAGGGCGGTCTGGACGGTCCAGCGCCCGGTGCCCTTCTGCTCGGCGGCGTCCCGGACGATGTCGACGAAGGGCCGGCCGGTGGCGGCGTCGGTGTGGGCGAGGACCTCGGCGGTGATCTCGATCAGGTAGGAGTCGAGCCGGCCCTTGTTCCAGTTCCGGAAGATCTCGGCGATCTCGGCGGGGGCGTAGCCGCCGACCTCCCGCAGCAGGTGGTAGGCCTCGGCGATGAGCTGCATGTCGGCGTACTCGATGCCGTTGTGCACCATCTTCACGAAGTGGCCGGCCCCGTCGGTGCCGATGTGGGTGCAGCACGGGTCGCCGTCCACGTGGGCGCTGATCTTCTCCAGCATCGGGCCGAGGACGGCGTAGGACTCGGCGGAGCCGCCGGGCATGATCGAGGGGCCGTGTAGCGCGCCCTCCTCCCCGCCGGAGACGCCGCTGCCGACGAAGTGGATGCCGCGCTCGCGCAGCGCCCGCTCCCGGCGGCGGGTGTCGGCGAAGTGCGCGTTGCCGCCGTCGATGATCATGTCTCCCGCCTCCAGCAGCGGGGCGAACTCCTCGATGACCTCGTCAGTGGGCTGACCGGCCTTCACCATGATCAGCAGCCGGCGGGGACGCTCCAGGGCGGCCACCAGCTCCTGCGGCGACCGCGCCGGGACGAACGCGCCCTCGTGGCCGAACTCCTCGATCAGCGCCTCGGTCCGCCCCGCGGTCCGGTTGTGCACCGCGACCGTGTAGCCGTTGCGGGCGAAGTTCCGCGCCAGGTTGCGGCCCATCACCGCAAGCCCCGTCACGCCGATCTGTGCGGATGCCTCCATGGCGGCTGCTTCCTTCCTCGGGGGTTCCCGGCGGGCCGGAAGGGCCGCGCCGCGGCCTGTGCCGGCCGTTTCCACCCGCCGGCGCGCTGCGCGCACAGCACCGGGCGCCCGGGGCGGGCGATCTACATGCTCACCGGCGGCGCCCGGCGCCCGCGCGGGGAGCTGGCCCGTTCAGGTGCCGCCGGGATCGGCCGGAGCCGCGCGGAACGCTCGTTCCGGAAGCGGGAACGAGCGTTCTCGGGAGCCGTCGTTCCCAGGAACGGCCACTCCCGGGAGCGGGCTTCCTCAGGCCCGGCCGAGGACTCGGTCGACGGCGATCTCGATGACCACCCGGTCCGGGTTGACCCGCGGCTCCCGGTAGCGCTCGGCGTAGCGGCGCTCCGCGTCGGCGACCTGCTCGGGCTCGTCGCGGACCACCGCCACGCCCTCCAGGGTCGACCAGCGGGCCCGGTCCACCTGGCAGACCGCGACCCGCAGGCCCTCGGGCCCGGCCTCGGCGACGTTGCGGGCCTTGCGGCTGGTACGGCTGGTGATCACCCGGGCGGTCCCCGTCTCCGGCTGGTACGTCACACCGACCGGCACCACGTGCGGCGTGCCGTCCGGGCGGATGGTGGTCAGCGTGGAGATGTGCCGCTCCCGCCAGAAGGCGAGGAAGGATTCGTCGAGGTCGCGCGGGTCGTGGGCCATGGTCGCGATGGTACGGCCCCCGCGGAACGCTCGTTCCGCGGGGGCCGTACGGGCCGGGCGGGCGGTACCGGCGTGCCCGCCCGTTCCGTCAGTGACCGCGCGCGATCCACTCCGGCAGGGCCGGGGCCTCGGCGCCGATGGTCGTCGGGTCGCCGTGGCCGGTGCGCACCACGGTCTCGGCCGGGAGCGTCAGCAGCCGCTCGCGGATCGAGTCGACGATCGTCGGGAAGTGCGAGAACGACCGGCCGGTGGCGCCGGGGCCGCCCTGGAACAGGGTGTCGCCGGTGAAGACGGTGCCCAGTTCGGGCGCGTACAGGCAGACCGCGCCCGGTGCGTGGCCCGGGGTGTGCAGCACCGTCAGCTCGGTGCCGGCCACCTCGATCCGCTGGCCGTCGGCCAGTTCGCCGTCCGGCAGCCGCTCGGGGTGGGTGAGCTGCCACAGCGGAAGGTCGTCGGGGTGAAGCAGGATCGGCGCACCGGTGCGGGCGGCGAGGGCCGGGGCCGCGTCGATGTGGTCGTTGTGCGCGTGGGTGGAGACGATCGCCAGCAGCCGGCGCCCGCCGAGCGCGGCCTCGATGGCCTCGGCGTCGTGCGCGGCGTCGATCACCACCGCCTCCTCGTCGTTCCCGACGATCCAGACGTTGTTCTCCACCTCCCAGCTGCCGCCGTCGAGTTCGAAGGTCCCGGCGGTCACCAGCCGGTCGACGCGCACCGTGCCGCTCTCGCTCACAGGACCACCACCGAGCGGAGGACGTCGCCCTGGTGCATGCGCTCGAAGGCCTGCTCGACCTTGTCGAGCTCGATGGTCTCGGTGACGAAGGCGCCGAGGTCCAGGCGGCCCTGGAGGTAGAGGTCGATCAGCATCGGGAAGTCCCGCGAGGGCAGGCAGTCGCCGTACCAGGAGGACTTCAGCGCGCCGCCACGGCCGAAGACGTCGAGCAGCGGCAGTTCCAGCGTCATCTCCGGGGTCGGCACGCCGACCAGGACGACGGTGCCGGCCAGGTCGCGGGCGTAGAAGGCCTGCTTGTAGGTCTCCGGCCGGCCGACCGCCTCGACCACGACGTCCGCGCCGTTGCCGCCGGTCAGCTCGCGGATCGCCTCGACCGGGTCGGTGGTGCGGGAGTTGACGGTGTGGGTGGCGCCCAGCTTGCGGGCGGTCTCCAGCTTGCGGTCGTCGATGTCCACCGCGATGATCTTCGCCGCGCCCGCCAGCCGGGAGCCCATCACGGCCGCGCCGCCGACGCCGCCGCAGCCGATCACCGCGACCGAGTCGCCCCGGCCGACGTTGCCGGTGTTGATCGCGGCGCCGAGGCCCGCCATCACGCCGCAGCCCAGCAGGCCGGCGACGGCCGGCTCGGCGGCCGGGTCCACCTTGGTGCACTGGCCGGCCGCGACCAGGGTCTTCTCGGCGAACGCGCCGATGCCCAGTGCCGGGGACAGCTCCGTGCCGTCCAGCAGCGTCATCTTCTGCTTGGCGTTGTGGGTGTTGAAGCAGTACTGCGGGCGGCCCCGCTTGCACGCACGGCACTGGCCGCACACCGCGCGCCAGTTGAGGACCACGAAGTCACCGGGCTCGACCTCGGTGACGCCCTCGCCGACCGACTCCACGATGCCCGCGGCCTCGTGGCCGAGCAGGAACGGGAACTCGTCGTTGATGCCGCCCTCCCGGTAGTGGAGGTCGGTGTGGCAGACGCCGCACGCCTGGACCCGGACCACCGCCTCGCCCGGGCCAGGGTCCGGCACCACGATCGTGGTCACCTCCACGGGAGCGCCCTTGGCGCGCGCGATGACTGCCTTGACCTGCTGGGGCATCCGATTCCACCTCCGTCGGCCGGTGCGACTCTGCACCGGCGTGACCTGCGACAAAAGACTGCAAGACGAACTGCCCACGAAGCGTATCGCCCACCCGCCGACCACCTGCCGAGCGCCCGGGGCGATCCGGTGTGACGCGGTGTGATACGGCTCACCGGACCTGTCGGCGGCGGCTTCGACGCCGTCCGACGCCCCGGCGCTCCCGGCACTTTCGGCACTTCCGGCGCCGTCGCGTCGGCTCACGGGCGCTCAGCCGGCATGTGCCCGCCGGGTATCCGCCGAGGGCCCGACGACAACCCGGCGCGGCGGAGGCGACGGGGGCGCACAAGTGGCACTGAGCGCCTGTCAGCCCGTCCCGAAGTGCCCGGAAAGCACCGGCGTTGGCTGGAAGTGGCGCAGACGGGCGCCCGCCGCCCACGTACGGTCGTAGCTGAGACGGTCCACGCGACCACGCTCAGCACACCCGCACCACCCGTCGGCGCGCGACCGCGAGCCGGCCGCGCCGGGTGCGTACCGACCGTGCGCGCCCGCACATTTCGCGCCACCCCCTCCGCAGGAGCCCGACCGAACCCGGCCCGTGTCGAGCCGCCAGCCGGCCGCATCACCCGTCCCCCGCCCCGCACCATCCCCGGATTCACCCTCCGTCGGGTCGCGTTCCGCGGCCCACCACCCTGGAGTCTGGAGTACGGATGTCCACCGAGAACAGTGCGACCAGCGCCGGCCCCGCCCCGCTCCCCCCGCTCCCCCCGCTGCACTGCATCCGCCTGCTCGAACCCGGTCCGCCCCGCCTCGCCGCGCTGCCCACCGGCACGCCGGTCTGGCTGGTCAGCCGACACGCGGACGTGCGCCAGGTACTGACCGACCCGCGGCTGGGCCGCGCCCCGCTCTACGCGCCGGACGCCCCGCCGATCACGGTCACGCCCAACATCCTGGACGACCCCGACGGCATGCTGAACATCGACGGCACCGAGCACCAGCGGCTGCGCCGCACCGTGCAGCGCGCCTTCACCCCGCGCGCGATCGAACGCTGGCGGCCCTGGGTGGCCTCGGTGGTCGAGTCGCTGATCGACGAGCTGATCGACCACGGCTCCCCGGCCGACATCATCGCCGCCTACTCCCGCCCGCTGCCGGTCGCGGTGATCAGCCGGCTGATGGGCCTGGACAACCTGGACGGCAAGCGGCTCGCGCACTGGAGCGACCACGCGTTCTCCACCACCGCCTACAGCGCCGAGGAGATCGTCACGGCGATGACCGAGTTCGCCGCCTTCGGCGCCGAGGTGATCGCCGAGCGCCGGGCCGCCCCCGGCGAGGACCTGGTCAGCGGACTGCTCGCGGCCGCCGCCGAGGACGGCTCGATCACCGAGGGTCAGCTGGTCCTGCTGGTCATCGGCCTGGTCGTGGCCGGGCACGAGACCACCATGACCAGCCTCGGCAACGCCCTGGTCTACCTGCTCCAGGACGGCCGTGAGGCCTGGCAGCGGCTCGCCGCCGACGAGGCCAGCGCCACGGTCGCGACCGAGCAGCTGCTGCGCGCCATCCCGCTCGGCGACCGCCAGGAGCACATGCCCGGACTGCTGCGCCGCACCGTCGAGGACGTCGAGATCGGCGGCGTGGTCATCCCGGCCGGCAGCGTGGTCGCCGCCGACCCGGCCGCCGCCAACCACGACCCGGAGGTGTTCGCCGGGGACCTGCCCGCCGAGCTGTTCTCCCCGCTGACCGGCCCCACGCTCACCTTCGGCGCCGGACCGCACCACTGCCTGGGCGCCTGGCTCGCCCGGATGGAGCTGGAACTCGCCCTGCACCGGCTGGCCCGCCGCCTGCCCTCCTTGCGGCTGGCCGGCCCGGTCGAGCGGATCGACTGGCGGCGCGGCCTGCTCACCCGCAGCCCCAACTCCCTGCAGGTGGCCTGGTGACGGGCCGCGCGGACACCGAGCCGGTGGTCGTCCGGGTCGACCGGGACCGCTGCATCGGCTCCGGGATGTGCGCCCTCAGTGCCCCCGACTCGCTGGCCCTCGGCGCCGACGGGCTGGCCGCGCCGCTGGCCGCGTACGCGGACGGCGGCGCGGAGTTGACGGACGGACTGAGCGAGGCGGTGGACTACTGCCCGGTCGAGGCGCTCAGCCTCCACTCGGCCCGCGGCGGCTACCGGATCGCCCCCGCGGAGTGAGTCCGACCCGGTGGTGCCCGCCGCGCCGAACCGCGGCGGGCACCGCCGGGAACGCCTCGGCCGGCCGGGCGATCGATGAGCCCTGCTCATCGGTCGATGAGTTCATCGATCTTGTTCGGCCCTTCCGCCGGCTGGTGAGCTGGCCGCATGACAAACGCCGAAACCCTGGCCCCACCGGCCGGTTCACCGACCGCGCCGCACCGCTGGTCCCCGGTCCTCGCCGTCTCGCTCGCCACCTTCACCGTGGTGTCCTCCGAGATGATGCCGGTCGGCCTGCTCACCCCGATGTCCCACAGCCTCGGGGTCACCGACGGCGTCACCGGCCTCTCCCTCACCGTCACCGGCCTGATCGCCGCCGTCCTCTCCCCCTTCGCGCCACTGCTCGTCGGGCTGCGCGACCGCCGCACCGTCCTGGTCGCCTTCATGCTGCTGCTCGGCCTGGCCGACGCGGTGACGGCGATGGCACCGAACTTCGCGGTGCTGACCGCGGGCCGCGTCCTGCTCGGCGCCGCCATGGGCATCGTCTGGGGCCTCGCCGCGAGCCTCGGCCCCCGCCTCGCCGACGGGCCGCGCATCGCGCTCGCCATGACGCTGATCTTCTCCGGCGTCTCCATCGCCTCGGTCCTCGGCGTCCCGCTGGGCACCTACCTGGCCGCTCTCCTCGACTGGCGCGCCGCGTTCTGGGCGCTCGCCCTGCTCGGCGCCGCCTCCGCCGCCGTGCTCGCCGCCACCCTGCCCCCGCTGCCCGTACCCGAACGCGGACGGCTCGGCGGACTGGCCGGCGCCCTGCGCCACCGGGGCGTCGCCGCCGGGACCGCGATCACCGCCTTCGTCGTGCTCGGCCACTTCGCCGGCTACACCTACGTCCGCCCGGTCCTCGAAGCCGACGCCGGCCTGAGCAGCGGCGCGATCGCCGCCTGCCTGCTGGTGTACGGACTCGCGGGCGTCGCCGGGAACTTCACCCTCGGCCCGCTGTCCGGGCGCCGCCCGAAGACCGCCGTCACCCTCGCACTCACCGGCGTCACCCTGGCCGCCGCCCTGCTCACGCACGCCACCGGCGTCGTCGCCGTGCTGCTCGTCCTGGTCGTCTGGGGCGCCTCGTACGGCGGGGTGTCGGTCTCCACCCAGACCTGGGTCCGCATCGCCGATCCGGCCCGGATCGAGGCCTCTGCCGCGGTCTGGGCGGGCGTGTTCAACGCGAGCATCGCGCTCGGCTCCTTCGCCGGCGGCCTCGTCGTCGACCGGGCAGGGACCCACGCCGTACTGCTCACCGCGGCCGCGCTGGCGGCCGCCGGGCTGCTGCTCACCCTGCTCTCCCGGCCGCACGACGGCGGGCCGAGCGGGCGAAGCGGGCGGTAGCCCCGCGGCTCAGTCGACGTGCCCGGCCAGCAGCTCGACGAACCCGGCCGCCAGCCGGTGCGGGCGCCGCTCGTGCTGCACCACCTGCAGCGCGGTCGGCTCCAGGTCGGGCACCGGCAGGAAGCGGATGTCCGGCCGCCGGACGTACGTCGTGCTGCGCTCGCAGAGCAGCAGGCCCTGGCGGGTACCGGCCACCATCGACAGGCCCGCCTGGAGGGTTGCCGCACCCGCCGAGTAGGCCAACTCCCGCCCGTCCGGCGTCCGCCGGGGCGCGTTCGCCTGCCGCCAGTACTCGGGCGCCGGGCCGCGCGGCTCGATCAGCGGCATGGCGGCCAGCTCGGCGGCGCTCACACCGTCCGCCCCGCCGGGGCGCCGCGCGGCGGAGACCGCCACGTACACCGGCTGCCGGGAGAACTCCATCAGCACCTCGAGCCCCGGCTCCCGGCACGGGGCGAGCACGATCGCCAGGTCGACCTCGCCGCGGGCGAGGTGCGAGAACGGGTCCGCCCACGGCAGTTCGACCAGGTGCGCGGCGCCCTCCGGCAGGCTCGCGACCACCCGGGCGACGGGCTCGTACACCGCGCACTGGAAGCCCAGCCGCAGCGGCCTCGCCGTCGCGGCCCCGGCCCGGGCGGCGTCGTAGCCGTCCCGGAGCCGTTCGAAGGCGGGCACCACCTGCTCGGCCAGTGCCCGCCCCAGCTCGGTCAACTCGACCCGGCGGCTGGTCCGTCGGAACACCGGGGCACCGATCCGGCTCTCCAGGCGCTTGATCAGCTGGGAGACCCGGCCCTGCGAGACGCCGAGGCGCTCCGCCGTCCGCCCGAAGTGCAGCTGGTGGACGAGGACGGAGAAGCACTCCAGCTCCTGCAGCGGCAGCTCGGGCAGGACGGCGGAGGCTGCGAGGGCTGAGGGCGGTCGTTCCATCTCGGCAGTCTACGTCCGGCTACCCGGCCGCTCCGCAGGCCAGTACGGCGCGCAGCTCGGCGGCCGGATCGCCCTCGTGGTAGGGGCGTTCGCTCGGCTCGATGTGATCCAGGAACTCCTGGTAGCGCAGGGCGTAGGACAGGTGGTAGAGCGGCTCGGCGAGTTCGAGGGCGCGTCGCGGGTCGGAGCCGGGGGCGTGGCGCCGCCAGGCCTCCGTCCAGACCCGGGTGTGGTGCTGCCAGGCCTCCTCGCCGAGGTAGGCGCGGGGGCGCAGCCCGTCCAGGGCGGGGTGGCCGAGGCAGGAGTCGGCGTAGTCGACGACCACCGTGCCGGTGCCGTCGGAGCGCCAGTTGCCGGGGTGGAAGTCGCCGTGCAGCAGGGTCTCGGGCAGGCCGCAGTCGGCGAGCCGGTCCAGCAGGCCGGGGAGGCCGGCGGCGAAGCCGGCCAGGCCGTCCAGCTCCTCGGACGTCAGGTCGGTCTCCTCGGCGAGCCGGCCCAGCAGGGCCGTCAGCTGGGCGGCCAGGGCGCGGGGGGTGCGGTCGCGCAGGCCGGTCAGGTCGGCCGGGCGATCGGCGAGCGCGGCCTGGGCGGCGACCAGCCGGGGAACGACGTCGGCGACCGTCCCGGCGGACGGGCTCCAGCAGTCCTCGCCGGGGACATGGTCGAGCAGCAGCCGCCCGCCGCGGGGGTGGGCGGCGAGGACGGTCGGGACGAGCGCGCGGTCGACGCCGCCGAGCAGCGCGATGACCGCGGCCTCGTCGGCGTTGAAGGCGGGCGTCGTGGTCTTCAGCCAGGCGTCGACGCCGCCGGCGGTGGGGAGGCGGAACAGACCGGAGAGGTTCCAGGTCCGGATCTGCCGCGCGGGCGCGGCCGGCGCGCGGCCGACGGCGGCCAGCTCCGTCTGCGCCCAGGCCAGTGCCTCCCGCAGACCCGCGGGCGTGGCCCAGGCGGCGCGGCGTTCGGCGGGCCCGAGCAGCGCGACCGTCCCGGCTTCCGGGGGGCGGGAGTCGAGCGCCTTCGGCCGCTCCAGCGCCTCGGCGTGGTAGCGCACCCGCCCGCCGTGGCCCGGCTCCTCGCTCCGCCCGTCGACCAGCCGCGCCACCATCACCGGCACGCCGGCCGCCTCCGTCGCCCGCGCGACCACCTCGTCCACGGAGGACCACCAGCCGAGCTCCACCTCGAAGGGGCCCAACTGCCCGAAGTACTCGTCGCCGTAGGTGAGATCGACCGTCACGGTCCGGTTGCTCGCTCGCTGCATCGGAGCAGCTTCGCCGACGGGGTCGGGGCGACGCCACCGGTTTTCCGGCCGCGCCGACCGGGTCGGATCCGGTGCGCCCGGGGCTAGCGCTAGGCGATAGCCACCGCGGTGCCCGAGACCCGCACCCGGGTGTCCTCGGCGCGCAGTTCGACCCGCAGCAGGCCCGGGCGGCCCAGGTCGGCGCCCTGGTGGAGCGTCAGCGCCGCCGGGGCCTCCACCGCGCCGAGCTCCCGCAGGTACGCGCCGAAGGCGGCCGCGGCGGCGCCGGTCGCCGGATCCTCGACCACGCCGCCGACCGGGAACGGGTCGCGGACGTGGAAGACCTCGGGGCCCTCCCGCCAGGCGAGCTGCAGGGTGGTCAGGTCGCGGGCGCGCATGAAGTCGGCGAGGCCGTCGAAGTCGTAGTCGAGCCGGGCCAGCCTCTCGCGGGTGGCGACCGGCAGGACGAGGTGCCGGGCGCCCGCGTAGGCGACGCGGGGCGGCAGGGCCGGATCGAGGTCGGCGGCGGACCAGCCGAGCAGGGCGAGCGCCTGCGCCACGTCGGCCGCCGGCACCTCCTCGACCTTGGGCTCGACGCTGGTCAGGGTGGCGCGCAGCAGCCCGTCGGCTCCGCGCTCGACCTCGACCGGGACCTCCCCGGCCGCGGTCTCGAAGACGTACTGCCCGGGGCCGGTGCGCTCGGCGACGGCGACGGCGGAGCCGACCGTCGCGTGGCCGCAGAACGGCACCTCGGCGAGCGGGCTGAAGTACCGCACGCGGTAGGACCCTTCGGCCGGGCCGGCGGTCAGGAAGGCGGTCTCGGAGTACCCGACCTCGGCGGCGATGGCGAGCATCCGCTCGTCGGTCAGCCCGGTGGCGTCGAGCACCACGCCTGCCGGGTTGCCGCCCTCGGGGCGGGTCGCGAAGGCGGCGTAGCGGAGGATCTTGGGAGCGGCGTCGTCGGTCATGACCGGACGAACGCGCCGGGTGCGTGGGCTGTTCCCGTCGGCGCCGCGGGTGTGCCGCCCGGGCGCGGCCACCGCACCGGTCGCGCGCGCCCGCGCTGCCGGGCCCGGCCGGGCCCGGCGACCGGCGGTGGGGCCGGTCGATCGGACGCGGCCGTCCCGTCCCGGTGGGATGATCTGCAGCATGGCCCTGACCCCGCACCAGCGGCATCTCCGTGACCGGATCATGGCCGCCGAGGTGACCGCCCCGCCGGAGCCGTGGCGGCCGGTGGGCCGTGGGGCGCTCGCGGTCGGCGGGCTGCTCGGCATCGGCTTCGCCGTCCACCCGGAGAGCGGCCACGACCTGGTGCTGACGGTCTCGCACGGCGGCCACGGCCTGTTCGACGCGGTGACCGGCCTCAAGCTGGCCCGTGACCACGAGCCCGCCGAGGACCCGGACGGCCCGGACCTCGCCTGCCCCGGGCTCGGCCAGGTCACGGACGTGCGCGTCCCGGTGGCGGGGCTGTGGGGCGGCGGACTGCACACCGCCGCCGAGGGCGGCTGGCACGTCAGCGTGGCCGCCCCGGAGTGGCCGCACCACCGGGTGCTGCTCGCCAACGGGCGGGGGCCGTCGGAGGGCGAGCACGGCGAGAGCTGGTGGCTGGTCCTGGACGCCGACCGGTCCACCTTGCGGGCGGCCGGCTTCTCCCCGACGGGCCGGACCCTCGCGGTGGCCACCAGCAGCGACCTCACGCTCTGGACCCGCGGCTAGCACCCGCCCCGCCGCTCCTTCCCGGGCCCGTCCGGCTTCCGGATGCGAACGGCGCGCCGAGCGCCGATGCTGGCGGCGAGGCGTGCGCGGCCCGAGGAAGGAAGCCACAACGTGAGTGCTCTCGACTTCGAGATCATCGACAGCCCCGACAGCTCGCTCAACAAGACCTCCGTCCTGGTCACCGGCCCCCACGACGCCCTGCTGGTGGACGCCGGGTTCACCCGCTCCGACGGGCGCCGGCTGGTGGAGCGGGTCAGGGCGAGCGGCAAGCGGCTGACCACCGTCTTCGTCAGCCACGGCGACCCGGACTTCTACTTCGGCGCCCAGGAGGTCCAGGACGCCTTCCCGCAGTCCCGCTTCGTGGCCACCGCCTCGACCGTCGAGCGCATCCAGGAGACGTACGAGGCCAAGCTTCGCGCCTGGGCGCACCTGGGCCCCGAGCTGCCCACCCGGCTGGTGCGGCCCGAGGCGCTGCACGGGGACGAGCTGGTCTTCGAGGGCCACCGTTTCGAGCTGCGCGGCGCCGACTTCCACCTGCCGGACCGGCACTACCTCTGGCAGCACCACCACCGCGCCGTGCTGGCCGGGGTGCTGCTCTTCCAGGGCCTGCACGTGTGGACCGCCGACACCCCGACTTCCGCCCAACGGGCCGCCTGGATCGACCTGTTGGACGGCATCGAGGCACTGCATCCGACCTGGGTCGCGGCCGGCCACCGGATCGCCGGCGCGTCCACCGACCTGAACGCCGTCGACCACACCCGCGCCTACCTGCGCGCCTTCGAGACCGAGATCGGCCGGGCCGCGAACGCGGACGCCGCCAAGGAGGCGCTGGAGCGGCGGTTCCCGGAGCTGGGGCTGCGGATCGCGGTGGACATCGGCACCAAGGTCGTCATGGGCGAGATGGCCTGGGGGTGAGCGGGCAGTGATCGAGATCCCCCGGGACGTCTCCTCCTTCGCCGAGTCGCCCGCTCCCGCCGACGTGGTGCGCCGCCAGTACCTGGCCTCCGCCCGGGGCGACCTGGCGGCGCTGCGCACCACCCTGGCCGAGGACGTGGAGTGGACCGAGATGGCCGGCTTCCCGCTGGCCGGCACCTACCGCACGCCGAAGGGCGTCACCGCCAACGTGATGGAGCGGCTGGCCGCCGAGTGGGACGACTGGACGGCGCACGACGACACCTACGTGGTCGACGGGGAGACGGTGGTGGTGCTGGGCCGGTACACGGCCGTCCACAAGGCCACCCGGAAGCCGCTGGCGGTCCGGGTCGCCCACCGCTTCACCGTGCGCGGCGGCCGGATCGTCCGCTTCGAGCAGTTCACCGACACCGCGCTGGTCAGGGACGCGATGACGGCGTGAGGCCCGCCGTGGCCCGCCGTGGCCCACGTTCACCCGTACGGGCGAGCGCGGCGCGGCGCGCCAGGCGCAGTCTCGACAGACCACCCGGACGGCGGCAGGCTGGGCCCGACCACGGCCGGAGAACGAGGAGTCGAGCATGGCGGGCACGGACACCGGGACCACCGGAGCGGGCGGGCGGGAGCGCCCGGTCGTCATCGTCGGGGCGTCCCTGGGCGGTGCGAAGGCGGCCGAGGCACTGCGCGAGGCCGGGTACCGGGGCGGCATCGTCCTGATCGGCGAGGAGCACGAGCGCCCGTACGAGCGGCCGCCGCTGTCCAAGGGCTACCTGCAGGGCAAGACGCCCCGGGAGAAGATCTACGTCCACCCCTCGCAGTGGTACGCGGAACACGACGTCACGCTGCGGATGGGCACGGCGGTGGCCTCGATCGACCCGGCCGGGCACACCGTGACGCTCGCCGACAACGGCCAGGTGGAGTACGCCAAGCTGCTGCTGACCACCGGCTCGGTACCGCGCCGGCTGCCGGTGCCCGGCGCGGACCAGGACGGGGTGCTCTACCTGCGCCGGGTCGAGGACAGCGACCGGATCGAGGAGGCGCTGCGGCCCGGGGCCAGGATCGCGGTGATCGGCGCGGGCTGGATCGGGCTGGAGGTGGCGGCCGCGGCCCGGGAGGCGGGCGCCGAGGTGACGGTGCTGGAGGCGCTCGAACTGCCGCTGCTGCGGGTGCTCGGCCGGGAGGTCGCCCAGGTCTTCGCCGACCTCCACCGGGAGCACGGCGTGGACCTGCGCTTCGGCGTCAAGGTGGCCGAACTTACCGGCGACGGCGGCACGGTGAACGGCGTGAAGCTCGCCGACGGCACCACGGTGGCGGCCGACGCGGTGGTCGTCGGCATCGGCATCGCCCCCGCAACCGGCCTGGCCGAGGCGGCCGGCCTGGAGGTCGACAACGGCGTCAAGACCGACCAGCACCTGCGCACCTCGGACCCGGACGTCTACGCGGCCGGCGACGTCGCCAACGCCTTCCACCCGCTGTTCGGCAGGCATGTGCGGGTCGAGCACTGGGCCAACGCGCTCAACCAGCCGCAGACCGCCGCCCGCGCGCTGCTCGGGCAGCCGGACGCGGTGTACGACCGTGTCCCCTACTTCTTCACGGACCAGTACGACCTCGGCATGGAGTACGTCGGCTACGTCGAGCCGGACGGCTACGACCGGGTGGTGTTCCGCGGCGACCCGGCCACCCGCGAGTTCATCGCGTTCTGGCTCTCCGGCGGCCGGGTGCTCGCGGGGATGAACGTCAACGTCTGGGACGTCACCGACCCGATCCGCGAACTGGTGCGCTCGGGGCGGGTGGTGGACGCCGAGGCGCTGGCCGACCCGAACGTTCCGCTCGGCTCGCTGTAGTCGGCGAGCCGAACCGGTCAGCCGAACCGGTCAGCCGGATCGGTCAGCCGACGGGGATGCCGGGGTTCACCAGGCCCCGGCCCCCGGTGACGGTGTTGCCCGCGCCGATCGTGACCTTGCACTTCGCCGCGTCGTAGGCGGTCACGTGGATCGCGTACCGGTCCGGCCCGGTGGCGCCGGTGAGGTCGGAGCGGTTGCCGCGGAAGACGGTGCCGCAGCCCCAGCCCGGCTGGAGGCTGTGGGTCTGGTAGCCGTCGTTCGTGGTGCGCCGGCCGGTGTTGTTCTCGATGACGTAGCCGTTGCCCTTCACGTCGACCCAGGAGTCGTCCGAGTGGCTCCCGGTGAGGCCGTCGCCGTCGAAGGTGTTGCCGGAGACCAGGCCGCCGGTGGTGCCCTCCTTGAGGTCGACGTTCTCTCCGCCGATGTTCGGGCCGAAGGTGTTGCCGGTGATCTGCACGTGGTCGCTGCGGTCGGTCAGGGTGTTGGCGGTGCCGACGTAGACGCCCTCGCCCATGCCGTCCCCGCTCAGGCCGGTGTCGTGGACGCGCGAGTCGCGCAGTGTGCCGTAGGCGCTGGAGTTGCGGAAGTGCACGCCCTCCATGGTGGTGTGGTGGACCGTCACGCCGTCCAGGACCACGTGGTTCGCGGAGTCGGCCATGATGCCCTTCTGGCCGCCGGTGACGGTCAGCCCCTGGACGGTCCAGTAGCTCGCGCCGTCGAGGTGGAGTCCGTAACCGCCGCCGGGGGCGGTGAGGACGGCCTTCGCCGAGCCGGTGAGGGTGATCCGGGCGGCCGCGGTGCCGGGGGTGGTGGCCTTGAAGTTGCCGGAGTAGGTGCCGTCGGCGAGCTGGATGGTCTGGCCGGGCGCGGCGGCGGCGAGCGCGCTCTGGAGCTGCTTGGTGGTGCCGACCTTGACCACGGCCGCCTCGACCACGGCCGTGGGGGCGGCGGAGCCGGCGGCCACGGCCGTGGGGGCGGCCGAGCCGAGGGCGAGGACGGTGAGCGCGGCGAGGAGGACGGGGACTGCGGGACGCTGGGTCACGGACGGTGCTCCTTGCAGTGGTCGGGGCCGGCCGGGGTGACCGGGGCCGGTGAATGACAGGAACATGCCGCCGCCAGGGTGGACTGGACCATTCCGGGGCGTCAAGAGCGCCTCGTCCGCGTGATACTGGAGCCCTGGGGGTCTCTGGAGTCCCCGCGGACACGGAGCCGCGGACACGGAGCCGCGGAGAGGGAGGCGGCGATGGGCGGCACGGCCGGGTTCGCCGTGGTGGTGTTCGGTGCGCTGGGCGGCGTGGTCGCCTACCTCGCCGGGGTGGTCGGCCTTCGCGAACTGCGGCGACTGCGCCGGGTCGGCGTGCCCGCACGGGCGCTGGTGCGCGAGCGCGCCACGGCGCCGGAGGACCGCGCGCTGCCGCCGCGGCCGCTGCTCCAGTTCGCGACCGAGGACGGCCGGGTGGTCGAGGTCTTCTCCCCCGTCCCCTCCACCACCCGCCACCCACTGCCGGACGGCGGCTTCGTCCCGGTCCGCTACGACCCGGCGGACCCGTCGCAGGTCCTGGTGGACGGGCGGGAGCGCGCGGGGCTGGAGTACGGGTTCCTCGCGCTCGGGGTGCTGGTGGTGCTCGGCTCGATCACCCTCGGCGCCACGGTGCTCTGACCGGGCGCCCGGAACGGGGCACCGGGCGGTGGACCAGGCGGCGCATCGGGCGGGTCGCACGCGGTCGGGCCCCCGGGACGGCGCACCGGGCGGGCCGCGCGGTACGCGGCCCGCCCGCCCGCTCAGACGGTGGCGGCGGTGGTCGCCGCCACCGTCGCCGCAGTGGTGACGGCGACCATGGTGAGCTGCATGTTCCGGATCGCCTCGCGGACCGACTCTGCGGCCCCGTCACCGGCGGCGATCTCGGCGAAGCGCGGCTCGACCTGCTTGCGGGGCAGCTCGGGGAAGGCCAGCCGGTGCAGCCGGGAGCCGTGCAGCAGGGCCACCAGGGCGGCGGTGCGCAGGTCCGGCTCCGCGCCGTTCAGCACCGTGGCGGCGAGCCGCTCGCGCAGTTCGCGCTCCACGCCGCCGTCCGCCTCCGGGTAGCGGCGGACCGGGAAGATGCCGAGCGCGCGGCGCCGCTCCTCGACCACCAGGCCCCGCTCGCACAGCCGCGCGACGGTGTCGGCGACGGCCGTGGCACGGTCCTTGGTCAGCCAGTCGGCCGCCTTGGCCTTGCCGGAGCGGCGCCCCGCGGCCCACTCGTCGAGCCGGGCCAGCCGGCCGTCCAGCAGCGGCTCACCGGTCGGGGTCCGGTCGGCGACGGTGAGCCGGCCGTCCTCGATCGCGACCCGCCCGGCCAGCACCAGCTCGGCCAGGATGCCGCCCGCGGCGGCCCAGGCGGCGGTGGCGGCGTCCTTCGCGACGCCGGACTCGTCGTCCAGCGAGAGCAGCATCAGCTCCTCGGCGAGGGTGACGTGCATCGGGTGCCCCTTCCTCTCGGTACCGCGGTTCGCTGCGCCGACGGCGCCTCAACCGCGCAGTGTTTCGACCAGGCGCCGGGCCCTGGTGTCCTCCTCGAGCAACGCCCGGAGCAGTCGATCAGTGCCCTGACCTGCGACGTCGGCGAAGTAGGCCTCGACCGAGCGGGGGTCGGCGGGCAGCGTCACCCCGCCGGAGTCCAGTGCGGCCCGCGCCCGGGCGTAGTCGAGGCCGAGCCCGGCGAGCAGTTCGCCGGTGCCGCCCTCCTGTGCCAACTGCGGCTCGTGACGGGCCACTTCGTGTACGGCCAGCAGGGCGAGCAGGACGTGCTCGGTACCGGGCGTCCGGCGCCCGAGGCGCTCGGCCTGGGCGTCGGCCTCCGACCGGATCCAGGCCGCCGGACCGGACGAGCCCGGCCGCAGCACGCGCTTCCAGCGCGGCGCCGGGTGCGCGCGGCGGGCCAGCATCGCCTCCCGGGTGGGACGCAGCAGCGGGTCGAGGCCGCCTCCCCTCGGCACCGCGCCCTCTCGCCCTTCGGGCTCCAGCATGGTCGTGTCCATCGGCCCCTCCCATCACGACGGCTTTACTCGGACTATATTCCTGCTTTTCCTCTTCTTGGGAATTTCCCGCACGCCAAGAACATGTCAGGACTCCTCCGGCGCGGGGCGCGGAAGACGGGGCGCGGAAGACGGGGCGCCCCGCCGTTGTTGGCATCTGGTGCCATCGTGGGAACCGCGTCCGCGAGAGGGGTGAGCACCATGGCCGACACGCTCCCCGTGCCGGGTCCGGCCCCCGAGGCGCGGGCGCCGCTGGACGCCTACTCCCGGATCGTCACCTCCGTCGCCGCGGCGCTGACCCCGCGGGTCGCCGCGCTCCAGGTCCCCCGGCGCGGCCGGGGCGGCTGGTTCAGCACCGCCCTCGGCTCGGCGGTGGTCTTCACCGAGGACGGGTTCCTGCTCACCAACGCCCACGTCGTCGGCCACGCCGACGCCGGGACGCTGGCCTTCGCCGACGGCACCACCTCCCCGTTCCACACCATCGGCGCCGACCCGCTCTCCGACCTCGCCGTGCTGCGCGCCGACGGGCCGACTCCGACGCCGGTCTCGCTCGGCGAGGCAACCGGTCTGCGGGTCGGACAGCTGGTCGTCGCCGTCGGCAACCCGCTGGGCCTGGCCGGGACGGTCACGGCGGGCGTGGTCAGCGCCCTCGGCCGCTCGATCCCGGCCCGCTCCGGCAGCGCGGTGCGGGTCATCGACAACGTGGTCCAGACCGACGCCGCGCTCAACCCGGGCAACTCCGGCGGCGCGCTGGCCACCGCGGACGGCGAGGTGGTCGGCATCACCACGGCGGTGGCCGGCAACGGGCTCGGCCTGGCCGTGCCGCTCGACGCCACCAGCCGCCGGATCGTCGCGGCCCTGCTCGCCGACGGCCGGATCCGCCGCGCCTACCTCGGCCTCGCCGGGATGCCCGCGCCCCTGCCGCCCGCCCTGCGCCACCGCACCGGGCAGCGCGGCGGCCTGCGGATCGTCGAGGTGGTGCCCGGCGCGCCCGCCGACCGCGCCGGGCTGCACGCGGGCGACCTGCTGCTCACCGCCGCGGGCGAGCCGATGGGCAGCGCCCAGGCCCTCCAGCGGCTGATGCTGGCCGACGCGATCGGCCGCCCGCTCCCGCTCACCGTGCTGCGCGGCGAGGCCCTGGTCGACGTGCTCGCCGTGCCCGCGGAGCTGCCCGCCGACGACTGACCGGGCCCCGGGGCCACCCCTACGCACGGGCCCCACCGACCTCACCGCCCGTCTCGGCCGGGCCGCCACCGGTGCCGCCACAGATGCCGCCCCGAAGGCACCGCTACGCGCGGGCCCCACGCCGCATCACCCAGAGCGCCGGCCCGCCCTCCGGCAGCCGGACCTCCTCCAGCACCTCGAAGCCGAAGTGCCCGTAGAGCGCGAGGTTCTCCTCCTTGGAGGACTCCAGGTAGACCGACAGCCCCTGGGCGTCGGCCCTGGCCAGCCCCGAGCGCAGCAGCGCGGAACCCTGCCCCCGGCCCTGGGCGACGGGGTCGGTGCCGATCACCGCGAGGTACCAGTGCGGCTCCTGCGGCGCGTTGTCGGCGGCCGCCTCGACGGACTGCCGGAACGACTCGGCCCGGTCGCCGAGCGGCGCGACCAGCTCCCGGAGCGTCTCCTCGTCCGGTACCGCCTTGTCCTGCGCGTGCGGCGGCACCCAGAACGCGGCCGCGTCCGCCGTCCGCTCGCACACCCCGTGCCGGACGTACTGCCGGGTGAACAGCGTGGTGAAGTAACCGCCCAGCCCCGCCTGCCGGGTGGCCGGGTCGGGGAAGAACCAGCACATCATCGGGTCGTCGGCGAAGGCCAGGGCCAGTAATCGACTGACTGACGACGCGTCATCGAGGGTCGCCGGCTGCGGCGTGTTGGTCATCTGCACACGGACATCGTGCGCGCCCTTTATCTCCGGCCCGGCGGTGAGGGTGGCTGCGGGCGGAAATAACCGTTGGCGCCCGTGCGATCGGCGTGGTTAGGCTGACGCCGTTCCGTACCGATCGACCCGGGCCATCGCCCGACCGGAGAGGGTGTCTTCATGTCCCGGACCGCGCCGAGTGCGCCTCGCCACACCGCCTGCAACCAGGCCTGACGAACCGTCGAGGCCACTCGGCCTGCTCTTGCTGTCATCGCAGAACCCCTCAGCAAGGAGCACCCCGGGTGTCCAGCACCTCCAGCACTCCCCCCACTCTGAAGACCTCCACCTTCGCCTGCGCCTGGTGCGGTCTGACCGTCTCCACCTACGCCGCCGACGGCACGCGGCGCAACCACTGCCCGTCCTGCCTGCAGTCACGGCACGTCCTCGACCAGGTCGAGGGCGGCCCGAGCGACTGCCGGGGCCGGATGTCGCCGATCGCCATCGCCGTGCTGCGCACCGGCGGTTGGACGGTCGTCCACCGGTGCGTGCGCTGCGACGAGCTGACGTCCACCCCCGTCTGCACGGACGACAACCAGCTCATCCTGATGCGGATGGCCGTCCGGCCGCTCGCCCAACCGCCGTTCCCGCTCGAAGCGTTCGGCACCCTCTGAGCCGCGCACGGAAGAGGGGAACCGAAGCATGCCACGACGCAAGAACACCGGCGGCCGGAGCCGGCAGGACCGCCGCCCGCAGCGGCACAAGGACGTCCTGCACGAGCAGGGCGGCCACCGGGCGAACGCCTTCCGCTGCGTGGACTGCCGGCTGGACGTCCCCCTGGACGCCCCTGGCACCGCGCACCGCAACCACTGCCCGAACTGCCTGGCCAGCCGTCATGTCGACGGCCGGAGGCCCGGTGACCGGGCGGCCGGCTGCGGCGGCCGGATGGCCGTGCTGGGCCTGTCGGTCCGCGCCGACGGCGAGTGGATGATCATCCACCAGTGCCTGTCCTGCGGTGAGTTGAGCGCCAACCGGATCGCCGGGGACGACAACGCCCTGGCCCTGGTCCGCCTGGCCCTCGAACCGCTGCGGGACACCACCCTGGCCCACCGCGTCCTGCTCGCGCTGTAGGCCGGGCCCGCGGCTCGACCGGGGCGCGCGGGGTGGTGGTCGCGGCGGGCCCGTCCGTACGGGCGGGCCCGCAGTCCGAACCGGCGACCACTCCGCGTGCCCGGGTCGCCCGCCTCCACCGGTTCGCCGGGGCTCCGGATACCGGCCGGAGCCCCGGCCCCCGGCGAGGTCCGTCCGTACGGGCGGACCATCCTTGGGCGGCGCCTCAGCGCGGGCCGTCGAGCCGCGGGCCGTCGAACCGCGGGCCGTCGAACCGCAGCGGCGACACCCGTACGGTGCGGCGCGGCAGGGCAGTGGGCAGGGCCGCCAGCAGGGCGGTCGCGGTGAACATCGCGTAGTGCCCTGCCTCCGGCCACGGGCCCGCCCAGCCCAGTTCGCCGTGGCGGTGCTCGGCGAAGGCGTTGCAGCAGAGCCAGGCCGCCAGGCCGATCAGCGGTGCGGCCCCCGGCCGGGAACGGCGCCCGACCAGTCCGCACAGCGCCAGGTAGCCGAGGTACGGCAGCGGGCCGGAGTGCAGTTCGCGCAGAACCCCGAGCGCGAGTGCCAGCGCGCCGCCGCCCAGCAGCGCCACCGTGCCCGCGGTGGGGGCCGAGAGGCGCTCCAGCACCGGGCGGTAGCGGTCGGCGCCGGGGCCGGCCGAGTACATCCGCACCGCGGACTACCGCTTCACCGCGAGGGCTTCGGGCGCGGGGCCGGCCGGCAGGTGCCGGCGGGCGCGGCGGTGCGCGGACTCCAGCCGGTGCAGGTCGCGCAGCAGTTCGGGCACCGGGACGGTCAGCACCGGGCAGCCGGCCTTCCGGGCGCAGTGGCCGGGCACCGAGCGCCGCAGCCGGCGGCGCAGCGGGCCGCCGCTGCGGCCGAGGACCAGCAGGTCGTCGGGCCTGTCGGCGACCTGCAGCAGGGCGGGGCCGGCCTCGCCGCGGATCACCACCGGGTGCAGCGGCACCCCGGGGTCGGCGCTGCCGAAGGCCGCGTCGAGGGCGTCCCGCAGGCGCTGTTCGGCGGCCTCCCGGACGGCGGCGAGCAGCGGCGGGCAGGGCGAGCGCCGGTAACCGTGCTCGCCGCCGGGCGGCTCCCAGGCGAGCACCGGCACCAGGGCGGCGCCGCGCTCGCGGGCCTCGGCGACGCCGCGGTGCAGTGCCGCGAGGCTCCCCAACGACCCGCTGACCCCGACCACCACCCTGGGTGCCGTGCCGCCTTCGTGCCGCCCGTTGCCGTGCATGATCCGTCCTCGTGTGGTCGCGTTCTCCGTCGTCCTCCACCCAACCGCCGTCGACGGGGTGACCTGCTCTCCTTGACGCCTTCCTGACGTCCCCGGGGTCGTTCCCAACGCACTCCATACGCGGCGCACCCGGCCAACCGGGGGCTCCCGCCACCCGGGCCTCACCCCGGGGACGAGCGGAAGCAGCCGCCCGAGACGGAAGGCGGAAAGGGAACGCGGAAAGGGGGCGGGCCCCGGGGCCCGCCCCCTTCGCCGTGCCCGCTCACCGTTCTCCGAGCAGCAGCAGTTGACATGAATGGTGCTATCGTCAGTAGCACCATGTTGCTGAAGCTGGACATCGGGGACACCCGACCGCTGCACGAACAGGTCGCCGGCGCGATCAGACGGGCCGTCGCCGAGGGCGAGTGCGCCCCCGGGGACAAACTGCCCCCGGCCCGGGAGCTCTCCCGGGCGCTGGGGGTGAACACCAACACCGTCCTGCGCGGGCTGCGCACGCTGCGCGACGAAGGGGTGCTGGAGTTCCGCAGGGGCCGCGGCATCACGATCGCGACCGGCGCCGACACCCGCTCCGAACTCGTGGACCGGGTCCGGCAGTTGGTCGAAGACGCGGCCCGGGCCGGCTACAGCAGGAACGATCTCGTGGACATGATCAGGGGGTTGTCGTGACGGACCAGGGGACGACTTCGACGAGAGCGGCGGCAGAGCGGCCGACGCACCGCGGCGCGGTCTGGGCGGCGGCGACCTGGTCGGCAGGCGTGCTGGCCCTGCTGATCGCGCTGCCGCTGCTGGCGCGTGACCGCCTGCCCGACCCGCTGGCCACCCACTGGGGCGGACGGGAACCGGACGACTCGATGTCGCTGACGGCCGCCGTGCTCTTCCCGGCGGCGTTCTGGGCGGTCCTGGTGCTGACCGCGGTGGCCCTGCGGCGGTACCGGGGCAACCTGGCGCCCGGTGCCGCGGCGACCACGCTGGCGGCCGGCGGGGTGCTGCTGACGGGCGCGCAGGCCTCCATCGTGCACGCCAACCTGGACCGTGCCCGCTGGCAGGACGCCGCGCCGATGGGCATCGAGGTGGTCCTGATCCTGCTGGCCACCGGCCTCGCCGGGCTGCTCGCCCGGCTGGCGAGCCACCGCTACGACGCCCGACCCGCACCGCGCCCGGCGGCCGGGGAGCCGGCGCTGGAGGTGCCGCCGGGCGCGCACCTCGTCTGGCTCTCCCACGCCGCCAACCCGTGGCTGCAGCTGACCGCGTCGGTGTTCGGACTGGCGGCGGTGGCCGTGGCGGTGGCCGCCGCCAGCGGGGTGGCCGACGTGGGCCTGCCGCTGGTGCTGCTGCTCACGCTCCCGGCCCTCGCCATCCTCGTCTGCTCCTCGGTGCGGGTACGGGTGACCGCCTCCGGCCTGACCGTCGGCTTCGGCCCCTTCGGGTGGCCCGCCCGCCGCTGGTCCCCCACCGAGCTGGAGTCCGCCCGCGTCGAGCGGCGCACCGCCACCCAGGCGGGCGGCTGGGGCTACCGGATCAACGGGCTCGGCACCACCGTGATGCTGCGCGGGGGCGCCTGTCTGGTGGTCCGCACCCGCCGGGGAACGGACTTCGCGGTCAGCGTCGACGACGCCGAGCGCGGGGCGGCCCTGCTCAACGCGCTGATCGCGCGCACCCGGCAGCCCGCCGGCTGAACCGGCGGTTCGGCGGTCCGGCGGTCCGGACGGCGGGGCGGTCCGGTCGTGGTGACCGGGCCGCCCCGCCGTTCATACCACCGTCAGGACTCCCCCGCGCGCAGTTCGGTGGCGATCTGCCGCCGGCCGGCCACCAGCGTCTCCAGCACCACCCCGAGGCAGGCCACCAGCGCCAGGCCCGCCGTGGGCAGCAGCACCGGCGGCGCCGCCGGATCCAGGGCGTGGCCGGCCCCGGCCCCGACCAGGGTGGAGAGGTCGAAGGCCGACCCGAGCAGGACGGCCGCCGCCACCGCGACCAGCCCGCCGCCGGCGGCCGCCACCAGGGTCCTCGGCAGCGCCTCCACGAGGATCAGCGCCAGCCCCTGCCGGGGCCGCAGGCCCATGGTGCGCAGCCGGGCGAGCACGGCCGTACGGTCGGGCGCGGCGCGCAGCAGCGTCAACAGGACCGCGAGGACGGCGAATCCGGCACTGGCGGGGACCGCGTACCGGAACAGCCGTCCGGCGGCCTGCTGCAGCGGGTCGGCGGCTAGGTGCCCGGCGTACTCGCGGCTGCTGCCCACCTCGTAGGCGGGCGGCAGTCCGTGGCTGCCCTTGCCGGCCGCCGCGGCGGCCTCCGCGACCCGCTTGGCGCTGCCGGTCGGCTGGACCACGCCCTGCTCCCGCAGCAGCGCCCTGACCCGCTCGGGGTCGACGTCTCCGACGGCCAGCCACCCGGTCGCCCGGCCGAGTTCCGGCAGGCGCTCCACCGCGGGGCCGGAGGGCACCACGACGAACGGCAGGCTCGGGTCCGGCAGCGCCGGGGTCGCGGTGACGATCCCGGCGACGGTGGTGCGCAGCTCGTTCGCGGTGGACAGGTGCACCGTCGGCGCGCCGGCGGCCAGCCGGTCGGCCAGGTCGCGGCTGAACAGCGCGGGTACCGGGGTGTCAGGGCCGCCGGGAGTGCCGGCGAGCCTCGCCGGGTCGAAGCCGCCGGCGCCGAGGGTGCGGGCGATCTCGGCGTACGCGGCCGGCTCGGCGACCACGAGGGTCACCTTGGTGTAGTTGTTCGAACCGGCGCCGACGAACAGGGCCCTGCGGTCGACCCGGATCCCGGTCGCGCTCCGGGTGCCGGGCAGCGCGCCGGCGGCCTCGAGGAACCGGTCCGGCAGGGTCGCGTAGTCCGGGACGGACACGGCGACGTCGGCGCCGGTGGCGATGCGCGCGGCGCGCAGCCGCCCGTGGTCCACCGAGTCGAGCACGGTGGCGCCGAAGCCGGTCGCGGTGGTGGCGATCAGCAGGGCGAGCAGCGGCAGCGCGCTGGGCCGGCGACGGCCGGAGACGTCGCGGGCGGCCCGGGCGAGGCCGAGGAAGCCGATCAGTCCCCGGCCGCGGCCGACGAGGGCGGCCAGCCGGCCGAGGAGCAGCGGCTCGATCCGCGCCAGCAGCAGTCCGCCGGTGACCGCGAGCAGCAGCGGGGCGACGACGAGCAACGGGTCCACGGCGGCGCCGGAGTGGCCGACGCCCCGGCGGCGGGCCTCGGCCACCGCCGCGACGGTGGCGGCCAGCAGGGCGAGTTCGCCGATCGGCCGGCGCCACCGCCCGGCCGCCCGGGGGCGCGCCCAGAGCAGCGCGACCCGGGCCGGGAAGGCCAGCAGGGCGAGCAGGGTGGTGGCGAGGCCGGCCGCCGCCGCGGCGCCCCACCGGGGCGTGGGCAGCAGCACCAGGGCGAGCGCCGTCCCGAGCGCGGCGGCGGGCAGGACGGTCACCGCGCCCTCGCCGAGCAGCCGCAGCAGCACCCCGCCGAGCGAGCCGCCGCGGGCCCGCAGCAGCCGGAGTTCGGCGGCGCGCCGGTCGGCGGCGAGGACCGCGGCCAGGCAGAGCACCACCCCGGCGACCCCGGCGGCCCCGGTCGGGCCGATCGCGCTGAGCGCCGTCGCGGCGCGGTGGCGGTCGGCCGCCTCGGTGAGGACGTCGGGCAGGAACGAGCTGACCCGCAGGTCGGCCCGTCCGGTCGCGGCGACCAGGGCGTCGTTCTCCGGTCCGGCGAGCAGGTGGGCGGCGTCGGCCCGGGTGCGGTCCAGCCGGTCGGCGCGCAGCGGCGCGGGGTCGACGGCCAGCCGCCAGAAGTTCTGGACGTTCTCGCCCCAGGCGGTCAGCGCCGCCAGGCTCGCGCCGTCGACGAGCCCGGTGAAGCTCAGCCAGTCGTCGCCGTACTGACCGAGTTCCAGGCAGGGCTGGTCGGGGCAGCCGAGGTCGTCCCAGAACGGGTCCAGCGGGTCATTGACCCGGTAGATGCCGGTCACCACGCCGGCCCGCCGGACCTGGCCCTTGCTGCCGCTGTCGACGACGTCGCCGACCCTGATGCCGATCATCTCGGCGGCCGTGCGGCTCACGGCCATCGGCAGCGGCGCGCCGGCCGTGGCGGGGCCGGGCCAGCTGCCCTCGGTCAGGGTGACGCGGTCGGCGGAGCCGTCCAGGTACATCAGGGAGAGCCGCGGCGGTACTTCGGCGTTGAGCCGCGCGAAGTCCGGGTTGTACACCTTGTCGGCCGCGGTGCGGGTGCCGTGGGCGTGGCCCGGCGCGGAGAGCGGCAGCTTCGCGCCGAACCGCGCGGCGAGCTCCCGCTGGACGGCGTCGAGGTCGGCGGCGGTGTCGGTGGGGCGGCTCCTCGCGACGGCCTGCAGGCTGGTCGGGTGGATGCCCTTCTGTCGCACGTGGTCCCGCAGGGCCGCGTCCGCGCCCCGGTCCGCGAGGCGGGGGACGGCCACGGCGAGCAGGACGGTGACGAACGCGAGGGCCGCCACGAGCAGGGCGGCTGCCGGGTCGGCGCGCAGCCGGGTGCGGACCCAGCGCGCCGGGCGGTGGGCGGTCCCGGGGGTGCCGGGGGTCCTCGGGGTGCCGGGGAGGGCGGCCCCGGTGGTCAGCGTCTCCTCCACGGGGCGAGATCGTACAGATCAATTCCGCTTCGGTCAGGCGCGGTTGTGCTGGTGGGGGCCGCTCCTCGACGCCCTCGGCGGTGACTTGAACCGAACGGGTGCGCGCAGCCGTGAAAGATGGTGCCCAGAGGCACTCCTGACGGTCATCGGGGGCGTAAACCGCTCAAATCGGTGGTGCTTCGAACGCTGATGCGGGTACACCAGTTGACGGTCGTTCAGGTGTGTGGCGGCGCCCGTCCGCACCGCCCACCCCGTCCCGCGCGGCCGGAGGACCAGCGGGCCCGCGTGCCCGTGCGAAAGGCAAGGAGGCGTCCGTGACTCACGACTCGCGCACGCAGAACTCCCCCGGCGTCCGGTGGAGCATCCAGGACGTTCGGACCATCGCGATCCTGCGCCTCGGTGTCGGCCTGATCGGCATCCTGCTGCCGCCGGCCCTGCCGTTCGGCAACTGGCTGTCCGCCGTGGTGACGGGGCGCAGCACGGACGGCTTCTGGCCGGTCTCGATGAGCGCCTCGTACTACACCGACACCCGGAACCTCTTCGTCGGCGGGCTGTGCGCCCTCGGGGTGTTCCTGATCTGCTACCGCTTCGACCGCAGGGACGACCGCTGGAGCACGGCGGCCGGCTTCTTCGCGCTCGGGGTCGCGCTGTGCCCGACGTCCGCCGGGGGCGGGTCCGGTGTCCAGCGCACCGTCGGGGTGCTCCACCTGGTCTTCGCCGGCCTGCTGTTCGTCATGCTGGCGATGTTCTGCCTCTACTCCTTCCGCAACCCACGCTCCGCCCAGCCCGCCCGGGTGGGCACGGCCTACCTGGTGGCCGGGGTGGTGATCCTGGCCGCCCTGGGGCTCTCCGTCCTGGCCGGGGTGACGGGCGTCGGCTCGGACTGGCCGGTACGGCCGCTCTACCTGGGCGAGTGGCTGGCGACCTGGGCCTTCGGCATGGCCTGGATCGGCGCCGCACTCGAACTCGCGGCGCACGGCCGCCGGTCCCCCTCCGACCGGGGCGACGCCGAGACCACCGCGCTCCCCCACCAGTCGGACGCCGCCGCGTCCGACCAGAGGCACCCCGAGGCACAGGCCTGAGAGCCGCACCCGAGAGCCGCACCCGAGGGCCCGCGCCTGCGGGTCGAGCCTGAGAGTCGCGCCTGAGGTCGAGTCTGAGGGCCAGTCATCTCATCACATTGGAAGACCGTTACCATGCGCACCATGGGCCGCTGCCACCGCGGCCCATGACGAATGCCCAGCACCGGGAGAGCGAGCATGGCGAACGAGATCCGAGTCGAGCACGGTCCGCACAAGGATCCCCCGTCGGTGGACCTGCGGATGGACGTTCCGCACTCCGCCCGGGTCTACGACTACCTCATCGGCGGCAAGACCAACTTCGAGGCGGACCGGGTCGCGGCGCACGCCTCGGTGCAGGCCTGGCCGTCACTGCCCGTCTCGATGCGCACCACCCGCGACTTCATGCAGCGCGCGGTGCGCCAACTCGCCGAGCAGTACGGCGTGCGGCAGTTCCTCGACATCGGCACCGGCATCCCGACCTCGCCGAACGTGCACGAGATCGCCCAGGCGATCGCCCCCGAGGCCCGGGTCGCGTACGTCGACAACGACCCGATCGTGCTGACCCACGCGCGGGCCCTGATGGACAGCACGCCCGAGGGCCGCACCTGTTACGTGGACGCGGACTTCCGCGACCCGGAGTCGATCATCGGCGACCCCCGGCTGCGCGAGGTGCTCGACTTCTCGCAGCCGGTGGCGCTGTCGCTGATCGCGATCGTCCACTTCGTACTGGACGAGGACGACCCGCAGGGCATCGTGCGCCGCTTCATGGACGCCCTGGCGCCGGGCAGCTTCCTCGCCCTGACCGTCTTTACCGGGGACACCGACCCGGTGGGGGTCGGCGGCGTGGGCCGCGAGTACAACGCCCGCGGCATCCCGCTCCAGATCCGCGACAAGGCCGAGGCGGAGGCCTTCTTCGCGGGCTACGAGCTGCTCGACCCGGGGGTCACGCTGGTGCACCACTGGCGGCCGGACGCCGGTGCCGCGCCCGTCCGCGACCAGGACATCGCGATGTACGCGGGCGTGGCCGTCAAGCGCTGAGCAACCGGCGCCCGACGACCGATCGCGGAATCGTTCCCGCGGTGGCGGGCCCGGTCAGCCGGACACGGAGACCAGGCCCGCCTCGTACGCCAGGATGACCAGCTGCACCCGGTCCCGGGCGTCGAGCTTGGCCAGCAGCCGGGTCATGTACGTCTTGACGGTCGCGATGCTGAGCACCAGTTCGGCGGCGATCTCGGAGTTGGACAGGCCCAGGCCGACCAGGGTGAGGATCTCCCGCTCGCGCCCGGTGATCGCCGCCAGCCGCCGCTCGGCGGCGGCAGCGGTGGCGGCGGCAGCGGTGGCGGCGGCAGCGGTGGCGGCGGCAGCGGTGGCGGCGGCAGCGGTGGCGGCGGCGGCAGTGTCGGCGGCGGCGATGGCGGAAACGGCGGCCGCGGCTGGAGCGGCGGCAGCGGCGAAGGCCCCGATCAGCCGCCGGGTGACGCTCGGCGCGATCAGCGCGTCCCCGGCGGCGACCACCCGTACCGCGCCGAGGATGTCGTCCAGCGCCATGTCCTTGACCAGGAAGCCGGACGCCCCCGCGTGCAGCGCCGCGTACACGTGCTCGTCCTCGTCGAAGGTGGTGAGCACCACTACCCTGGTCGGCCCGCCGTCCGCGGTCACCAGCCGAGTGGCCTCGATGCCGTCCATGCCCGGCATCCGGATGTCCATCACCACGACGTCCGGCTGCAGTTCGGCGGCCAGCCGGACGGCCTCCGCCCCGGTGCCCGCCTCGCCGACCACCTCGACGTCCGCCGTCTCCGCGATCACCATCTCCAACGCGGCGCGCACCAGCGGCTGGTCGTCGGCCAGCACCACCCGGATCACGCGCCCGCCTCCTCGACCGACGAGCCAGGACCCGACACCGACACCGACGCCGACGCCGGCACCGGCACCGGCAACCGGGCGGCCACCCGGAAGCCGCCCCCGGGCAGCGGCCCGGCCTCGAACTCGCCGCGCAGCAGGGCGACCCGCTCCCGCAGCCCGGCCAGCCCGAACCCGCCGCCCGGCCCCTCCCCGGAGCCACTGCCCCGGTCGGCGACCTCGACCGACAGCTCCCCCGCCGCCCGGTGGTCCACCGTGACCACGCAGGCGCCGACGTCCGCGTGCCGCACCACGTTGGTCACCGATTCCTGGACGATCCGGAACGCCGCGAGGTCGACCTCCGGCGGCAGCGGCCCCGGTTCGCCGTGCCGCCGCACCTCCACCCGTACCCCCGCGGCGGTGGTCGCCCCGGCCAGCCGGTCGAGGTCCGCCAGGCCCTGCGGCACCGTGGCCGAGGCCTCTCCGTCGGCCCGGCGCAGCACGAACAGCATCCGGCGCAGCGTGGCCAGGGTCTCCCGTCCGGCGGACTCGATCTCGCCCAGCGCCTGCTTGGCCCGCTCCGGCCGACGGTCGATCACCCGGCGGGCGGCGCCGGCCTGGAGGGCGACGATACCGAGGCTGTGCGCGACGGTGTCGTGCATCTCCCGGGCGATCCGCAGCCGTTCGGCGGTGACGGCCTCCTCGGCCACCCGGGCGCTGAGCGCCTCGGCGTGCTCCCGGTTCTGCCGCACCGAGCGGCCGATCAGCCAGGCGACCAGCGCGAGCAGCGCGGCGCCGTCGGCCGAGCCGATGTGGGTACCGGTGAAGATGCCCACCGTGTTGCCGTGCACCATGCCGATGTGCAGCATCAGGAAGGCCATGACCAGCGCGAACGCGGCCCGGGAGCTGCGCCGCGGCCGGGTCGCGGTGATCAGGCAGAGCGCGGTGTCCACCGCGAGCAGGGCGCCGGGCGGCACCTGCGCGCCGCCGGCCCAGCCGTCGGTCTCGGTGAACGCGGCGACCAGCAGCAGGACGACGGAGAGCACCGGCAGCCGTCGTACCAGCGCCGCGCCCGCGAAGGCCACCGCCGTGTCGGCCAGGGTGAACGCCCAGCCGCCGTGGGCGGCGGCGCCGGGGTGCTGCGCGGCCTGGCCGCCGAGCCGGACGGCGGGGTAACCGGCCGCCACGCACCAGGCGAGGCCGACCCAGGCCTCGGGCGGAACGCGCCGGAGCAGCGGCGGGGAGGGGGGTGAGGGCATGGTCCACGATCGTAACGACGGTCCGGGACGCCGTCATCCAACCGTGGTTGTACGGCCCCGGGTGGCCTCCGGTGGCTCGCGGTGTCGACACCGGTCCGATGTGCCCGCCCCACGATCCCCGGCACCGTGGGGCGCATGATCGAAGTCACCGAGCTGACGAAGCGCTACGGCCGCGGCCACCGCGTCCGCACCGCCGTCGACCGCCTCTCCTTCACCGTCCGGCCCGGCCGGGTCACCGGCTTCCTCGGCCCCAACGGCGCGGGCAAGTCCACCACCCTGCGGCTGGTCCTCGGCCTGGGCGACCCGACCTCCGGCACCGTCACCGTGGACGGCCGTCCCTTCCGCGGCCGGCCGCGCGGCCTGCGTGACGCCGGCGCCCTGCTGGACGCGGGCGACGCCCACGGCGGGCGCACCGGCCGGGCCCAACTGCGGGCGCTGGCCCGCGCCAACGCGATCCCGGCCGCCCGGGTCGAGCAGGTGCTGCACGAGGTCGGGCTCACCGAGGCCGCCGGGCGGCGGATCCGCGGCTACTCGCTCGGCATGCGGCAGCGGCTCGGCATCGCCGGCGCGCTGCTCGGCGACCCGCCGGTGCTGCTGTTCGACGAGCCGCTGAACGGACTGGACCCGGAGGGCGTGCTCTGGGTGCGCGGGCTGTTCCGGCGGCTCGCCGCCGAGGGCCGGACCGTCTTCGTCTCCAGCCACATGATGGCCGAGATGGAGCACACCGCCGACCACCTGGTGGTGATCGGGCGCGGCCGGCTGCTCGCCGACGAGAGCCTCACCGAGTTCGCCGCCCGAGCGGGCCTGCGCGCCGTCACCGTCCGGGCCGCCGAACCCGAGCGGCTCACCGCCGTGTTGACGACGGCCGGCGCCACCGTCCGGCCCGGCCCGGACGGCGAGCTCGCGGTGAGCGGCCTGGACGCCACCCGGATCGGCGAACTCGCCCTGGAGCAGCGCCTGTTGCTGCACGCCCTGACCACCCGGGGCGCCTCCCTCGAGGAGGCGTTCATGGACCTGACCGCCGACAGCGTCGAGTACCCCGCCGGAGAACCCCGTTGAGCACCCTGCCCGCCCCGCACCGCACCGACCCCTCCTCGCCCCGCACCGGCCCCGCCTCGCTCCGCACCGAACCGCGCGCCCGCATCGGCGACCTGCTGGCCGCCGAGTGGATCAAGTTCTGGTCGCTGCGCTCGGTCCCCTGGGTGCTCGGTCTCAGCGCCGTGGCGATCGTCGCCGCCGGCCTCAAGTCCGCGCTCTACACCCGCGACCACTACACCCCGGGCGAGGATGACCCCGCGGTCATGGCGCAGGTGGCGCTCAACGACGCGTTCAACGTCGCCTCCGCCGACATCCTGATGCTGGTCGCGGGCGGCCTCGGCGCGCTCGCCATCGCGGGCGAGTACGCGACCGGTCTGATCCGCACCACCCTGGCGGCCGTGCCCGACCGCCGGGCGGTGCTCGTCGCCAAGGCCTGCGTACTGGCCGCCGTGCTGTTCGGCTACGGGGTGCTCACCGTCGGCGCCTCCTTCGGTGGGAGCCAGGCGATCCTGGCCGGGACGGGCATCGGACAGTCCGTCACCGATCCGGCCGCGCTGCGGTACGTCGCGGCTGCGGTGCTGTTCGGCCCGGTCTGCGCCCTGGTCGGCCTCGGCCTCGGCACCCTGATCCGGCACGGCGCGGGGGCCGTGGTGGCCACCGTCGGGGTGCTGTTCTTCGTCCCGTCGCTGATCACCGAGCGCTACCGCTGGAGCGCCGACCTGCTGCACGCCCTGCCGCTGCCCGCCTGGCAGCGCCTGGCCCGGACCACCCTGGCGGGCCTGCGCCCGTCCGAGTACCCGGCCACCGTCACGGGTGCCTGGACCACCTTCGCGGTGTGGTCGCTGGCCTCGGTGGCCGTCGCGGCTCTCGCCATCCACCGCCGGGACCACTGAGGGCCCACCTGCGCGGCACAGCACGAGACGCGGCACAGCGCGAAACCCGGCACAGCGCGAAGCACGGCGGCTCAGAACGCCGCGATGCTGCCCGGTGCCCGCTCGGCCCGACTGAGCGCCCGCAGCACGGCCGCCCGGCCGTGCCGCCGGACGGCCAGCCGGGCCAGTAGGCCGATCACCGACTCGGCGGTCTCCGGCGGCAGTTCGGGTCCGTCCACGGCGACGCTCACCGCGAGGTCGTCGCCGTGGACGGCGAGTTCCATCGTCCGGCTGGCCAGCAGGTCGTCGAGGGTCAGTGCCCACGGGCCCCAGAACGGCAGCCGGGCAGGCCGGGTGGCGTCCGCCGCCGCCAGGGCGTCCGCGAGCTCCGGCAGTACGGCGGCGAGCCGGCGGTGCAGCACGGCCGGCCCGTCGGCCGCGAAGGCCTCACTGCCCTGCCGGATCCGTACGTTGACGTCCGCGTCGAGCGCGGCGCCGACCCAGGCCGACCGGGCGTAGTGGTCCAGCAGCCCGACCACCGGCTCCGCCGGTACGGGCGCGGCCAACGCCTCCGGCACGCACAGGACCTGGTAGGCCAGGTGCCCGGCCAGCCCGCCGACGCTCCACTGCGCCAGCGCGCTCGGCCGCCGCCAGGCCCGGGCCACCTCCGGGCGGCGCAGCAGCTCCTCGGCTGCCGCGGCGGCGGCCAGGAAGTCCGTCCGGGCGCCCGTCACGGCTCGTCTCCGCCGCGCGGCCCGTCCCCCACCCGCGGCCCGTCCCCGACCCTCGGCCCGGCGGCCCGGAAGCTGCCCCGGCCCGAGGCCATGTCGGCGACCGCCACCAGCAGCGCCGCCAGCACCAGGCCGGCCGCGACCGTCACGCCCAGCTGGAAGGCCAGCGCCCAGTCCGGGCGGGGCCCGGTCGCACGGGCGAAGAACACCGAGCCGACGACGGCGATGCCCACCGCCGACCCGACCCGCTGCGCGGTCTGCAGCACCCCGCCCGCGCTGCCAGCCCGGGCCACCGGCACCTGTTGGAGGGTCAGCGTCTGGTTCGGGGCGATCACCAGCCCGCTGCCCGCCCCGGCGACCAGCAGCGGCAGCGCCGTCGTCCATCCCACGTGGGGCCCCGACCACAGCTGCACCGCCAGCGCCGAGGCCAGCAGCCCGGCCAGCACCAGCAGCAGTCCGGCCACCACCAACCGCCGCCCGAGCCGGCTCACCAGCCGCCCGCCCACCGCCGCGGACACCCCCGAGCCGACCGCGAACGGCGTGACGGCCAGGCCCGCCGTCAGCGCCGAGTAGTGCAGGCCCGCCTGGAGGTAGAGCGTGAAGATGAAGAAGACCGCGGTGAACCCGGCGAAGTACACCAGCGACAGCAGCGTTCCCGCCGCGTACGGCCGCACCGCGAACAGCGCCATGCTCACCAGCGGTTCCCGCCGCCGCCCGTAGTGCAGCTCCCAGCCGACGAACACGGCGAGCAGCACCGCCGCCAGCGGCAGCAGCAACCAGCGGACCCAGCCGTGCCACTGCTGGGCCTGGACGAACGGCAGCAGCAGCGAGACCGTCCCGGCGCCGAGCAGCAGCACGCCGACCGGGTCGAAGTCCCGGTGCCCGGCCCGCTGGTCGGCGGGCGGCGGCTCCGGAAGCAGCCGGTAGGCGATCGGCAGCAGGGCGACGCCGATCGGCAGGTTGACCAGGAACACCCAGCGCCAGCCGTTCTCCGGGCCGACGGCGTGGATCAGCAGCCCGCCGAGCAGCGGTCCGACGGCGGTGGACAGCCCGATGGTCGCGCCGAGGGCGCCGAAGGCCCGGCCGCGCTCAGCGCCCTGGAACAGCACCTGGATGAAGCCGGACACCTGCGGCACCAGCACGCCGCCGGCCGCGCCCTGGAACAGCCGGGCGAGCACCAGCCACTCCTGGCTCTGCGCCGCGCCGGCGAGCGCGCTGGCCACGGTGAACAGGGCGAGCCCGGCGAGGAAGACGGCCCGCCGGCTGCGCGCGTCGCCGAGCCGCCCGGCGGGCACCAGCACCAGGCCGAAGGCCAGCGAGTAGCCGCTGAGCACCCACTGCAGGCCGCTCTCGGACATGTGCAGCCCGACCCGTACGGTCGGCAGCGCGACGTTGACGATGCTGACGTCCAGCAGGGTCATGAAGCCGGCGACGAGGCAGACGGTGAGCGCCCGCCACCGCCGGGCGGCGGCCCGGGCGCCCACGGCGGTGGATCCGGACTGCTCGGGGTTCGTGGTGTGGCGCGGGGGGTCGGCGTTCATGGGAGCCTCCCGGGGGCCGGGGCTTCCTGGTCGACATCCTGGTCGACGGGGCATCTGGTCGATGGGGCGTCCTGGGTCGACGGGTGATCGTCGTTCGGCCCGGCTCGGATCATCGTCGCCCGGCCCACCTGTGCCCGCCACCCGGGCGGATTCCACCCGCTGTCACCCGAACGGCCGAACCGGATCGCGACCGCCGCCCGCGCCCCGGAGGCTGACGGCATGACCGTCGCCAGCGAGACCGCGCCCTCCGCCCCTCCGGTGCTGGACGTCCGGCAGCGGAACGTCGTCTTCGCCACCATCGTGCTGGGCGTGCTGCTGGCCGCCCTCGACCAGACCATCGTCGGCACCGCGCTGCCCACCATCGTCGCGGACCTCGGCGGGGCCGCGCACATGTCCTGGGTGGTGACCTCCTACCTGCTGGCCGAGACGGTGGCCACCGTGCTGGCCGGCAAGTTCGGCGACCTGTACGGGCGCAAGCTGCTGTTCCAGATCTCCGCCATCGTCTTCGTCGCCGGCTCGTTCCTGTGCGGCCTGGCCACCTCCATGACCCTGCTGATCACCTGGCGCGCCGTGCAGGGCTTCGGCGCGGGCGGCCTGATGGTCACCTCCATGGCGCTGATCGCGGACGTCATCCCGCTGCGCGAGCGCGGCAAGTACCAGGGCGCGATGGGCGCGGTGTTCGGCGTCGCCACGGTGATCGGGCCGCTGCTGGGCGGGCTGTTCACCGACCACCTGTCCTGGCGCTGGGCGTTCTACGTCAACGTGCCGCTCGCGGTCGTGGTGGTCGCCGCCGCCGCCCGGACCATCCCGTCCGTCCGCTCGGCGACCCGCCCGGTCGTCGATTACCTGGGCATCGTGCTGGTCGCGGCCGGCGCCGGCGCGCTGATCCTGGCGACCAGTTGGGGCGGCAACCAGTACGCCTGGGGCTCCGGGGTGATCATCGGCCTGTTCGTCGGCGGCGCGCTGGCGCTCGGCCTGTTCTGCTGGGTGGAGACCCGGGCCGTCGAACCGATGCTGCCGATGCGGCTGTTCCGCAACCCGGTGTTCACGGTCTGCTCGGTGCTCAGCTTCATCGTCGGCTTCGCCATGCTCGGCGCGCTGACCTTCCTGCCGACCTTCCTCCAGTACGTGGACGGCGACTCGGCGACCGTCTCCGGCGTCCGGACACTGCCGATGGTGATCGGTCTGCTGATCGCCTCGGTCGCCAGCGGCAACGCGGTCAGCAAGACCGGGCAGTACCGGCTGTTCCCGATCGTCGGCACGGCGGTGATGGCCCTCGGCCTCTACCTGCTCTCCCGGCTGGAACCCGGCACCGGATCCGTACTCGCCTCGCTCTACATGTTCGTGCTCGGCGCCGGCATCGGACTGAGCATGCAGGTGCTCACCATCGCCGTGCAGAACACCGTCGACTACGCCGACCTCGGCACCGCGACCTCCGGGGTGACCTTCTTCCGCACCATCGGCAGCTCCTTCGGCACGGCGGTGTTCGGCACCATCTACGCCAACAGCCTGAAGACCGAACTCGTCGGCGGGATCGCCACCGCAGCCCGGCTCACCGGCGCCGACCCGGCCGCGCTCACCCACGCCGCGCAGAGCCCGCAGGGCCTGCACCAGCTGCCCGCCGACCAGGCCGCGCCGATCGTCCAGGCCTACTCCGACGCCTTGCACACCGTGTACCTGTGGACCATCCCGGTGGCCGTGATCGGCTTCGTGGTGTCGCTCTTCCTCAAACAGGTGCAGCTGCGCGACACCGCCCGGGCGGGCTCCACCGACATGGGCGAGGCCTTCGGCCAGCCGACCACCGCCGACTCCGACCCGCACCTGGAGTACGCGGTGTCCACGCTCGTACGAGGAGTGGACCTCGACACCGTCCGGACGATCGTCTCCGGCGCCGGCACCCGGGTGGACCTGGCCGGGGCCTGGGCGCTGATGGAGGTGGCCGGCCACACCAAGGCCGTCGGTTACGCCTCGCTGGACCTCGTCGGCGCCCGCAAGCGGGTGCCGCCCGAGGTCCTGGAGCCGGTCTTCGACCGGATGGCCGCCGAGGGCTACCTGCTCCGCGACGGCGACCACCTCTCCCTCACCGAGGCCGGAACCCACGAGGTCCGCACCCTCGCCCACGCCTGGTCCGACTGGCTCAACGCCCGCCTCGACGCCGACGCCGACCGCCCCCGCAGCCCCCGCCTGCGCGCCGCCGCCGACGCCATCGCCTGGCGCCTCCTGGTCGAGGACCTCGCCAACGGCCTCCCGGCCCACGTCCGCCCGACGGACGGCGCCACGGTCTAGGCGGCACCTACAGACGGGTGGTGTCGATGTCCAGGTCGAACGGCGCCGGGAGGTGAACGGGCACGCCGAAGGGATGCGGGCCGCTCTCGGCGGCGTAACCGAGGCGGGTCGGCTCGCTGTACAGGGTGCAGCTGCGGTTCTGCCGGTCGACGAGGAGGTAGAGCGGGGCGCCGTATTGGCCGTAGCGGCGACGCTTGACGACGCGGTCGGTCTCGGCGTTCGACGGCGAACTGACCTCGACGACCAGGAGGGTCTGATCGGGCAGCAACGCGCCCTCGGTCTTCAGGGCGAGTTCGGCCGGTACGACGGCCAGATCGGGGATGTACCAGTTCTCGCTGCCGGGCAGGTCGAGGTTGCCGGAGCCGGACACCAGGTCGAGCTGGTCCATTCGGGGTCCGAGCTGGCGGCGGACGATCTCGGCGGCGGACTCGTGCGCCCATGACGGCGACATGGGGGTGATGACTCCCTCGATGATCTCGGTGCGGTCGCCCGCGATGTGCCGGATCGCGTACTTCAGGGCCCGCTCGGGGTCGCTGACAGTGCTGTAGTCACCGGGGACCTGGGGTGCCGTACTCACAGCGCGTCTCCTTCCGTCATGTCATTCTCCCCCGGCTCGTGTGGCTGCCTCGCCCACTGACCGGACTTGGACGCACACTGACCGTTCATGCCCGCAGCAGCACCCTCGTGCAGCGCATTCTGTCTCCCCGCCCGGGAACGGGCGTGGAGGCAGGAGAGCGGCGGCCGGGCGTCAGCGGGAGGCTTCCGCCGGGGTCGGGGCGGGGGCCGCGCGGCGGGAGGAGAGGACGATCACGGCGAGACTGGCGAGGGCGAGGGCCGTCACCACGGTGAGCATCACGGTGTAGGAGGCCATCGAGGAGAGCGCCGCGAGCACGGCGGGCAGCAGGAAACCCGAGTAGCAGAGCGCGTAGTAGACGCCGGTGATGCCGGCCAGGTCGTCCGGGGTGACGATGCGCTGGATCTCCAGCAGTCCGGAGACCACCCCGATCCCGTACGCGGCGCCGAGCAGGACCGCGCCGCCCAGGCCGAGCAGCGGGGAGCGGACCGCCGCGTCGCCGGCGCAGACGGCCATGCCGCAGGCCATCAGCACCATGGAGACGATGACGCCGCGCGCCGAGGAGAGCGAGTCCAGGCGCTTGGCGAAGGGCTGGACGAGGGCGCCGGTGCCGAGGGTGAGGACGGTCAGCAGGGTCGCGTAGGCCAGCGACCAGTCGCCGAGCCGGTCGCCGACCAGCTGCGGGGTCACCGCGTACGCGACGCCTGCCGAGCCGAACACCCACGGGGCCATCGGCAGCACGACCCGGACGAAGCGCCGGTGCCCGGCCGCCGGGACCTTGAGGTCCGCCCAGAGGCTGCGGACGGCCGCCGAACGGGCCCGGGTCTCGACGGCCCTCGGGAGCAGGAACAGCGCGGGCAGGGTGACCAGCAGGTGGGCGAGGTACGGGGTGACCATCGGCCAGGGGCCCCACTGGGCGAGCACCCCGGCCACCCCGGCGCCGAGGCCGAAGCCGAGGGTCAGGGCGAGGGAGGCGCGGCGGGCGCCGGCGCCCGGGTCGGCGGCCGGGTCGTGCGGGGCCTGGGAGAGCTCCTTGACCCAGCTGGTGCCGACGGCCATCGCGATGCCGACGGCTATGCCGGTGAGGAACCGCCCGGCGTAGATGGGGAGTTCACCGGCGGCACCGCCGCACAGCACCGCGCTGGCGGCGAGCGAGACGGCCACCGCGCCGATCATCAGCGGGCGGCGCCCGTAGCGGTCCGAGGCCGCGCCGCCGACCAGCAGCCCGGGGACCAGTCCGAGGACGTACGCCCCCAGGAAGGCGTCCACGGTGACCTCCGAGTAGCCGCCGAGGTGGCGGTACATCAGCAGCAGCGGGGTGAACTGGTTGCCGCCCCACCCGCAGCAGAGCATGGCCAGGGCCGCGGGCAGCCACGGCCGCCCCCGGCCGGACGGTGCGACGGGACCGGCGGACGGCGGCCGGGTGGTGCTCATGGTGGTGCTGCTCCTTGTCGGATGGTCGGTCCCGGCGGTCCGTCGGGGGTGTGCGCGCACGGTCGTCGGCGCGCGGTGAAGGGGGTCAGCGGTCGGTGACCGCCCGGTGGGCGTCCAGGTGGGCGCGCAGGGCGGCGGTGAAGCCCTCGGCGTCACGGGCCGCGATCCGCTCGACGAGCACGGTGTGCTCCTCGACCAGCGTGGCCAGCCGTTCCGCCTGCCGTTCCGGCCGCACCTGGAGCAGTTGGACGGCCATCCGGCGCTGGCGGTCGCGCAGCGTCCCGTAGAACCGTTCGGCGAGCTCGTTGCCGGAGGCCGTCACGATGCCCCGGTGGAAGGCCTCGTCGGCGTCGGCGAAGGCGCCGAGGTCGGCCCGGCGGGCCGGTCCGCGCTGCTGGTCGATCAGTTCGGACAGCTGCCGGACCAGCGCGTCGAGGCCGTCGGGGCGGCGGGTGATCCGGCGCACGGCGGTGCTCTCCAGCGCCTCGCGAAGTTCCAGCACGTCCTCGGCCTCACCGGGGCCGACCGGCACCACGACGGCTCCGCGCTTGGGGAAGAGCTGGAGCAGCCCCTCGGCCTGCAGCCGCAGGAAGGCCTCCCGGACGGGTGTGCGGCTGAGCGAGGCGCGCTCGGCGATCTCGCCCTCGCTGATCAGCGTCCCGCCGGGCAGGGCGCCGCCGAGGATGAGGTCCTTGGTCAGTTCGTACGCGCGGTCCGCGGCCGGTACGCGGGCGGGGGGCGGGGTGTCGGCCATGGAGCACACCGTAGCACCATAGATGCAAGCTTAGATGCAACAGCTGGATGGGTTCTTCGGCGGAGCCCGAGCATCGGTTTCGGTACTGCTCAGGGCCCGAAGAATGCGCTTTCTCAGTCCCTCCCGCAGGGCCGAGGATGGGCGGGGCCAACAGCCTGCCGGGAGGAAGCCTTGTCGCCCATGTCGCCCGTGTCCCCTGTGCCGCCGGCCCTGCCGCCCGTCGACCAGGCCCTGCCAGCCATCGATCCGGGCCTGCCGCCCGTCGATCCGGGCCTGCTGCCGCTCACCGCCGAGTTCCGCCCCGAGGGCCTGTCCGTCGGCGGCGTGCTCCTCGCCGAGGCGGCCCGCCGGTACGGCACGCCGCTGTTCGTCTACGACGAGGAGCACCTGCGCCGCCGCTGCCGCGAGGCGGTGGCCGCCTTCGGCCGGGGCAACGTCGCCTACGCCTCCAAGGCCTTCCTCTGCACCGCGATGGCCCGGCTCGCCGCCGAGGAGGAGCTGCTGCTGGACGTCGCCTCCGGCGGCGAGCTGCGCACCGCGCTGTACGCCGGAGTCACCCCGGAGCAGATCGTGCTGCACGGCAACAACAAGGACGAGGCCGAGCTGCGCACCGCGCTGACCGTCGGCCTGCGCCACATCGTGGTGGACAGCTTCGACGAGCTGGACCGGATCGAACGGCTGCACCACGAGGAGGGCCTGCCCCCGGCCCGGATCCAGCTGCGGGTGGCTCCCGGGGTCGCGGCCGGCGCCCACCAGGCCATCCAGACCGGCGGCCACGACTCCAAGTTCGGCTTCGGCCTGGCCGACGGCGCTGCCGCGGCCGCGGTGCGCCGGGCCGTGGCCTCCGCCGCGGTACGGCTGGAGGGCGTCCACGCCCACGTCGGCTCCCAGGTGCTCGACCCGGCCGAACTGGCCGACGGCGCCGCCGCGGTGGCCCGGTTCGCGGTGGAGCACGGCCTGCGCCGGCTGACCGTCGGCGGCGGCCTGGGCGTGGCCTACCTGAGCGGGCAGAGCGCCCCCTCCTTCGCCGTCTGGGCCGAGCGGGTCCGCGCGGCGGTGCGCGGCGCCGGCTGGAGCGGCGAGGTCGGCGTCGAGCCCGGCCGCTCGATCGCCGCCCGGGCCGGGCTGACCCTGTACCGGGTCGGCACCGTCAAGCGGATCGAGGGCGTGCGCACCTACGTCAGCGTGGACGGCGGGATGAGCGACAACCTGCGCCCCGCCCTGTACGGCGCCCGCTACGAGGCCTTCCTGCCCCGCTGCCCCCAGGCACCCCGCCCGGCCCGCGCCCGGCTGGTCGGCAAGCACTGCGAGAGCGGCGACGTGATCATCGACGACGCCGCGCTCCCCGCCGACCTGCGGGTCGGCGACCTGCTGGCCACCCCGGTGACCGGCGCGTACGGCTACGCCATGGCGTCCAACTACAACAAGCTGCCGCGGCCCGCCGTGGTCTTCGTCCGCGACGGCGAGGCCCGCCTGGTGGTGCGCCGGGAGACCGAGCACGACCTGCTCCGGCTGGACGTGGCCGCCGCCTCCGGCACCCGCGAACCGGTGGCTGCGCAGCCGGCGTACACCCTCTAACCTGGGCCGATGCTGAACAGCGCCCGACTGCACGTCCTCCTGGAGATCGCCCGCCGGGGCACCATCGTGGCCGCGGCGCAGGCCCTGCACCTGAGCCCGTCCGCCATCTCGCACCAGCTCGCCCGCCTGGAGCAGGAGCTGGGTGTCGCGCTGGTGGAACGGGCTCCGCAGTCCCTGCGCCTGACGCCGGCCGGGGTCCGGCTGGCCGAGCACGCGCAGGCGATCGCCGATCTGATGGCCGTCGCCCAGGACGACCTGCGGGCGCACGCCGAGGCCGCGGCCGGCGTGCTGCGGATCGGCTTCTTCGCCTCCGCCGGGCTGGACCTGCTGCCCCGGGCGCTGGCCGCGTTCGCCGCCGGGCACCCCCAGGTGGAGCTGGAGCTCATCATGGGCCAGCCGCACGAGCTGGTCCCGGACCTGGAGGCCGGCCGGCTGGACGCGGCCGTCGTCTTCGAGCACCCGCTGGACCCGTGGTGCCGGCAGGCGGCGGTGGACGTGCGGATGTACTTCGAGGAACCGCAGCTGGTCGTGGTGCCGCTGCGGCACCGGCTCGGACGGCGCTCGGTGGTGCGGCTGGCCGAGCTGGAGGGCGAGAGCTGGATCGGCACCCACGGCGGCAGCACCGGCGAGCCGGTGCTCGAACGCGCCTGCGCGGCCGAGGGGTTCCGCCCCCGGGTGCGCTGCCGCAGCGACCACTACCAGGTGACCATCAACCTCGCGCGGGCCGGCATGGGCGTCGCGCTGATCCCGGCGCTCGGCCTGGCCGACAGCGCCGGGGTGCACGTGTGCCGGCTGGACCACCCGCAGCTGCACCGCCGGATCGGGGTGGCCACCCGGGCCACCAACCGCAACCCGGTGCTGCGGGACTTCCTCGCCGAACTCGGCGCCGCCGCCGGGGAGATCAGGTCCCTGCTCGACATGCGGTGGGCCTGATCCCCCGGCCCGGGCGGCCCGGGCCGGGGGATCAGGCCGGCAGGGAGCCGGCTCAGGCCGGCCGCTGGGCCCAGGCCGCGAGGGCGCGGCCGACGTCCCGGATGGCGTGCACGGCGGCCCGTTCGGTGCTGGGCCCGAGCGCCACGTCCCAGTGCGCGACGACCGCGTAGGCCACCCGGCGGGCACCCACGACGACGCCCGCGTCGGCCCGTACCCCGGTGTCCGTGCCGGTCTTGTTGGCGACCAGCAGGCGGCCGGGCAGCGGCTCGGGGAAGCCCGGGGCGTACGGGTCGTGGTCGATCAGCGCGGGCACCAGGCCGTGGTCGGTGTTGGCGCGCATCCAGCCGAGCAGCCGGGCCGAGGCCGCCGGCGTGGCCATGGTGCCCCGGACGGCGAGGGCCACCAGGCGGGCCAGGTCGCGGGCGGTGCCGGTGGCGAAGACGGGCGGGACGTCCGGCCCGCGCTCATCGCGCACCCGGTCGTGCAGGGTGAGCCGCTCCAGCCCGAGCTCGCGCGCCAGCCGGGCGGTGGCCGGCAGCCCGACCAGTCGCAGCAGCGCGTTGGTGGCGGTGTTGTCGCTGACCGCGGCGGTCAGCCAGGCCAGGTCCTCCACCGTCCAGCCGGGCCGGCTCAGCCGGCCGAGCAGGCCGGTGCCGCCGGTGACGTCCTCGGGGAGGATCGCCACCGGCCTCCCGGCCGTCAGCTCCCCGGTGTCCAGCCGCCGGGCGACCTCGGCGAGCAGCAGCAGCTTGGAGGCGCTGGCGACGGGCAGCACGACGGTGTCGTCCACCCCGACCGCGCCGACCGCGCCGCCGTCGGCCGGGCCGACGGCGTCCACGTCCACGGCCGCCACCGCGAGGGTCAGCGGGAGCGCCGCCGAGCTTCGCGCGGCGGCCGCCACCTGGGCGAGGCTCATCGGACCCGCACCACCTCTCCGGCCCGGATCGCGGTCGCCCGGCCGCCGCGCACCGCGACCCGCCCGGCCACCACCACGGTCTCCACCCCCACCGGCGGCAGCAGCGGCCGCTCGAAGGTCGCGCCGTCCAGGACGGCCGCCGGGTCCAGCACCACCAGGTCCGCGATCGCGCCGTCCCGGACCACCCCGCGCCCGGCCAGCCGGAAGCGCTCGGCGGGCAGGCCGGTCATCTTGTGCACCGCGAGCTCCAGCGGAAGCAGCCCCTGCTCACGCCCGTAGTGGCCGAGCACACGGGCGAAGCTGCCCGCCCAACGGGGGTGCGGGCGGCCGGGTTTGGGCACGCCGTCGGAGCCGATCATCGACAGCGGGCTGGCCAGCACCCGGCGGACGTCGTCCTCGCGCATCGAGTGGCTGATGATGGTCACCTCGCCCTGCGCCTCCAGCAGCAGGTCGCAGACGAAGTCCACCGGGTCGGCGCCGCGCTCGGCGGCCAGGTCGGCGATCCGGCGGCCCTCGGCCGTACGGCGGGCGGGGGCGGCGGCCACCGAGATCAGGTCCCAGCCGCCGTTGCCGACGGTGTTCTCCCAGCCCTCGACGCCGTTCGCGATGTCCGTCCGGATCCGGTCCCGCACCTCCTTGCTGCGCAGCCGCTCCAGCAGCGCGGCCGGCCCGCCCTCGCTGGTCCAGGGCGGCAGCATCGCGTGCAGCACGGTGCTGCCGGCGGTGTACGGGTAGACGTCGCAGAGCACGTCCACGCCGTCGGCGCGGGCCTGCTCCAGGCGCGGCAGGGTGCGCAGGGTGGCACCCCAGGCGTGCCGCCCCGCGGTCTTGTGGTGGGAGACCTGGAGCGGGGCGCCGGAGCGCACCGCGATCTCCAGCGCCTCCTCCAGGGCCTTCTCCACCTGGGACATCTCGTCGCGCAGGTGCGTGACGTACGGCTTGCCGTGCCGGGCGGCGACCTTCGCCAGGGCGACGATCTCCTCGGTGTCCGCGTAGACGCCGGGCGGGTAGATCAGGCCGGTGGAGAGCCCGGCCGCGCCCTGGCCCAGCGCCCGGTCGAGCAGCTCGCACATGGCGGCCAGCTCCTCGGCGGTGGGCGGGCGGTCCTCGAAACCCATCACCCCGGCGCGCAGCGTGCCGTGGCCGACCAGCGAGGCGATGTGGTTGCGGCGCAGTTCGGGCCGCTGGCCGGCGGCGAAGGCGTCGAAGTCCTCGGCGGGCAGCACCGGCCCGAGGCCGAAGGAGACCCGCAGGTGCCCGGCCAGTTCGGGCAGCCGCTCGGGCAGCGCGGGAAACAGGCTGATCCCGCAGTTGCCGCTGACCTCGGTGGTGACGCCCTGGAGCAGCGGGGCGAGCCGCAGCTCGTCCAGGGCGTCGCCGTCGGTGTGGCTGCCGCCGCCGAAGGGGGCCGCGAGCGCGTCCGAGTGGGTGTGGACGTCGATGAAGCCGGGGGTGACGACCCGTCCGGTGACGTCCAGGGTCTCGGCCGCGGTCACCGCGGTGCCGGGCGGCAGCACGGAGACCCGGCCGTCCGCGACGGCGAGGTCGGCCGGACGGGCGGGCGCCCCGGTGCCGTCCACCAGGGTGCCGCCGCGCAGCAGCAGGTCGACCGGGGTCGTGGTCACGTCCGCTCCCATCTGTGCCATCGCTGGTCCCATCGCTCCCATCAGAGCACCGTCGAGAGGAAGGCCCGGGTGCGGTCGTGCCGCGGGGCGGTGAACACCTCGGCCGGGCTGCCGGCCTCCACGACGGCGCCCTGGTCCATGAAGACGACCCGGTCGGCGACCTCGCGGGCGAAGCCCATCTCGTGGGTGACGACGATCATCGTCATACCGCTGCGGGCGAGGTCGCGCATCACCCCGAGCACCTCGCCGACCAGCTCCGGGTCGAGCGCGGAGGTGGGCTCGTCGAAGAGCATCAGGGTCGGTTCCATGGCCAGTGCCCGGGCGATCGCCACCCGCTGCTGCTGGCCGCCGGAGAGCTGGGCCGGGTAGTGGTCGGCGCGGTCGGCCAGGCCGACCCGGGCGAGCAGCTCGCGGGCCTGCCGCTCGGCCTCCTCCCGCGGGCGGCCCTTGACCGCGACCGGGCCCTCCATCACGTTCTGCAGCGCGGTGCGGTGCGGGAAGAGGTGGAAGCGCTGGAAGACCATGCCGATCCGCTCGCGCTGGTGGCGGATGTCGCGCGGGCGGCGCTCGCGCAGCCTGCTGCCGGAGGCGCCGTGCTGCTCGTAGCCGACCAGCTCGCCGTCCACCTCGATCCGCCCGGCGTCGATCTTCTCCAGGTGGTTGAAGCAGCGCAGCAGGGTGGACTTGCCGGAGCCGGAGGGGCCGATCACGCAGAGCACCTCCCCCGACCTGACCTCCAGGTCGATGCCGCGCAGCACCTCCAGGTCCCCGAAGTGCTTGCGCACCTTCCGAGCCGACAGGACCACCTCGGCGGCCGGCTTCTCCAGGTCCGCACTCATCATCACTTGCCCTCCCCCTTCTTGACGCTCTTGCGTGCTCCACCGCGCCCGGGGCGCAGGTTGGCCAGCACCCGGCGGTGCAGCGCCGGCGGAGCCCCGGCCGGGTTGAACCTCCGCTCCACCGCGTGCTGGGCGACGCTCGCGATGGTGGTGAGCACCAGGTACCAGATGGACGCGACGATCAGCAGCGCGATCACCTCGAAGTTGGCGAGGTAGAGGTGCTGGGAGACGGTCATCAGGTCGGCGCCGGCGATGACGGAGACCAGCGAGGTGGTCTTCAGCATCGAGATGAACTGGTTGCCGAACGGCGGGATGATCACCCGCATCGCCTGCGGCAGCACCACCCTGGTGAGGATCTGCCGGTTGGACATGCCCAGCGAGGCGCCAGCCTCGCGCTGCCCGGGGTCGACGCTCTGGATGCCGGCCCGGACGATCTCGGACATGTAGGCGCCCTCGTTGATCGACAGGCCGAGCAGCGCCGCCACGAAGCCGGTGATCAGGGTGTTGGACTGCCAGCTGACCAGCTTGGGCCCGTCGAAGGGGATGCCGATGCTGATCTCCGGGAAGAGCAGCGCCAGGTTGAACCAGAAGATCAGCTGGACCAGCAGCGGGGTGCCGCGGAAGAACCAGGTGTACGCGCCGGCGGTGGTCCGCAGCACCGGGCTGTCGGACAGCTGCATCACGGCGACCACCACGCCGATGACGATGCCCACCACCTGGGAGATCAGGGTGAGTTGGACCGTCACCCAGAGCCCTTCCAGGATCACGCCGTCGAACTGGTACCTGGCGACGATGTCCCAGTGCAGGTTGGGGTTGACGATGACGGTCCAGGCGAGCCAGACGGCGACGAAGGCGGCCGCCAGGACGGCGAACCAGCGGGCCGGGCGGGGCCGGCCGGTCACCTCGAAGGCGAGGTCGTCGTCGGCGGCGCCCCCGGAGGTCGTCGCGGGGCCGGCCTGGGCGGTCGTCGCGGGGCCGTCGGACGTCGCGGGGTCTCTCATGTCGGTGCTCATCTCGTCGGTACCGCCGTTCTCACTGCGCCGCGTTGACGGTGGCGCGCTCCACCGCGCTGCCGCCGACCTGGTAGGTGTCCAGCACCTTGCGGTACTCGCCGCTCTCGATCAGCTCCTGGAGCGCCTTCTGCACCGCGTCGCGCAGCCCGGAGTCCTTCTTCGCCACCGCGATGCCCCAGGGCGCCGTGCCGTACTGCTCCGGAAGCACCTCGTAGGAGCCGCTGTTCTGCACGAACATCTGCGCCACCGGGTAGTCCACGATGGTGGCCACGGCCCGCTCGCTGTCCAGCTGGAGCAGCCCGGTCGGGGCGTCCTCGCTCTGCGAGATCGCCATCTTGGCGGCGCACTTGGCGTTCTGCTGCTCGCCGATCTCCAGGTTGGAGCTGCCCTTGGCGAGGACCACCTTCCTGCCGCAGAGGTCCTCGATGGACTTGATGCCCTCGGGGTTGCCCTTCTTCGTCATGATCACGCCGCCGGTGCGGAAGTAGTCGACGAAGTCGACGGCCTGGCGGCGCTGCGCGCTGTCCGTCATGGAGGACATCACCAGGTCGTAGCGGCCGGCCTGGAGTCCGGGGATCAGGCCGTCGAAGGAGGAGTTGGCGAGCTCCAGCTTCAGGCCGAGCCGCCCGGCGACGGCGGCGGCGAGGTCCGGGTCGACGCCGGTCAGCTCGGTCGTCCCGGGCTTGTACATCTCCATCGGCGGGTAGCCGACGGAGGTGGCCACTCTGAGCACGCCGCTCTGCTTGTTCTTCGCCGGGAGCAGCTCGGCGGCGCTCTTCCCGGAGTTCTGCGCGGCCTGCGCCGCGCCGGCGGCCGGGGAGCCGCCCTGGTCGGAGCGCCCGCAGGCGGTGGCGGCCAGGACGACCAGGGACAGTGCGGCCAGACAGCGCAGGGAACGGGGGCGGTTCATCGGCTACTCCCTCGGGCGGTGACGGTGCGCCGATGCTGGCAGCCGGGTCCGGGTGAACGGAAGATGATGAAGCTATTGCTGGCTCACCAACGATTTTCGTACGGCTGATCGCCCCCTGCGGAGGTGTTCCGCCGGGCCTGCGGGCTTGTGGCTTGTGGGCTTGTGGGATTGCAGGGTTGTGGGACTGCGGGCCTGCGGCCCGGCGCGTCAGCCGGTGAGCCAGGGGGCCTCGGGCAGCTTGGCGTCGGCCTGCCGTCCGGTGAGCTCGACGGTGGTCGGGGTGCCCAGCCCCGGCATCCGCATCGTCACCCGGCGCAGCCCGCCGTCGCCGTCCACCCAGTACGTCAGCGGCGAGCGGGCGCCGTCGGGCGCGGAGCCCTGGGCGCGCGGACCGGCGAAGCGGTCGTAGTCCCGGCCGTCGATCCGGTCCCGGCCCAGCCAGCGGGCGCCGGACTGGGCGAGCAGCAGCGGGTTGTCGGGGCGGTCCGCGCCGAGTTGGACGAGCAGGTTCAGTCCGGCGTCCAGCGGGTCCGCCGTGTAGGTGCGCGGCGACCAGCCCTGGCGCGGGATGTGCTCGGCCTGCTGCCAGGCGGGGGCGTCGGTACCGGGGCTGCCCGCGCTGCCCGCACTGCCGGTGCTGCCGGTGCTGCCGGTTCCGGCCTGGTCGGGCGCCAGCCCGAGGCCGCCGGTGTCCCAGACGATCAGACCGTGGTCCATCGGTCCGCTCGCGCCGGTGGTCCGGTAGCGGCCCACCCCCCGGTGGGTGCGGTAGTCGACGACCCCGTCGACCCGGATGCTCACGCCCCCGCCCTCGTCGGCCGTGAGCGTCACCGCCATCGGGCTCGCCTGGTACAGGTTCAGGCGCGACAGGGCGAGCCGGCCCGCCTCGTCGGTGGTCACCGGGCGTTCGACGGCCTCGTCGGAGACCGTCCGGTAGACGGCCACGCCGCCCGCCGCGGCGCCGCACACCGCGATCGCGATCACGGCCTTGAGCCAGCCGGCCCGGGCCCGACGGGGCGCTCGACCCTCGGCCTTCGTCTTGCGGGGCATGCGGCCCGCTCCCTTTCCTCGGTCGGACACGACAGTCGGGCGGGTCCGGGGGACCCAACGGTCCCACGAACCCGCCCGATTCGGGCCCGGCGGAGGTCTCCCCCACCGGGCCCGCTCACTGCGAAACCGCTAGCCGCGCTGGGCGGCCTTGCGCCTGCGGACCACCAGCACCATGGCGGTGCCGAGGGCGATCAGCGCCGCCGCGCTGGTCAGCGCGATCGGCATCCCCTCACCCGCACCGGTGTTGGGCAGGTGCCCGGGTGCGGGGGGCTGCGGTGCGGGCGGCACCGGAGCCGCCGACGTCGGCGCCGAGGTCGGCGTCTCGGTCGGGGTCGGGGTGGGCGTCGGCTTGGGGATCAGCTTGTTGACGGCCGTCACCTCCACGCCGGCGTCCAGGTTCGCCGAGGTCAGCTTCAGCGGACCGAAGACGGTGACCTCCGGCGCGGCGTAGCCGTCCGGCGGGCTCAGCTCCTGCCAGTAGTACGTCCCCGGCACGCCGGTGCCCTGGCAGATGCCGTCGGCCCCGGTGGTGCAGAGCTCGCCGACCTTGGTGTCGGGCTTGTCGCCGGTCGGCTGGAGCCCGTCGGTCCCGTTGGTCTCGTGCCACAGCTGGAACTTGGCGCCCGCCAGCGGCTTGCCGTCCTGGTCGTGCTTGACCAGGCGCAGCGCACCCTCCTGCAGGCGGAAGCCGAAGTCGTAGGTGTGGTCGTTCTCGCCGGGTCCGCCGGTGGTCAGCGCCCGCTCCGGGAACTTGCCGTCCTTCGGGACGATGCCCTTGGAGTCGACGAAGTGGTTGTCACCGACGTCGTGGTCGGTCGGCACCCACTGGAAGAGGGGGCCGTCCTTGGCGTAGTCCGCCGGGTTGTCCAGCTTGATCGTGTACTTGGTCCTCGGCTTGAGGCCTCCGTCGACGTTGCTGTCGTCGAAGTAGTACTCGCCGCGCTTGGTCGTCCTGGTGGTGCCGACGAGCTTCCCCGCCTCGTCGTACAGGTGCACGGTGGCACCCGGCACCGGCTTCTGGCCCGGCAGCTGGAGGCCGCTGCGCTCGGGGTCGTACCAGACCCGGTTGCCGATCTGGAGCGGCGCCTGGTCGCAGAGCACCTCCAGGTCGCCCATCGCGGCGCCCTTGCCGAACGGCGGGGCGCCCGGGGCCGTGTTGAGCCGAACGCCGCCGTCCGCCTTGCCGTTGCGCTTCTGGAAGGCGCTGCCGTAGCCGTAGGCCCGGCTGTCGCTGTCGTAGCCCGAGGTCACGATGGAGTCCTCGACCTTGGACAGCGCCATCCCGGCGTTGGCGGGGTTGTTGTGGCCGATCCGGGCGTTGTCGAAGAACCGCTGGCCCCGGGCCGTGGAACCGCAGCCCAGGTTGGTGTCCAGCACGTACGTGCCGTTCGCCAGGCAGGCCTTGAGGAGGTCACCGCCGGGCAGGACCTTGGCCATCACGCTGCCCGTCGGGCTGGCCGCCGACTGGTCGCCGAAGCGGTCCCGGAAGGCGAGCAGCATCGAGCCGTCCGTCTCGAACGTGATCTCGGCGACCGCCGGCTCGGGGTTGGCCAGGTAGTTGTCCCCGCAGGCCTGGCCGTTCTGGCTGGCCGGGAAGGTGTCCTGCCACGGGAACCAGCCGGTGCCCGGGCACGGCCCGCCGACCGTGGTGCCGCGCGGGTAGTCGAGCGGCTGGTTCAGCACCGCCGACTTGAACGCGCCGGTCGCCAGGTCGAACGGCAGCACCACGGCCCGCAGGTCCGAGGCCTTGTGGGTGGACTCGCCCGAGCAGACGCCGCCGAGGAAGCCGACGCCGTCCTGGATGCCGAGGCCGTACGGACGCCAGTCCCCCGCCGCCGGGCAGCCCGGGTCCGGGATGGCGTAGGCGGCCTTGGGTGCGGCCGCCGTCGCCGCGGTGGCGTCGTAGCGGTAGAGCTTGCGGTCGTGCAGGTTGACGACGAAGAGGTCCTTGCCGTCGTCGGTGATCTTGATGCCGCCCAGGCTCTCCTTGCCCACCGCGGCCAGGAAGCCGTCGTCGTTGCCCGGGGTGTGCGGGGTGGTGCCCGCGTCCGGGACGGTGGCGAACAGCGTGGTCTTCTTCTTGTCCCAGTCGGTGACGTAGATCCCGCCGGGGCCGCCGGGGCCGTAGCTGGTGGTCCGCTTGGCCTGGGCCGAGGAGAACACCCTGCGGTCGACCCTGTTCCAGGCGATGCCGTAGAGGTTCCCGGTCTGCCCGGCCGTGGCCACGTCGGTCAGGGTGAAGCCCGTGCCGGCCGTTCCGCGGGACTCGTACGGGAAGGACACCAGCGTGTGCTGGTTGTCCCCGTCCGCGGGCGGGTTCTGACAGGTCGACACCAGCGGCGCGTTCTTCTGGCAGTAGTCACCCGGGCTCCAGAGCCCCGTGGTGAGTTCCACCGTCTTGCCGCCGGAGAGGTCGACGAACTCCTCGTTGGAGCTCAGCTTGTCGGGGGCGCCGTCCAGGCCCTCGCGCGAGGCGAAGGCCGGGTAGAGCACGCCCGGCTTCGGATTCGCCACCTGGACGCGGTACTTGCCGCCGGTGAGCTTGCTGGTGGCCGGCGCCAGCGTCACCGTGCCGTCGGCCGCCGTGGTGCCCTCGACGGCCACCCCTGCGTCGTCGGTGAGCGTCACCTTCACGCCCGCCATGGTCGATTCCAGCCCGGGGGTCCACACCCCGTCGGTGTCGACGGCCCGGATCACCCGGACCTTCACGGTGCCGTCGCCGGCCGCCGGGAAGGCCGAGGGGGCCGCCGCCAACGAGCCGGCGCCGATCACCACGGCAAGGGCCGCCGCGCCGGCCACGGTGCGACCGAGTCCGCCCTGCCGCCGGTCCGGGCCGCGCGCGACACCGGCCGTTCGTTCACTAGTCGTCGTCATCCCTGCTCTCATCGTCAAGTTGGGCCTTCCGCCCGACCTCGTGAGGGAGTTCGTGAGCGGCGAAAAACCGCCATCGTTAACGGGAGCTTAAAGGGCCTTCACACAAGTTCGCCGGGAAACAGGGAACTTTGGCGGTCCATCAGACGTTTCGAGGCCGTCGCGGCCCTCGGCCCCCACTCCCGCCATCGGGCAACCTACCAGCGACGACCGGTCCGGCGCGTCCCGGCCCCCGCCAACGATCGCGGCCACGGGCCGTCGACCGTCGAACACAGTTCCCACCGGAACCGCACACACCGATCCTGACTCACGCACCCCACCCACAACTCGGGTAACGGCCAGGCGCCGATTGGCACTGCTCCACCGTGGACTGGCACGATGTCAGGATGCGCATTCTGGTCATCGGCGGCACCCGTTTCATCGGTTTCCACTTCGCCGAGGCGGCCCTTGCCGCCGGGCACGAGGTCACGCTGCTCCACCGGGGCCGCTCCGGCGCCGGACTGCTCCCGGACGCCGAGCACCTGATCGCCGACCGGGACGACGACCTGTCCGCGCTGCGCGGCCGCAACTGGGACGCCACCGTCGACACCTGCGCCTACTTCCCGCGCCAGGTGTGGAAGTTGGCAGCCAACGTCGACCCCGGCGCGGCCGGGCGCTACCTGCTGGTCTCGACCCTCTCGGTCTACGACGACCCGGCCGCCCCCGGCTACGCCGAGGACTCCCCGCTGCTGCCCTCCAACGGCCCGGAGGCCGAGGAGGTCACCGCCGCGACGTACGGCGTCCTCAAGGCCCAGTGCGAGCGCGCCGCCCGGCAGGCCTTCGGCCCGGAGACGCTGATGGTGCGCCCGACGTACGTGATCGGCCCCCGGGACTACACCCACCGCTTCGACTACTGGGTGCAGCGCCTCACCCGCGGCGGCGAGGTGCTCGCCCCGGGCCGGCCGGACGCGCCGCTGCAGGTGGTCGACGCCCGCGACCTCGCCGCCTGGATGCTCGCCCTCCTCGAACAGGGCGCCTCCGGCCCCTACCACGCCGCCACTCCCCCGCCGTTCGGCATGGGCGACCTGCTCGACGCCGTCGCCTCGGCGGTGGCCCCGCCCGGCACCACCCTCACCTGGGTGGACGAGGACTTCCTGCGCGCCGCCGATGTCCCGGAGCGCGCGCTCCCGCTCTGGCCCGCCAACCCGCACACCCGCGCCACCAGCACCGCCGACCCGGCCGCCGCCCTCGCCACCGGGCTCGTCCTCCGCCCGGTGGCCGAAACCGCCCGCGACATCGAGCCGTTCGAGCCCCAGCCGGAGACCCTCACCCCCGACCGCGAGGCCGAACTGCTCGCCGCCTGGCACGCCCGGCAGGCCTGACGCCCGCTCAGCCACCGGCGCGGGGCCGACCGCCGCCGCTCGGCAGCCGGTCCGGCCCCGGTCCGGCCCCGGCCCGGACATCTCCCGGGCCGGGGCCCCGCGGCACGCCCGCGCCCCGCGGCGCACCACCGCGCGCGGCGATAGCGCCCCCGGGAGCGGCGCGCTATCCATCTTTTGACACCCGACCGGGCCGGTACTGGATAGGCCCTGCTTTCGAATCCCCACAGACTCAAGGGCAGCCGGAAACCCTCCGGTTCACCCAACGGAAGGCATTGGGATGAAGAAGAAGCTGGCAGCCGCCGCCCTGGCCGCGGCCACCCTCGGCACGGTGCTCCTCGGCGCCGCCACCCCGGCCCTCGCGAGCAGCGGCGGCTGCATCGCGGGCGACGCTTGCCTGTACTACAGCCCCAACCTGCAGGGTGCCTTCTTCGGCAAGGGCGAGGCCGGCAACTACGACGGCTACTTCGGCGGCGGCGGGGCCGGCAACGGCCAGCCCGTGATGAACAACGCCGCGTCCGTGAAGAACATGGACAACAACTACAACCTCTACGTGCACTACCGCGAGTACAGCATCCGGGACACCGGGCCGAACCAGTACATCCAGGCCGGCCACTCGGCGAACCTGGGCACCGTGTGGTGGTCCGGCGTCTACATCGACATGCGCAACAACAACCACTCGCAGAGCTGGGAGCACATCTAGCCCCGACCGGGCGCCGGGCCCCCGCCCCGCCGGGGGTCCGGCACCCGTCCGGCCGTCATCGACCGACCGCACCACCCCGCGAGCCGGCCCCGAGGAGCCCCGCCATGACGTCCCGCCACCGCAGCCGTTCGCTGCCGGCCCTGCTGCTGATCCCCCTGGTCCTCGCCGCCGGCTGTGCCTCCGGCCCTTCCCGACCCGCCGCCGCCCCCGTCCCTCCCTCCGCTTCCCTCACCCCGATGGACCCGCCGCCGGTCGGCGACACGCCCCGGCTGAGCCAGGTGGCCGACCGGACGCTGCCGATCGAGTCCTACCTGCTGAGCAGGGAGGACTACCGGCAGTACCACGCGGCGGAGGCCGTTCTGGTCACCCGCTGCGTCCGGGGCTTCGGCCTGGACTACACCCGGCCGACCGGCGGCGGAGCGCCGTCCAGGACCCAGACCACCCACCGGTACGATCCGGTCGAGCTCGCCGACGTCTCCGTGAACGGCTACCACTCGCCCGACCCGTCCGACGGGAAGAAGTCCGCCGATGGGCCCGCGCTGAGTCCTGACGTCAACACCGTGCTCGGCAGCGGCCTCGGGACGGACGGGAAGCCCGCCCCGGGGACGGCCTCCTCGTTCCGGGGGAAGGCACTGCCGCCCGGCGGGTGCATCAGCGCCGCACAACAGGAGCTGATCGCGCACGGCGGCACCGGCGGGGACGCCGACGTCGCGGTGGGAATCAACTTCGAGGGCTTCGAGCGCTCGAGGTCGGACCCCCGGGTCAAGGCCGTCTTCCAGGACTGGTCGCGCTGCATGGCGGAACGGGGACACTCCTATGCCACCCCCGGGGACGCCCTGAAGGACCCCCGGTGGGGGGCGAACACCAGGCCGTCCGCCGAGGAGATCGCCACGGCCACCGCGGACGTCCAGTGCAAGGAGCGGACCAACGTGGTCGGGGTCTGGTTCACCGTCGAGACCGCCTACGAGAACGAGCTGATCCGCCTCCGCCTGCCGGAGCTCACGGCGGCGAAGGCTGGCAACGACGCCATGCTGGCGACCGCCCGGGCCGTGACCGCCACCGCCGGACAGTCCTGACCCCTACGGGGCTCAGCCCGCCAGCGGCGGGTTGAGCCGGGCGAAGGCCTCCTGGCGGCGGTACGGGAAGTACGGGTACGGCGCGGTGCGGGCGCTCGCCGCGTCCAGCCGGGCCACCTGCTCCTCCGTCAGGGACCACCCGACCGCGCCGAGGTTCTGGCGCAGCTGCTCCTCGTTGCGGGCGCCGATGATGACGGAGGAGACGGTCGGACGGCACAGCAGCCAGTTGATCGCCACCTGGGGGACGGTGCGGCCGGTCTCGGCGGCGACCTCGTCCAGTGCGTCGACCACCCGGTACAGCAGCTCGTCCTCCACCGGCGGGCCGTAGTCGGCGGTGTCGTGCAGCCGGCTGCCGTCCGGGAGCGGCTGCCCGCGGCGGATCCTCCCGGTGAGCCGGCCCCAGCCGAGCGGGCTCCAGACCAGGGCGCCGACGCCCTCCTCCTCGGCGAGCGGCATCAGCTCCCATTCGTAGTCGCGGCCGACGAGCGAGTAGTAGACCTGGTGGGCGGCGTACCGGGGGCGGCCGTGCCGGTCGGCGAGGGCTAGGGACTTCATCAGCTGCCAGCCGGAGAAGTTGGAGGCGCCGGTGTAGCGGATCTTGCCGGCCCGGACCAGGTCTTCCAGGGTGGCCAGCACCTCCTCGATCGGGGTGGCGGCGTCGTAGGCGTGCAGCTGGAAGAGGTCGAGGTAGTCGGTGTCGAGGCGGCGCAGCGCGTCCTCCACCGAGCGGATCAGCCGGGCCCGGGAGGTGCCGGCGTCCTGGGGGCCGTCGCCGGTGGGCAGTCCGGCCTTGGTGGAGATCAGCACCTGGGCGCGGCGGCCGCGGACCGCCTGGCCGAGCACTTCCTCGGAGGCGCCGTCGGAGTAGACGTCGGCGGTGTCGAAGAGTGTGACCCCGGCGTCCATGGCGATGTCGAGCAGTCGGCGGGCCTCCCGGACGTCGGTGGTGCCCCAGGCACCGAACAGCGGGCCGCGGCCGCCGAAGGTCCCGGTGCCGAGGCTGAGCGCGGGCACCTTGAGCCCGGACGCGCCGAGTCGGCGGTACTCCATGTCGGTGGCGATGGTCATGGCGATTCTCCCCTCGAAGCCCCTAATGGGACTCCTGTTCCGTTAGAATGCCTCGAAGTTAGCAGACTCCGCCCGGCTAATGGAACAGGAATCCCGTTAATGGCTGTCGAGCCCTCCCTGCCCGAGACCTCCCCGCCGGAGACCTCCCCGCCCGAGCCCTCCTCGCCCGGTACGGTCCGCCCCGGCGGCCGGACCGCCCGGGTCCGCGCCGCCGTCCTGCGCGCCGCCGAGGACGCCCTGGTCGAGCACGGCTTCGGCGGCCTGGACCTCGGCGACATCGCCCAGCGGGCCGAGGTCGGCCGCACCACCGTCTACCGCCGCTGGGGCAGCACAACGGCGCTGGTCGCGGACCTGCTCGCGGACATGGCCGAGCAGTCCCTGCCGCGCACCGACAGCGGCTCCCTCGCCGGGGACCTCCGGGCCAACGCCCGGCTCGTCCAGCGCACCCTGGCCGACTCCCGGCAGGGCGCGCTGTTCCGCGCCGTCATCGTGGCGGCGACCTGCGATCCCGACGCGGCCGAGGCGCTGCGACACTTCTACCGGCGCCGGGTCGAGGAGTGGGCGCCGTGCGTCACCGCGGCCGTCGAGCGCGGCGAACTCCCGCCGGACACCGACGTGTTCGAGGTCGTCCGGGCGGTCTCGGCGCCGCTCTACTACCGGATGCTCACCACCGCGGAGCCGCTGGACGAAGCGGCCGCGGACCGCGCGGCGCAGGCCGCCGAGGCGGCGGCCCGGGCCGGGGCGTACCGGCGCCAGGGCGATTAGGGCCCGTCGGACAGGAACGGCCGCACAGCGCCGAAGCGCCGTGCGGCCGTTCGCAACCGACCGGAGCCGGGGAAGACCGACCGGGGCCGGGGAAGGTCAGCCCTCGTACTCGTCGCGCAGGTTCTCCAGCAGGCCCGACCAGAGGTCCGACTCGTCCGGCCCCTGCCCCAACTCCCGCACCAGCGCGGCGAACTCGTCCAGCGCGGCCTTGGCGTCCCCGCCGCAGATCCGCTCCTCCAGGCGGGCCAGCAGCGCCAGCGCGCCGACCAGCCCGGGCAGCGAGTCGGCCGCCCAGCCGCCGTAGCCGTCCCCGTGGTCCCAGCCGTCCGGGTGGTAGATCCGTACGGTGCCGGTGTCGCCCGACACCATCAGGTGCCGCTCGCCGAACGTCCCGACGCAGTACCCCCAGTTGCTCGGCGGAGTGTCGTCGTCCGGGGTGCGCTCGCCGAACAGCTCGTCCAGGTCCGCCTCCCACATGCCGCGTTCGGGCAGGCCGGTGGCGTCGAAGCCGAGGAAGTCCAGCTCGACGGCCGGGACGCCGACCTCGGTCAGGAACGCCCGGGCGGCCTTCGACGTCAGCCGCTCGGGCAGCGCCCCGGGCTCGGGCCGCCACAGCGTGCCGGGGCCGAAGCAGGACTCCAGCCAGGCGGCGGTGGGGTTCCCGGCGGCGGCCGGCAGCTCGGCGTCGGGCGTGGTCATCGGTGCGTCTCCCCCGGTCGGAACGGTGCTCTGCCGCCATTCAAGCCCACCGCGCCGACAGCCGGGACACGCCCTCGGGCCGCCGGGGAGGACCCCCGGCGGCCCGAGCGGAGCCGCGGCCCGATGGTTTGGCGGCCTGATGGTTTAGAAGAAGCCGTCGTCCTCGTAGTAGTTGTTGACGACCACCTGGGGATCGTCGTCGAAGGCCTCGTTCAGCAGCGCGCCGCCGACCAGGCCGGCCGCGCCGGCGCCGATCAGCGCGCCGGTGCCGAAGCGCCGCCCGCCCTGGGCCGGCTGGCCGGGCAGCTGCGGCTGGCCCTGCTGGACCGGCTGCTGGACCGGCTGGGGGTAGCCGGCCTGCGCCGGGGTGTAGAACGGCGGGACGTTGGTCTGCACCCGCTGGGCGCAGGCCACGCAGGCCTCGATCTGGCGCGGCACGCCCCACTGCGGCGACCAGTACACCGCCGTGGTGCCGGCGCCGTGCGAGGGGTCGAAGAAACACGTCACGGGAAAGCTCCCTGGCTGGGTCGGGGGAACGGCGGGTTCGGCGGCGGTGGGCACGGCCGACACCGGGGCCGCGACCGGCACCGCCGGCGCGACGGGCGGCTTCACCGGCGCGGGCGGCACGGGCGGCGCGACCGGCACGGCGGCGGGCGCCGGCTGCAGGACGTCCACCCCGAAGTCGGTGGCGATGCCCGCGAGCCCCGCGGCGTACCCCTGCCCGACCGCCCGGAACTTCCAGTCCGCGCCGTGCCGGTACAGCTCGCCGAACACCATCGCCGTCTCGCTGCCGCCGTCCGACACGATGTCGTACCGGGCCACCTCGGCGCCGCCCTCCGGGTCGAGGACCCGGATGTGGGCGCCGCTGACCTGCCCGAAGGACTGCCGACGCTGCGCCGCGTCGTAGATCGCCACCGCGAAGACGATCTTCTCCACCCCGGCGGAGACCTCCGCGAGCCGGACCTCGATCTGCTCGCGGTCGGGGCCGCCGCCGGAGCCGCCCTGGTGCCGGACGGAACCGTCCGGGCTCTGCAGGTTGTTGAAGAAGACGAAGTGCTGGTCCGAGGCGACCTTCCCGTCCGCCCCGCAGAGCAGCGCGCTGGCGTCCAGGTCGTACCCCGCCCCGGCCGTCCAGCCGAGACCCACCCGGACCACCCTCAGCCCGGGGGCCTGCCTGCCCAGGGAGACGTTGCCGCCCTTCGTCAGGGCCACGCTCATGGAACTTCCTCCACCACCGTACGAGTACCGCTGTTCTTCCACGACAACGCTGTAGAACTCGCGACGGTTCCCGGTCGAACCGTCAGTTTTCCGTCAAGGCCGAAACAGCGCGAGGTACGGTGCCGACACTCTGGCGGGCCGTAAGGTCCGGACCTATTGTCAGCGGACATGACATGTCTACGCCGCGCCGCGGGACTGGCCGCCGCGCTCACCGGAACGCTCGCCGCCCTGCTGGCCCCGGCCGCCGCCCAGGCCGCACCGGCCGGCTGCCGCACCTCGGCCACGATGGCGTTGGACGCCGAGCAGGCCCGCCTCCAGGACGCCCGTACGACCGGTTTCACCGAGCGCTCCGGGCTGGGAGAACTGCTCGGGGCCTTCCCCTCCGCCCTGTGCGCCGCCCGCGACGCCCGGCAGGCCGAGCGGGTGGTCACCACGTGGGGCCGGACGCTCTGGCAGGCCGGACTGGACCGCGCCCAGGGCCGGCGGCCCAGCGGCGAACTGCCCGCCAGGGACGACCGCCCGCTGTACTGGACCAGGCTCGCGATGGCCGTCCGGCTCGCGCGGTGGCAGCCCCGGTTCGACGTCGACCACGCCGCGCTGCGGTCCCGCTTCGAGGACGCCTCGCGCGGCCTCGACGACGGTTTCGACTCCGCCTCCGGCGTCCGTCGGATCTTCGTCAGCGGCTTCGACCCGTTCGGCCTGGACGCCGAGCCGCGCCGCGCCAACCCCTCCGGCTCGGCCGTCCTGCAGCTGCACGGGCAGCGGATCACCCTCGCCGACGGCAGCACCGCCGAGGTCCGGGCGGTCGTGCTCCCCGTGCGCTACCGGGACTTCGACGAGGGCATCGTCGAGCGCGCCTTCACCCCGCACCTGCGGCCGGGCCGACAGTCCGCCGACCTGATCACCAGCATCAGCCAGGGCTACCCGGGCAAGTTCACCCTGGAGGAGTGGGCCGGGCGCGCCCGCTCCGCCGACCCGGCCACCGACAACGTGGCCGCGCTCTCCGGTGGCACCACCCGGCACCCGGTGGACGCCCCCGGCCTGGCCGCCGGGCCGCAGTTCGTCCGCACCACCCTGCCGACCGACGCCATGAGGGCCGTCCAGCAGCCCTTCCCGGTGCTGCTCGACACCTTCGTCACCGAGATCCCGGCGGGTGCCACCGACCCCGTCTTCCGGCCGGACGGGCCCACCCCCGGCTCCCGCGCGGTCTCCGGTGGCGGCGGCGGGTACCTGTCCAACGAGGTCGCCTACCGCTCCAACCGGCTGCGCACGTTCCTCGCCCCGGGACTGCCAGGCGGGCATCTGCACACCCCGGTCCTGACCGGCCTGCCGGCCGACCCGAGCCTGCTCACCGCACCGGAGTTCGAGCAGAACGAGGCCGCGATCGGCGACGAGGTGCGGGCGATCCTGAGCACCGCCCGACTCTGACGGCGCCTCCGGGGCGGGCGGTGGGAACCGGCCCGCCCCGGAGGCCCGTTCAGGCCGGGCCGGCGAAGCGCGTGCCCGCCGCACGGGCGCGCGAATCGGCGATCTCGGCGTAGGCGGCGTCGTGCCCCGCCCAGTGCGAGCCCTCGACGGACTTGCCGCGCTCCAGGTCCTTGTACACCAGGAAGAAGTGGGTGATCTCCAGCAGGTCGAACTCCCGGACGTCCCCGATGTCCCGCAGGTCGGCGTAGCGCGGGTCGTGGGCCGGGACGCAGAGCACCTTCTGGTCCGGGCCGCGCTCGTCGCGCATCACCCACATGCCCACCGCCCGGCAGGTCCGCAGGCAGCCGGGGACGGCCGGCTCGCCGCCGAGCACCAGGGCGTCCAGCGGCTCGCCGTCGCCGCCGAGGGTGCCCTCGACGTAGCCGAAGTCGGCGGGGTAGGCGGTGGCCGTGAAGAGCATGCGGTCCAGGCGGATCCGGCCCGCCACGAAGTCCATCACGTACTTGTTCCGCGACCCCTGAGGGATCTCGATCATGACCTCGAACTCCACGTCGAACGCCACCGCGGCCTCCTCCTCGGTTCCTGGGGGAATTGTCGGCCGTCCGGACGGCCACCGAAAGCACCCCCGCCGTTCAACCCGCCCCACTACCGTCCGGCGCATGGGGAACTGGCGGGTCACGGTCCTGGATCGCCGTCGCCGCGCGGGCGGACGCCCGCAGGGCCTTCCGGACGGGCCGCTGGCCCGCCGGGACGGAACGGAGCTGCACGTCCGGGACGGCGGGCTCGTCCGCGTCGACGCCACCGGCGGGGAACGCTGGCGGCGGCCCTGCCCGGGCCGTCCGAACGCGGCGCACCTCTCGGCCGGCCGGGCGCTGGTCACCACCGACTCCTTCACCCGCACCGCGCCGGGCCCGGCCCTGCTGCTGGACCTCGCCGACGGCGCCACCCTCGCGGAGCTGCGCGGCGAGCGCGGCGCGGCCCTCGGCGGCGGCCGCTTCCTGCTCGGGTCGGCGGGCCAAGGCGCCTTCGGCACCCGGGCGTACGACCGGGACGGCACCCTGGTCGACTCCTGGCTCAGCTATGGCCACTACGTGGTCGGCGGCGCCCTGCGGGTGGTCGAGACGGACCGTCGCCACCCGACCGGAAGCCGGGTGGTCCGGCTGCTGCCCGGCGGCCGGATCGAGCACGGCCCGCTGCTGGCCGACCCGCAGGCCCCGGCGCCGCTGGTACTGCCGGACGGCACCCTGCTGGTGCTGGACGCGGGGGTGCTGCGCGCGGTCGGCCGGGACCTGGACGACGCCGTACTGGCCGAGCTGCTCCCCCTCGCCCCGGAGGACCGGCCGCGCCACACCGGCTCGCTGCACCGCACCGCCGACGGCCTCGCCGTCACGCTGGTCGAGCGCCACCCGACCCGGATGGGCGCCTACACCACCCACGCGTGGACCCTCGACCTGCACGCAGGCTAGCCTCCAGATCTCGATTGTGCGGCGGAACTGACGGCCCGACATCCCTTCGTCCACGATTCCTCTACGGTGACGCCTGCAACAACCGTCACCATGCAAGAGGGGGCACGCCCATGTCCCGGAGCCGGAAGCTCCACCGCCTCAGCAACCCCGACGTCGACGAACGCCGCGCCCAGCGCGCGCTGTTCCGTCACCTCCGCGACGACACCAACGCCAACCGCGGCCGGATGGCCAAGCGCGTCCGCGAGCTCCAGCTGCTGCTGGCGATGGACCCGGTCGAGTTCGAGGGCCTCATCGCCCGGCTGATGGAGGCGATGGGCATGAAGGTCGAGCTCACCGCCCGGTCGCGGGACGGCGGGGTGGACGTCCGCGGCGTCGACCCGGACCCGTTCCGCGGCGGCAACGTCATCGTGCAGGTGAAGCGGTACCGGGACACGGTGGCGCCGTCCGCGGTGCGGGACCTGTACGGCACGCTGCGGCACGACCGGGACGCGACCAAGGCCGTCCTGGTCACCACCAGCAAGTTCGGCCCCAGCTCGCACCAGTTCGTCGCGGGCAAGCCGGTCAGCCTGATCAACGGCGCCGAGCTGGTCGGGCTGCTCAAGCACCACGGCTTCCACGAGGTGTTCGCGGCCGTCCAGGACGGGGACTCCCCCGAGGCCGACGCCCTGGACGGGCTGCCCGCCATCGAGGTGGCCGCCGAGCCCTCACGGCTGCTGCTGCACTGGACCGGGGAGGAGGAGTACGACATCGCCGCCCTGGTCTGCACGGGCAACGTGGCGCTCTCCGACGACCACCTGGTGTTCTACAACAACGCCTCGACGCCGGACGGTTCGGTGCGGTTGGTGACTGGCTACGGCGACGCGAACGCCTGCCTGATGGTCGACTTCGACGCGCTGCCCGCCGAGGTCGACCGGCTGGTCGTGATCGCCGCCGCCGACACCGAGAACCACCCCGGGGCCACCATGGGCGGGTTCGCCGGGCCGGCGCTGATCCTGGAGGCCGGCTCCGGGCAGGACGCGGCCGTGGTGCACCTGGCGGACGGCGCGGAGACCAACACCGCGATGCGGCTCGGCCGGTTCGACCGCGAGCCCTCCGGGGACTGGGAGTTCACTCCGGCGCTCGCCGGGTACCCGGGCGGGCTGCGCCAGGCCGTGACCGCCTACGGGCTGGAGGTCGTGGACGCGTGACGGGGCGGGGCGCCCGGTCGTCGACCGGGCGCCTCGCCCCGCGAACCCGACGCTTCACGCGTCTCGGCCATTGCGCCTCAGCACTTGGCTCGTCTCGGCACTTCGCGGACCTCAGTGCACGACCGGCAGTTCCAGCACCGACCCCCGGTCCCCGCCCCAGCCGATCCGGTAGTCCGCCCGCCCGTCGGCCGGCAGCAGCTGGAAGGAGTCCGGGTTGGCGGCGGCGACGGTGAGCCTGATCCGCTCGCCGGCGCGGAACAGCACCGAGACGGGCTGGAGGTCGATGGTGACGCGCTGGGCGCTCCCCCGCGGGAAGTCCTCGGCGTCCTCGGCCGCGTAGCTGCGCGGCGTGCGCAGCCGGCGCCAGTCCGGGTTGTCCGACCGGTCGGCCACCGCCCTGTCCGCCATGGCGAGTTGACCTTCCGTCAGGTACGTGACCCGGCCGTCCGGAGCGACGTCCTCCAGGTAGACGTGCAGGGCGCCGCGTGCCGAGCCCGCCAGTCCGGTGACATCGAGGGTGACCTTGCCGTTGCCGGTGACCCTGGTGTCGGCGGTCAGCGGCGCCGTGGTGTAGCCGAGCAGCTTGGCGTCGACGGCGGCACGGTCGGGGTAACTGACCTCGTCACCGCTGAGGTTGGTGTTCCAGCGGTCCAACGGGCCGGTGCCGGCGGTCGGGTCGAGGTGCAGCGGGTCTGAGCCGTGGCGGTGGTCGTCGGCCCGGCCGGCGAGCGTGCCGCCCGCGCCGAGGTGGAACCGCTGGGTGCGGGTGCCGGGCACCGGCCAGCGGGTGGTGGTGCGCCAGACGCCCTCGTTGAAGGTGTAGTAGTGCACCTGTCGGCGGCCGTCGGGGCGGGCGTCGCCGCGCACGTAGCGGTCGAAGAAGTCGAACACGCGCCGGTCGTTCTCGTCGTGTTCCCGCTCGGTGAGCGGGCGGGCGGGCTGGAACGGGTCGGCGAGCCACCCGGCACCGTGGTTCCACGGGCCGAGCCAGACGTCCTGGGTGTTGGACAGACCGGTGAACTGGGAGAGCGTCCCGTTGGCGGTGCCGGCGTCGAGCCAGCCGGCCCGGGTCAGGACGGGCACCCGGCCGGCCTCGATCGCGTCGGTCCGTTCGCCGACGCTGCCGACCGTCCAGCTCTTCGGTCCGTCCCGGTAGTCGCGGTGGACGCCGGTGTGCGCCATCTCGACGAGGTTGGCGTTGTCCGCGTGCTCGGCGCGGGCGGCGGCGAGCAGGGCCGGCCCGTCGGGGCCGTCGACCGGCCGGGGCTGGAGCCCGGTGAGGCCGACGTCGGCGCAGAGCTTCCGGGTCCGCTCGTCGGTCTCGCAGGTGGTGCCGCCGGCCTGGTCGAGGACGCGCAGCAGCAGCGCGTACTGGGCGATGCGCGGTTCGATGAGCACACCGCCGGGGCGGACCAGGTCCTCGTACGGGTCGAAGTCGTAGGAGATCGGGGCGGCGGCGGTGATGTGGTGGTTGCCGAGGGCGGTGGCGAGCATCGCGGTGTCGCCGCCGTAGGAGATGCCGGTGGTGCCGACCCGGCCGTTGGACCAGGGCTGGGCGGCGATCCAGTCGCTGAGCGGGCCGCTGTCGGCGGTCAGGTCGGCGCCGAGTTCGGAGGTGAGGGTGCCGAAGGAGGCCCCGGTGCCGCGCAGGTCGGCGGTCACGAAGGCGTAGCCGCGGGCGGTCCACCGCCGCGCCTCGCCGCTGACGCCGTCGGTCTGGCCGGCCCGGACCCTCGCCCGCCAGTAGCGGTTGGTGACCAGCACGGTGGGCAGTCGGGCGCCGGCCCGGGTGCCCTCGGGGAGGTGGACGTCGACGGCGAGACGGACCCCGTCCGGCATCGCCACGTAGAGCGACCGCCGCGATGGTTCGGCGGAACCGGCGGGCGCGGCGGCGGCCGCCGGGGCGACCGAGAGTCCGAGCACGGCGGCGGCCGCGAGCAGCGCCGCCAGCGGGCGGCGCGGCAGTCCCCGCCTCATCGGACGGTCGCCTTCCAGCGGCCTTCCTCCGGGCGTGCCTCGCGGTCCGTGCCGGGCCAGGGCGGCATGGTGACGGCGGTGATCCGCAGCGGCCCGTCGGAGCCCTCGTCCGCCCGGAACTGGAACGCGGTGCCCAGCGGAATCGACACCGCCGTTCCGGGCGCGAGCCGTACGGTCTCCTCGCGGCCGCCCTGGCGGCGCCACAGCTCGCCGCTGCCCGCGGTGACCTGCCACAGCTCCTGCACGGTGGCGTGCGACACCGCGTGGGTCACCTGCCCGGGGGTGAGCGTGAAGACCGCGAGGCTCCCGGATCCCTCCAGCACCAGCAGCGGGCGCACCTCGGCCCCGTCCGGGGCGGTCACCACCTCGGCGTCCCCCACGTCCGCGGTGCCGAAGGGCTGGTGCCCTGTGTGATGTCCCATGTGACGACCTGGCCTCTCATCCGAGTGAGTAGCGTGGTCTCGTCCCCCACCGTCGATGGGATCACGGGCCCCCGGCCGTCCGCCAGGGCGGGGCTACCCTGAGACGACCCCGATCCGGCCCCGGCCCTCCCCGGACTCCTGGCCTCCTCCCGCGGTCGGATCGGCTCCGAAGTCGCGCACGGCCTCGGTGACGATCGCCTCCAGGCGGGCGTGATGGGCGCCGCGCCAGTAGGCCTGTCCGCAGTCGGCGCACTGGGCGAAGGCGTCGTAGGAGCGCTCGGTGCCGTCCCGCAGTTGCTCGCGCACCGAGGTCTTGGTGGCCGGGTGCAGCGTGCCGTTGCAGGCGGTGCAGCGGCTCCAGGGGGCGAGCGGCGGCGCGAAGCGGGAGAGCACGTCGCGCAGTTGCTCGACGGGGCGGTGGCTGTACACGTAGGCGCCGGCCCACAGTTCGCGGCGGCGCAGCAGGCCGCGGTCGCGGGAGAGCATGATCCGCTGCTCGGCGGCCGAGCGGGCGGCCAGGGCGGCATCGCCGATGTCGGGGTTCTCGTACGCGGCGTCCACGCCGAGCAGGCGCAGCCGGCGGGTGAGGGTGCCGAGGTGGACGTCCAGCAGGAAGCGCGCCGGGGCGGGCGAGCGCTGCGGCCTGGTGACGGCCCGGACGGAGATCTCCTCGCCGTCGGCCGGCACGTGGGTGTCGGGCACGGCCCGGCCGTCCACCAGCAGGGCGCCGACCTCGGTGAGCGGGACGCCCAGGGACTCGACGACGTGGCCGAGGGTGGAGGTGCCGTCGGTGCGCAGCGCGGTGCTGCCGGCCCGCCGGGGCGCGGAGACGAAGAGGTGCAGTTCGGGGGCGAAGTCGAGGCTGATCTGGGGTCGGTCCACGCGGCCAGCATGCCAGCGGGCGGCGGGCCGGGGCCACCGGGTTTGCGGCTCGCCGTCGGACCGGCCGTCCCGGGCGCACGGCGGCCGTCCGAGCCCAGGCGGCCGCGGACGCGGGCGAGGTCGGGCGGCCGGCGGCACGGGCGGGCTCAGACGGCCGCCGACGCACGCGGGCTCAGGCGGCTGGCGACGCGCGGGCTCAGACGGCCGCCGCGACCACCGTCGACGGGGACACCGGGTGACCGCGGTCGCGCGCCGCCCAGCGGGCGACCGGCCCCATCGCGTACCCGGCCGCGAGGAACGCCCCGCCCAGGACCAGCCAGCCGACCAGACCCCCGTCCAGCAGCAGTGTGGTGAGCAGCAGCGGTCCGAGGGTGCGGGCGACGGCGACGCCGGTGCCGAAGAAGCCCTGGTACTGACCGACCCGCCCGGGCGGGGCGAGGTCGAAGGCGATCTGCCAGCTGCCGGCCGACTGCCGCATCTCCCCGGCCACCTGGAGGACGGAGGCCGCGACCAGCAGTGCGCCGACCGCCCAGACCGGCACGTCCAGCGCGGACAGTCCGAAGACCGCGCAGGATGCGAGCAGCAGCAGCCCGGCGGAGCGGACGGCCCGGGCGGCCGGGGCCAGTCCGGTGACGCCGCGTGCCGCCCGGACCTGGAAGGCCAGCACCGCGAGGGTGTTGAGCACGAACAGCGCCGAGCCGAGCCAGCCGAGCCCGGGGGCGCGCGCGGCGATCCAGAGCGGGATGATCAGGCTGAGCAGCGGCATCCGCAGCAGCAGGACGGCGTTGACGGCCGTGACGGCGGCGTACCGGCGGTCGCGCAGTACGGCGAGGCGCGGCCCGGCGTCCGAGGACCCTGCCGCGGGCGGGGCTTCGGGCAGCCGCCGCAGGAACAGCGCGGCGAGCAGGAAGCCGAGCGCGGTGACGGCGAAGGCGGTCAGGTACGCGGCGCGGGTGCCCAGGCCGAGCGCGATGCCGCCGATCGCCGCGCCGACGGCCAGTCCGCCGTTGAGGGTGGACTGCATGTGGGCGAGCAGCGCGGTCCGCTGCGCGGGCGGCACCAGCGCGGCGACCAGTGCCTGCCGGGCGGCGGTCAGGCCGGACTGCGCGGTGGCGTAGAGGCAGACCGCGACCAGGAACAGCGGGTAGGAGCGGATCACCAGGAAGGCGGTGACCACGGCCGCCGTGCCCAGCGCGAGCGCCACCGAGGTGCGGCGCGGGCCGCGCCGGTCGGCGAGGTGCCCGAGCGGGACGCCGGCCACGGAGCCGAGCGCCCAGGCGAGGGTGAGGCCGATTCCGAGGGCGGTCGGCGACATCCCGACCACCCTGGTGAAGTAGAGCGCGGAGCAGGTGTAGTAGGCGCCGTCGCCCACGGCGGCGGCCAACTGGGCGGCCGCGAGGGTCCGCTGGGGCCCGGCGGGCGGCAGGGCGCCGCGGCGGGCGGCTCGTTCGGTCGGCATGCCTCTCCTTCGCTCGGGCGCGTTCTGGTGCGTAGGCGCGGTCACCCACACGCGTCCACCTGTGTAAACGACTTCACGGACCGTCACCCCTACCCGCGACCGCCGGATGGGCGGCGCACGGAGCGGCTCTTCGCGACCGCGGCTCTGGCGCCCCCTCACCCTAGGAGAGAACCGGCCCAGTGGACCGGTCCAGTGATCAAGGAATTTCCTGGGCCAATCCGCCATGCCGCCGCACCGTCGACCGACCCGTGAACCCGCGTGCGAGGGGCTCCAGTTGGCGCCTCCGAGTTCTTCGGAGCGGTCCCGCCCCGGCCGCGCCCGCGCCGGTGAAGCGCCGTCCGTACCCGCTCCGAATCCGGCTCCGCCGAGCGCTGCAAAACCGCGATCGGACAGACCAGGGGCCAACTTTGACCGTGTTGACCCGTCAGTAGCGCCCTTTTATGCTCAACGGCGTTCGCGATCCGGCACCGGGCCGGGGCCGCCCGGCCCGCCCGCTCCATCGCCGTCTCCGGTTCGAAGGGTGGCCTCCCCATCAGCACCTCCATCGCGCCCTCGGACTCCACCGACCGACCCGACGGCCCCGGGCACCCGCACACCCACCCCGCCGACGCTCCGTACGCCCCGGCGTCGGACGGCGGCACCCGCCGACGGCGTTTCCTCACCTACCTGCTGGCCGCCCCCACCCTCACCGTCGCCGCCGGCCTCGGCCTCGACACCGCCGCGCCCGCCACCGCGGAGGCCGCCGCCCCGACGCCCGTCCAGCCCGCCGCCGCAGCCGCCGCGCCGGCCCGCGAGACGGCCCTCCCCCAGCAGCTGATCGGGCTGCCCGGCATCCCGGACATCGTCGACCTCGGCGACGCGATGGTCATCGCCGGGCTGCCGACCGCCCACCTGCTGGTTCTCGAGGTCACGGCCGACGGCCGCGCCGCACTCCACCTGCCCCGGCTGGAGGTCGGCCAGGGCCTCACCACCGCGATCGCCATGATCGTCGCGGAGGAGCTCGACGCCCGGCTCTCCGACGTCGACGTCCCGCTCTCCGACGCCCGCCCCGAACTGCTCTTCAACCAGCTGACCGGCGGCTCCAACTCGATCCGCTCGCTGTACGACCCGGTGCGCGCCGCGGCTGCCGCCGCCCGGGCCCGGCTGGTGACCGCCGCCGCCAAGCGCTGGAACGTTCCCGCGGCCACCCTGCGCACCGCCGACTCCGCCGTCCTCGCCCCCGACGGCCGCCGCCTCGGCTACGGCGACCTCGCCGCCGAGGCGGCCCGCGTCGCCGTGCCCGCCGTCCCGGCCGTCCCCAAGACCGCCGACCAGCTGCGCCTGGTGGGCAGGCCGACCGGCCGGATCGACGCCCGCGACATCGTCACCGGCCGGGCCCAGTACACCGGGGACCTCCAGGTCCCGGGCGCCGTGCCCACCGTGGTCGCCCGCCCCACCACCGTGGGCGGCACCCTCAAGTCCCTGGACGCCTCCGCCGCCCGCGCCATGCCCGGCGTCCTCGGCGTGGTGCGGATCCCGACCGGCGTCGCCGTCCTCGCCGAGACCTTCGACCAGGCGCTCAAGGCCCGCGACGCGCTGGTCACCACCTGGAACCCGGGCCCGGTCGCCGGCCTGTCCGACGCCGACGTACGGTCCAAACTGCGGGCCGCCCACCTGCCGTCCCTCCCGCCGCCGCTGCTCTCCCACCGGGTCGAGGGGGGGTTCGACTTCGCCTTCGTCAACCACGCCCCGATGGAGGTGCTCACCGCCGTCGCCGACGTCCGGCCGAACCGCGCCGAACTGTGGTTCGCCGCGCAGAGCCCGATCCTCGCCCAGGGCACCATCGCCAGGGAACTCGGCCTGCCGGAGAACGCCGTCACCGTCCACGTGGTGCGCGGCGGCGGTTCGTTCGGCCGCCGGCTGTTCTTCGACGCCGCCCTGGAGGCCGCCCAGGTCTCCAAGGCTGCCGGCCGCCCGGTCAAGCTGATGTGGACCCGCAACGACGACATGCGCCACGGCCGGGTGCGCCCCGCCAGCCACCACGTCATCCGGGCCACCTACGGCCTCGGCCAGGTGTTCAGCTGGGAGCACCGCGTGGCCGGCGTCCGGACCGACCTCGGGCACGGCCTCGGCGAGATGCTCACCGCCGCCGGCTACGACCTCCCGCTGGCCGGGCTCACCGCCTCCGAACTCTTCTTCCTGCTGACCGAGAAGATCCCGTACGACGTCGGCGTCCCCACCCAGCTGCTCGCCGAGCTGCCGCTGGAACTGCCCACCGGCAGCTGGCGCTCGGTCTACTCGGGCACCGTCCGGGTCTCCGACGAGATCATGATGGACGAACTCGCCCGCGCGATGGGCCAGGACGAACTCTCCTTCCGCCGCGACCGGATGCGCAGCGCCGCCGGACGGGCCGTGCTGGACGAGCTCGCCAGGCGCGGCAACTGGGGCCGCCCGATGCCCCCCGGCCAGGCCCAGGGCATCGGCTACCACGACGAGCACAGCGCCTGCGTCGCCTACCTGGTCGAGCTGGACGCCACCGACCGCGCCAACCCGCGGGTCACCAAGGCCGTCGTCGTCGCCGACGTCGGCCGGGTGATCAACCCCAGGGGCCTGGAGGCCCAGCTGACCGGCGCGCTCGTCGACGGCATCTCGGTGATCCTCCAGGCCGGCAACCACCTGGACAACGGCGCCTTCCGGGAGGGCAGTTACGGCGACTTCCACTACGCCCGGCAGCGGCACACCCCGCCGGTGGTCGAGATCCACCTGATGCCGCCGAGCGGACAGCCCGGCGGCGCGGGCGAACTCGGCGTCCCGGCCGCCTCCGCCGCCGTCGCCAACGCCTACGCCCGGGCGACCGGCACCAGTCCGCGCTCCTTCCCGATCAACTTCTGACCACCGGCTCCTGACCACCAGCTGAGGAATCCCGACTCCCCATGCCCACCCACACCTTCGTCCTCAACGGGAAGCCCGTCACCGTCGAGGCCCCGGACGACATGCCGCTGCTCTGGGTCCTGCGCGACAAGCTCGGCGTCACCGGCCCCAAGTACGGCTGCGGGGTGGGCGTCTGCCGCGCCTGCACCAGCCACCTGGACGGCCAGGAGTTCCAGCCCTGCACCCGGTCCGTCAAGGACTGCGAGGGCCACACCGTCACCACCATCGAGGGACTGGCCGACGGCGAGGTGCTGCACCCCGTCCAGGAGGCCTGGCTCGCCTGCGACGTCGCCCAGTGCGGCTTCTGCCAGCCGGGCCAGATCATGACCGCCGTCGCCCTGCTGCGCCGCACCCCGAACCCGACGGACGCGGACATCGACCAGATCCAGAACATCTGCCGCTGCGGCACCTATCCGCGCATCCGCGAGGCGATCAAGCAGGCCGCCACCCGACAGGGCGCCAAGCCCTGAGCGGACGGCGAGCCCTGGCGCGGCGCGAGCAGTTCGGCGCCCTGGCCACACCGGTCCGCACCACCTAGGCTGGCCCGGGGATCCAGTCGCCGAGCCACGCGAGGATGACACATGATCAGGCGCCGTTCACTGCTCGCCCTCGCCGGCCTGGGCGGGGCCGCGACCCTGCTGCCCGCCGGGCCCGCCCAGGCCGCCCCGGCCGCCCCCGCGCGCGCCATCGACCTGCCCGCGCCCACCGTCGGCCGCCCGGTCGGCACCACCAGCCTGCACCTGGTCGACCACGGCCGCCCCGACCCGTTCGCCCCCGTCCCCGGCCTGCGCGAACTCATGGTCCAGTTCTGGTACCCGGCGCGCGGCACCGCCGGCCGGCCCCGCGCGCCCTACACCACCGCGCGGGTCGCGGCCGCGATCGAGCGGATCCTGCCGCTGGATCCGGGCACCCTCGCCCTGGTCCGCCCCACCGCCCGCGTCGACGCCCCCGCCCACCCCGGCCCGCTCCCCCTGCTGCTGCTCGGCCACGGCCGCGGCGGCGCACGCAGCAACTGCACCGCACTGGCCGAGGAGTTGGCCGCCCACGGCTACCTCGTCGCGGCCGTCGACCACACCTACGACGCCGCCGCCGTCGAGTTCCCGGACGGCCGGCTGGTGCGCGGCGCCCTGCCGGAGAGCCCGCCGGGCTGGGACCCCGAGGACCGCAAGGAGATCGCCGCACGGGTCGGCGACCTGCGCTTCGTCACCGACGAACTGACCGGCGGCCGGCTGCCGTTCCGGGTCGATGAGGAGCGTATCGGCGTGCTCGGCCACTCCATGGGCGGAGCCGCGGCCGCCGAGGCGCTGCGCCAGGACCGGCGCCTGCGGATCGGCCTCGACCTCGACGGCGGCCTGTTCGGCTCCCCTGTCCCCGAACTCGGGCTGGACCGGCCGTTCCTGCTGCTCACCTCGATCGACGACCACGACACCTGGCAGCGCTGGCGCGAGCACCACCACGCCTGGGGCCGCCAGCTGCGCACCCTGGGCGCGGGCCACCTCAGCTTCACCGACCTGCCGCACGCCGCCGCCCCCGGCCACCTCGCCGACCACCTCCCCGCCGACGCCTACGCCGCCCTGCTCGGCACCCTCGCCCCGCCCCGCGCCACCGCGCTCACCCGCAGCTACGTCCGGGCCTTCGCCGACCGCTTCCTGCGCGACCGCCCCACCCCGCTCCTCGACGGCCCGTCGCCTCGCCACCCGGAGATCGAGTTCCGCTGGAGCCGCGGGTAGGGGCCGTGTCGCCGATCGTTCCCGGGCCGGGACACTCCCCCGGCCTTCGGGCCGGGCGGTACCCCACCCCCGCCCTGCGATGCACGCACCCCAAGGCCGCGCCCTGATCCGGACTGGTCGACAAGACGGGCCCCGGGCACGATCCCGCCCTAACCCGCCGGGTACTCCGCCGGGTCGCGGCCGAAGAAGGCGGCGAGCCGGTCGTACGCCGGGGCGTCCTCGGGGGCGGCGACGGCGGGGCCGAACGCGTGGTGCTCCTCCTCGGCGCCGCGGTACTCGGGCTTGAGCGCGCCGCCGGCCCAGGCGAGCGCCGCGTGTGCGACCTCGTGGTCCAGGCCCTCGGTGGACTGGCCGGTGGCTCGGGCCAAGTCCCAACCGTGGACGGCGAATTCGGCGATCTGCTGGTCCACCGGGAAGCGGGCCGGGAGGGTGCCGACGCCGGGGATCTCCAGGGTGCCTCCGAGGTCGCCGGCCGCGCGCCAGGCGTCGACCAGTTCCTCCGCCCCGGCCTCGAAGGCGTGCAGCCAGTCCTCCTCGACCCGGTCGAAGGGCTGCGACCAGTCCGGCTGCCCGCCCTTCGCCCGTACAGTGAACTGCCGCAGGTCGTGCAGGAGGTGGCTGACCAGGTCGCCGACGTCCCACGAGCGGCAGGGCGTCGGGTGGCCGGCCAGCTCGACGCCGGTGCCGTCGATCAGTCCGGCGGTCTGCGCGAGGGCCCGGGCGAGCAGCTCGATCGGGTCTTCCGCTGCGGTCATGGCACACCTCTCGGTACGGGGTCCCGGTGCGGGAGCGCGGGTCGTGCCGGGTGATCGTAAGCGCGGGCACCGACCACCGCCCGCCACGACACCGCACCCACCGTCACCGGGCCCGCCGCCGGGCGTCAGGAAGCGAAGCCGCCGTCCACCGCCAGCTCCGCGCCGGTGACGTACCGGCCGTCCGCGCCGACCAGGTAGGCGACGGCGCCGGCGACGTCCGCCCCGGTGCCGAAGCGGCCGAGTGCGGTGAGTCCGCTCTGGAGCTCCGCCGCCGGGCCGTCGACCGGGTTCATGTCGGTGTCGATCGGCCCGGGGTGGACCAGGTTGGCGGTGATCCCGCGCGGGCCGAGCTCGCGGGCCAGCGCCTTGGTCAGGCCGATCAGCGCGGCCTTGCTGGTCGCGTACAGCGTGGCACCGGGGAAGGCGGCGCGCTGGGCGATGCAGCTGCCGATGCTGACGATCCGCCCGCCGTCGGCCAGGTGCGCGGAGGCCGCCCTGGCGTACAGGAAGGGGGCCCGGACGTTCACCTCCATCACCCGGTCGACGTCCTCCAGCGTGAAGTCGCCGATCGGGCCGACGGCGCCGACGCCGGCGTTGTTCACCAGGACGTCCAGTTTCCCGAACCGCTCGACGACGGCCTCGACCACGCTCTCCACCGCCTGCGGGTCGCAGCTGTCCGCCCGTAGGGCCCAGCCGGTCCGCCCCATCGCGGTGATCTTGGCGACGACCTCCTCGGCCCGCTCCGCACCGCCCTGGTAGGTCAGCACCACGTGGGCACCGTCCTCGGCCAGCCGCAGGGCGACCGCCGCCCCGATCCCCCGGCTGCCGCCGGTCACCAGCGCCACCTTGCCGTCGACCCCGTCGATTCCCGCCGCACCGTTCATCGTCATCTCTCCAGAACTCCTCGTTCCGATCTCGGACATGACTCGATCCTGGTCCGGGGCGTTTCAAACCTCCGGCGGAAATCAGACGTTGCGTTCAACGTTCAACCATTCGCGGGACGCCCCGCACCCCGGCGTACGCGCCCGTCAGTGGCAGTACGAGCCGACCGCCGTCTGTCCCGTGCGGTCGGGCCCGGCCGCCGGGTCGGCTCCGGCGTAGCCGAAGGGCCGCTCCAGCTCCCGCGCGCCGTCCAGGAGCAACGGGTGCCGCCGCGCGGTTCTCGAATCCCGCCGCGCGCAGGGCCGTCACCACCGGACCGTCGGCCGACGCCGGCGAGAGGCCGGACGGCCGGCGCCCGCCCCGCGCGGGGCCCTGGGTGCGGCGCCTGTTCTCGAAGCTGCCGTCGGGCCCGGCCGGCCCCGGG